>NZ_JAQSDH010000020.1 GCF_029945805.1 Flavobacterium sp.
ACGATTCATTTAAAGAAGCCATCTTTTTGGCTTCTTTTTTATCGGACAACAATGAATTTAAATATTAAAATTGGAATGATATATATCATATTTAGCAGTTTAGAATCCATTTTGATTATTTAGGAAAACTTAAGGTTACTTGAGTTCCCACATTTTCTTTACTTTCAATATTCAAATCGATATTAAGTAAAATACATAATCGTTTTACAATTGACAACCCTAAACCAGTTCCTTTTATTTCTGGATGATCGGAAGATTTGGATCTATAAAACTGGTCGAAAATTTTCTTCATATCTTCTTTTGCAATTCCGATTCCGTTATCAGAAATTGTACAGACTACCGCTTTTTTTGTGTCTTTTAAATCAAAAGTTATAAAGCTATTTACTTTCGAATATTTGACCGCATTGGTTAAAATATTATTACTTATAATGGTAAACAAGTAGGAATCCGTTTCAACATAAAAATCCTTCGAAAAAGTAGCCACACATTTCAGTTTTTTTTCATTGATAATTGTCGAATTTCTTGAAATAACATCTAAGAATAAAGCATTTAAAGATATTTTTTCAGTCTTCAACGATTTTCTTTGATTTTCAAATCGTGCTAATAAAAGTAGCTCATCAACTAAATTATTCAATCGATTGACTTCGTTGATACAGAAATCGATTTTGTCTTTGTATTCTTTCTCGCTACGAGGTTTTCTCACCAAAACTTCCATTGTGCCTTTGATCACAGCCAGTGGAGTTCTCAGTTCGTGTGAAGCATCAGAAGTAAATTGTTTTTCACGTTCGATCGCATTTTCTACCCTATCCAACAAATTGTTAATGGTTTCAGAAAGCAAGTGAAGTTCGTCACGATTAATTGGTAAGGGAATTCTAGATTTCAGGTTGTCTTTGGTGATAATATTAGAGGTCTGAATTATGGAACATATTGGTTTTATACTTCTTCCTGCTATGAATCGCGCAATAAGAAATAGTACTAAAAGTATCAAAGGATAAGCTACTATTAATATGAAAAATAAATTATTCAAAACCATTGCAGAATCTTCTAAAGACATGGCGATGATCATAAATCCAATTATCTTAGTATTTTGATATAAAGGAACTTGTATTTGTCTAACTGAAGTGTTTTCAAGCCTTCCGTCAAACAAAACATTATTGATTGCTAAAGGATAATACGTTAGTTTTTTTTGTTTTAGATTCGGAGATTTATCCACTAATGCTCCTAATTCATCCACAAATTGAATGAAAGCTGGACTGATGTCTACCTTGTTGAACTGCACCTTTTTCCACTGTTTTTCACGAATAAGAAGGACGCAGTTTTCCTTGACCTCAATTTCTTTTAAGTGTTTGACAACTTCCAATTTGATGTCGTTATTCACCTTCACATACACACTGAATCGTACAATTGCGTATATGACAAAAAACACTACAAAAATTAATAATGCTGTAGAAATTAGGTAATTGGAAGCAATTCTATTTTTAAAAGAAAGTTGTTGCATTTATTTAATCGTTGGCGATATAACCCACACCGCGAATGGTTTTAATGTAATCTTCGTCTACTTTTAAGTTGAGTTTTTTTCTAATAGAATTCATAAAAACATCAATAACTCCCGTATCATAATCGAAATGAATATCCCAAACATCCTGAATTATTTGTGTTCTTGAACAAACGGTTCCTTTATTTTTAACCAAATACGATAGCAAGTCGAATTCTTTTTGTGTCAACGCAACATTTTGTTTATCAACAGTAACAGCGTGTTTTTGGATGTTGATTTCAATTGGACCGAGAGTTAATATTTCTTGGTCTTTTTTATCTCGAAGCTGGACTTTAATGCGTTCTAACAGTTCGTCAAAACTGAAAGGTTTCTTAATATAATCGTTTGCACCTGTTTTTAAACCTTCTACCGTTTCTTGAACTGTATCTTTAGCCGTCAGGAAAATAATAGGTGTTTTAGTATCGGTTTCTCTGATTTTTTGACAAACTTCTAGGCCGGTCATTTTGGGAAGCATCCAATCTAAAAGTATCAAATCAAACTTTTCTTTTTGAGAAAGAGTATAACCTTCTAAGCCATTATTAACAGCAGAAATTTGATAATTTTCTTCTTCTAATCCCTGTTTCAGAAATTGAAGAATTCCTTCTTCGTCTTCAACTATAAGTATGTGCTTCATAGCGGCTATTTTTTTTGGTAAATTTAAATCAAAATTAAAAAGCTATTACTAAAATCAATACTTTATTAATCAAATATTAATTAAGTTCTGAGCTTAAATTTAATCAAAAGCAATAAGCTTTATTTAATTAAGCTTAATGAATTTTTTTAATAATATTTTTGAATTATTTACATAATACTAATTGTTGCTGTTAGTATTATCATTAGTTTTGGTTTGTCAAATTGTTTGACAATCCAAGTAAGATAATAATAAGTATTTTAAATAAGCCTGTTAAAAACAATCAATAAAGAATAAAGTTATATGAATACAAATGTTATTAACAATTATTCCAAACTCAAATCATCTTTATTTTTTTTACCCATATTTTTCTTAAGTTTAATTGTAGTAGTTCTTAGTACTCAAGATGCCTTAAATACGGTTAACTACGTAAAAATTCAAAAAGGCACTTTTTTTTATATTAATTATAATTTAGGACAATATCCAAACTTTATCGCGAATCTTACCCAAATAGGAGATACTTCAATTTTTTTTGCATTGCTATCGATTTTTATTATAAAAGCACCAAAATTATGGGAGGCTTTATTATCATCTACCATAGTTGCGGCTCTATTTTCTTGTTTACTCAAAACTATTTTTAGAGTTCCACGACCTCATGAAGTCTATGATGATAGTAGTTTTATAATAATCGGAAAAAAAGCTATAGGTTTTGCGAGTTTACCTTCCGGACACTCAATTACAGTCTTTACAACACTTACTGTTTTGTTATTTGCATTTATGCCTAAAATGTTGAAATATAAAATTTTATGGATTTTTACTATAATCATCTTAGGATTAGCAATTGCGTTTACAAGAGTTGGCGTCGGAGCACATCACCCACTTGATGTTATTATTGGCAGTATTATTGGATATATTTCTGGACTTTTAGGGATTTTTGTCATCATAAAATATAAAATTTTTGCGTGGATCAACAATAAAAAATATTACCCAATTTTTATAGTGTTAATGCTAAGTTGCAGCATTTCGTTAATTTACAAAATAATGTATGAAAATTTGGTAATATATTATTTGACCCTAATTTGTTTACTTATTTCACTTTATAAAATCACTTATGTATATCTTAAAAAATATTTTAAAAATAACTCATTTCGTTTTATTAATGAGTCTGCTTAATTTTTTATTCTTTCATTACCCTTTTTTTAAATTTGTTGTTAATAATGTTGATTATAAAAGTAGCGATGGTATTGTTATTATTATTAGTTTAATTATTCTAATGGTAGTTTTAAATGCTTTTGTTTTTTTTATCATTTTTTTTCTTTCTCGTTTTGTCGGAAAATTTTTGTTGGTCTTATTCTTTATGATCAACGCAGTTGCTATTTACTTTATTAATACCTACAGCGTTATATTAGATGAAAGCATGATTGGCAATGTGCTCAATACAAAATTTGAAGAGTCTAGTGGTTTTTTTTCCATTAAATTAGTTTTATACCTAATTTTCTTTGGTATTCTTCCTAGCATTTATATCATTAAAGTTACAATTATAAATGTAACTGCAAAGAAGTTTTTAACCATCACTTCACTTACACTTTTATTTATTTTAAGTTTAGTATTTGTAAATTCAAGCAATGTGCTGTGGATTGATAAAAATTCAAAAGTATTAGGTGGACTTGCTATGCCTTGGTCCTACACAGTTAATATTACTCTTTTTAATGTTCATCAGTACCAAAAAAATAAGAAAGAAATTTTATTACCAAATGCAATAATAAAGGATACACAAAAATCAGTTGTAATATTAGTTATAGGAGAATCTGCCAGAAGCGAAAATTTTTCTTTATATGGATACAATAAAAATACCAATCCACTACTTGCAAAAATACCGAATGTCTTTCATTTTAATGCTAACGCTGGAGCCACTTATACTTCCGCAGGTTTAAAATGTATCTTAGAGCATACTCGTACAGACGATTTGTATGAAATTTTACCCAATTATTTATATCGAAATAATGTAGACGTTATTTGGAGAACTACAAATTGGGGAGAACCTCCAATTCACATAAAAGATTATCAAAATAGAGAAGTTTTAATGCCAAATTGCAAAGGTGAAGGATGTAATTATGATGAAGTTCTTTTAGCTGGATTAAAAGAACAAATACTAGCCAGTAAAAAAAATAAAATATTAATAATATTGCATACAAGTACAAGTCATGGACCTACTTATAGCAAGAAATATCCTTCTCAATTTGAAACTTTTAAACCCGTTTGCAATAGCGTTGAATTAGCAAATTGTTCGCATACAGAACTAATCAATGCTTATGACAATACTATAGTTTATACTGATTATATTTTATCAAAAGTAATTGAAGATTTAAAACAATTACCAGAGTATAAAAGTGCGATGATTTTTGTTTCAGACCATGGTGAATCCTTAGGAGAAAATAATCTATATATGCATGGATTACCTTTAAGTATTGCTCCTAAAGAACAGTATGAGATTCCGTTTATCGTCTGGTATTCTGATAATAGTTCGAAAAAATTAAAGCCTAATAAATTAATATCTCAAAACTATATTTTTCATAGTGTTTTAAATTTTTTAAGCATTCAAAGTCCAATCTATAATGAGGAAATGAACATTTTTAAATAATTAGCAATTCCAAACGCTTTTATCAAAATTTAGAAAACTGACAATCATATGCTCATCATCGGACAAAAGCATTATAAGAATATAAACTTGTGGGAGATTATAGAAAATTCGAGTGTAGATTTTATAATTCGAAGCAGGAAAGAAATAGAGCGAACAATTAACTTATAAAAAAAACCTCCGATTTCTCGAAGGTTTTTATTGTTTTTTTAAAATACGCCGGTATAGCTTACAAACACTACTTTTCCGTCGCTGTAATATTTGGCGAGAAGTAATTTTTTACTATCCTGAAAATAGTTCATAAATTGGTGAACATAATATCCTCCGCTAAAATCACCATCTATTCTACTGTTGTATTGATAAGGAGCGATTGGCAACTGAATGTTTTGTACATTCAATATAAAATTTGGTGACGTCAATTGATACAAAACAGGATATTCCTCATTGTTTTTGTCTCCGCCCCAAGCAACGGTGTTCAAATAATAGTTTCCTTTTATATTCAATAATCCAAAATTATTTACCAATTCATTACTGAACGGAACTTTTGGAAGCAGGTTCATGCTTTTTGTGACTTTACCTTCTGTATTCATTACAATCAACATGCCAGCTCCAAATGAATAAACAGGATCATTAAACTTAGGATCGTTTGGAAAAGCAGATGATGGTTTAGAACCTGTTTTGTATTTACATTCAGTAAACAATTCAATTTGATTATTTTGAACAGTTACACTATTGAATTTTACATCCTGAATATCTTTGATTCCAGGGAAAGCATCTATTTTATCGTTATTCAAAATTTTTCCACCATTCAAATCATAAAGCATAATGTTGCTGTATGAAGCTTCTCTTAAACTAGCTTTAAAATTGAAAGCAACAAGATAATCCTGAGTTCCGATAGAAATTGCTAAAGGTTTACTGATTTTAATTTCAGCACCTAAATCTTTATCGGCTTCGCTAGTAGCATCAACAACATATAAACTGTGCTTTTCTCCTTTTTCAACTACTCGCTTAACGAAAACTAATTTACCTGAATTCGTCATCGTAACATCTCCCGAATAGAATTCTAATGGGAAAGTGATTGTTTTCTTCCAAACTTCTGCAAAAGATTTACCGTCAATTACCAAGCAGTCATCCACTTCAGCGATTTTTCTGTTGGAGAATTTAGAATACACGATTCCAAAATAAGTACCGTTTGGAGAAGCAACAACCGTAGCAGTTCCCGATTTTGAAATACTTTCAAAGGTGTAATCGACAATTAAAGTAGACGTAAATTTATCCGTAGTTTTATCAAAAATCATTCTGTGAATGGACTTCTTTTTAGCTTTATTCGAATAACCATCAATAAAGATTACAATTTTGTCTTTTCCTAATTCGTAACTTCCTAAATAATTGTATAAAGTAAACATCGTTTTTTCGGGAAAATCCTGAGTAAACGTGTTAACCAGATTATTTTTCTGATCAAACTTTCTCATGATGATACCGTGTTGGGCCATCATTCCATGTTTGTTTACCGCAGTCATTAAGTAATGCCCATAATTATCGGCCAAAACCACTTTTGGATCTTCTTCAAGATTCACATTATAATCAAATTTTGAACCCCATTCTTTTTTGATTTGAGCAGACATCGTCGTAGATGTTAGCACCAAAATCAATGTGAAAATTCTAAAATATTTCATAATTATACTTTGTAAATTGCGCTTTCAAATTGTTTTAATTCTGCTTTTTCCTCATAAGACAAGTCCATATAAATTATATTTTCTTGCAACGCATTCAGTTGTTTTTCAGCTTCTTTTTTGTCGCCAAGTGCAATGTATAAACGAACTAAGTTAAATGATACAAACGTTCCGATTTTAGCATTCAAATCAGCTTTTTTGTCTTTCCATTGGATTTTTGTCATCGTATCTTTCCAAATATCAATTCCTTTTTGCATTCCAGCCATTCCCGCTGCAGTCATTTCTGGACTTTCCGGATTTAGTTTTCTCAAATTAGTTGACACATAAACGGAAGCTTTTTCTAAATCATCGTATTTTCCTTTGTTTTTAACAGAAACTATTTTTACCGATGGCGTTGTGTAACGAATACCGTAATTCTCATCTAAATACGCGTTTACATGAGCAATAACTTCATTCAAATAATTCTTTTCAGATAAAGGTTTGTTCAAATTATTAGACGGAGAAGTCGAGTACAATTTGAAATCCTGATAAAACATAGTATTTATCTTTTCGGTTCCATTTATCTTAACAATCAATTTTGTAGGTTGATTAGCGAATGTTTGTCCAGCATTATCTTGAAAATTCATTTTTTTGATATCAAGCATTATATCTACATAACTTCCACCTTTCGTGAATCCTGTAATTCCAATTTGTGAAGCCAAAACATCATTATCCACAATGATATAATTGTTAAAATTTGGTTCGCTATAAACGGGTTTAGTTGGTTTGTAATATACGGGCTTAGTTGGTGTAACTAATTTTGGCGCTTTACCCTGATCGGTCATTGCCAAACGCTCTAATAAAGACATTTTTTTAAATTCGGCTGATTCTAAAGCATATTTTTCTTTAGAATTAATAACATCTTCATCGTAAGTTTTTAATTTATCTTTGAATTCCACTTCGCTATCTGCTACAACTTTATCGTAATTTTTTAACTCTGCTTGAAAATCTACTTTTGATTGTGCCACAATATCATCCGTTTTCAACGTGTATGGCGAAGTAACTTTAACTTTAAAATTTCTATTCAAAGCTTCTATTGGAAATTTTGCTACAACAGGAACTCTAAACTGAACCATTTCAGAAGTAAAACTTTGTGCATTTGATAACGAAACAACTCCAATAAGGAATACTAGTAAAAATCTAACTTTCATAATTTTAATAATTTACATTTTGGCAAAAGTACTATAATTATTAAGCCTACAAAATACAATCATAGTTAATTATGTTAAAATTAAAGAAATAGCGATTATAACAGTCCGTTATACTTTCGGATAAACCATTCTGTACCTAAAGAAATGGCGATCAAAACAAGTAGCCAAACCCAATCAATAAGTGGTGATTTTTTAACCAAAGTCTTTTGAATGGCTTTATAACTTTCGTCTGCAAGAAGTTGTTTTATAAGTACATCAGTCTGATTGGCAAGGAAAGCTTTTCCTTTGGTCTGGTTTGCCAATTGGTTTAATTTGTTCCAATCTGGGTTCACAAATTGTTTTTCAATATTAAAATCTAAGACTTCAAAACCACTGCTGTAAACTGAATTAGAGTTCAATTCTTTTACTGTAAACGTATAATTTCCAGCGGATAATCCGTCAAGATTTACTTTGAATGCGTTAGATGTTCGAAGCAAATCGTAGTTTTTAACTTGTTTGGTTTTTTTATTGGTAACTGAAATGGTCAATCGCGCTTTTTCATCCAATTCATAATTCTTATTGAAATACTGCGCCGTAATTTCGATACCTTCACCCGAGTTGTAAAAGCGTTCGTGATTGACAACTAAAGATTTTTTAGAATTATTAGAAGCCAAATATTGTATTGTTTTGTCTAAGAAAATATCAAAATCGGCAAAGCTTTTTTTATCTACGTAAGTATTCGCACGCCATTTCCAGATGTTTTCACCAAATAAGTAAGCGTTTCGCTTGCCTTGATTTTCAGCGAAAGCCAACAAAGGTTGATTGGTTGCGATGTTTCGGATGGTAGATGATAAAAGAACATTCACGTTTCCGGTTTCTGTGATCGTTCCAAACGGATTTTCTAAGGGCGGAAATTGCTCAAATCCGAAATTATCTAATGCAAAAAGATTAAATTGAGTGTCGAATGAAGCCAAATAATCCTCTTTACTTCCACTCATTTTGAAAGTAAAATTATCCTGATTTTGATTTAAGAAAGTGTAGTCGGTATCATTTCCGGTAATAATCCAACTGTTGATTCTCGCATTTTTATTCTGATCAAAAATAGCTTTAAACTCTGCATTTGGTTGATACAAAATCAAAACATTATAATTAAGTAACGAACTGACTTGGTTTGGCTTAATAATAGTTACTTTTCGTTGCGCATTAGATTCTATTGCGCGTTTTATCGCACCCAAATCAGGATGAGAAATGGTAGAAATCAAGGCAACTTCTGTTTTTTGATCAATGACTTCTACTGCAAAATTTTTGGTGTTGTTATACGTGTTCTTTTCCTGTTCTTTTGATGATAGTGTTGCTTTCAGAATTTGAATTCCCACTTTATCCGCCGGAAGTAAAACATTCAGCGTTGCCGATTTTTTAGAAGGTGAAAAAGAAACCGTTTGCTCATTTAAAACCGAATTCCCTTGAGAGATTTTAAACGTAGCATTGATACTTTTTGTTCCCGAATAATTCAGGAATACTTCAACTGGATATTTATTCTTGTGAAAAGCATATTTGTTGACGTTCAATTGCGAAATCCTTAAATCTAAATACGTCATCGTATCACCAACAACCAATGGATAGACTTTGTTATCGGGGTTGAACCCGAAAACGTAATCTTCACCCGATGTTTGGTTTCCATCAGAAATCAAAACCGTTGGGTAATTTGTATTCTTATAGATGTTCTTAAGATTCTTGGCAACCACATCAATATTAGATTGTGTTCCTTTAAAATCAATGGTATCCGATGGCAAAAAATCGGAATCAAACTGATAAGTCTGTACTTCGAACTTGTTCGCTAAATCGGAATTCTCAGAAAGTTTTTTAAAGACTTCCATCGCCGAATTATTTGCTTTCAAATCTTTTATAGAAGCCGAATTATCGATTACAATAGGCAACGGAGTTTTTACCGTTTCAATAGTTTTTCGGGTAATAATCGGATTAATCAATAAAAGTAGTAATCCGAAAATGCTGAAGAAACGCAAAAAAGCCAAAAGCAGCGTCACTTTCGACTTGCTTTTAGCTTTGTATAGGTATTGGTAAAATGATAAACCAGCAGCAATTAGTATTGATACAAGTAATAACAAGATTGTTGTGGTATTCATTTAAAGAATTTATTTTAAATTTTAAATTATAAATGAATCGAACAATTCAAAATTCATAATTCAAAATTCATAATTATTTTTAAGTAAGCATTCCTCCGCAAACATTCAACACTTGGCCAGAAACATACGCACTCATATCGGAAGCAAAGAAAAGACACGCATTGGCTACATCTTCTGGAGTTCCACCGCGTTTTAGCGGAATAGAATCTCTCCAACCTTGCACCACATCGGCATTTAATTTGGCTGTCATTTCAGTTTCAATAAATCCTGGAGCAATAGCATTACAACGAATGTTTCTTGAACCCAATTCTAGCGCTACCGATTTAGTAAAACCAATCATTCCCGCTTTAGAAGCTGCGTAATTTGCTTGCCCGGCATTTCCCTTCACTCCTACTACGCTACTCATATTTACGATAGAACCCTTACGGTTTTTAAGCATCACTTTCTGAACCGCTTTGGTCATATTAAAAACCGATTTTAAGTTGATTTCGATTACTTTATCAAAATCTTCTTCAGACATACGCATCAAAAGGTTGTCTTTTGTGATTCCGGCATTGTTAATTAATATGTCAATATTTCCGAAATCAGCCATAACATCGTCTGACAATTTTTGAGCTTCGTTGAAATCGGCTGCATTTGATTTATATCCTTTGGCTTTAATTCCCATTGCCGATAATTCGTTTTCTAAGGCCAAAGCTGATTCGGCAGATGAACTATAAGTAAACGCAACGTTTGCTCCGTGTTGGGCAAATACTTTGGCGATTCCGCTTCCAATTCCTCTACTCGCTCCAGTGATGATGGCTACTTTTCCTTCTAATAATTTCATGATAAAATTAGTTTTGATTTTTTTTATTGAAAGTTCAAATATAGAATATTTTATACTTAGTAAAAAATCATTTGCTATCATTGTACTCGAAAGCAAGCAAATGATTGAAAACCAATTCCATTTTGAAAAACTATATCATGAGTATAAAAAACTTGTGTTCAATGTGGCGTTGAATTATCTGCAGAATATTGAAGATGCTGAAGAAATTACGCAAGATGTTTTTGTCAAAATTTATAATTCAGTAGACAATTTCAAACAAGAATCGAGTTATAAGACTTGGATTTACCGCATTACTATCAATCAATGTTTGGATTATATCAAGCAGAAAAACAGTCAGAAACGCTTTTTTATATTTGGAAAGAAAAGCCAAAACGAACAAGAATATCTCACGAGTTCCACTTTCGAACATCCTGGTATTTTAATGGAAAACAAAGAAGAAGCAGCAATTCTTTTTAGTGTTATCAATACGCTTACGGAAAATCAGAAGACTGCTTTTTTACTTTCCAAATTGGATGGAATGAGTAATTCTGAGATTTCAGAAATCATGGAGTTGAGTATTTCATCAATAGAATCGCTTGTATTTAGAGCCAAAGTCACGCTTCAGGAAAAATTAGGAGAAAAATTTACCAACTACCGCAAGAAAAAATAAAAACCTTCGTCTATATGAGTATGGAAAAAAATAATTGGATAGAAACTATTCTAAACAGCACCAACGGAATTACACAAGTAACGCCCAATGATGCTTTATTTTCTAAAATCCAGCAGCGAATTGAGCCCCAAAATAAAGTCTCATCCAAGACACTTTGGTTTGCAGCGGCTTCAATAGCTGTGTTAGTTATGCTTAACGTCAGCATAATTGCATCCAAATCAAAATCAGAAAAAAATTCAACAACAGCCTATTTAGAAATGACAATTAATAAAAGTAACCAGTTATATTAACGATGATGGAAAAGACAAAACTTTTAACGATTTCAGTTGTTGGACTATTATTACTCAATTTAGGAACACTGGGATTTCTTTTTTTGAATGGAAAAAATCACGGACCATTACATGAAGGCAGACCCGAACCAAAGGAAATTATTATTGGAAAATTACATTTTGATGCTGCCCAACAAAAGGATTATACCAAATTAATACAATGGCATCGCGGAGAAATCAAAAATCTTGACGCAAACATTCGTCAAACTAAGAACGAATTGTATTTCCAATTAAGTGAATCCGAAGTGAATGTAAAAACAAAAGACAGTCTGATTACACTTTTGAATACTTATCAAAAACAAATTGAAGAAACGCATTTCAAACATTTTCAAGATATCAAAAAGCTATGCAAACCAGAACAACAAGATAGTTTTAATGATTTAACCGAAGAATTAGGACGAATATTTTCGCCAAACAAGCCACCAAGAAAAAGACATGATTAAAAAAGGAATATATCTTGTTTTCCTTTTGATTTGTTGCTTTCAGAATTATTCTCAAAGTAATAGCGATTCGTTGCATCTCAATTTTAATCTTAAATTCAATAAACTTCCTTTAGAATTAAACAAAAACTATGTTTCTGATACTAAAGACACTTTGAGTATCAGCACTTTTAAATGTTATGTTTCCAATATTCAAATTCAGTATAGCGATAACTCAAGATTTATACAAAACGACAGCCAGCACCTACTCGATTTTGACAGCTCCAATTCATTTCAAATTCCAATTTGCAAAAAATCAGATAAGTTAATTTCCAAAATCACTTTCAATATTGGTATTGATAGTCTAACCAATACGGCTGGAGCCATGGCTGGTGATTTGGACCCAATCAAAGGAATGTATTGGGCTTGGCAAAGCGGTTATATCAATATGAAGATAGAAGGTAAAAGTACACGTTGCAAAACTCGTAAAAATGAATTTCAGTTTCACATTGGCGGTTATCTTTCTCCCTTTTACGCTATGCGGAAAGTAGAAATCAACGGCAATGACAATAGCAATTTCAATAGCAATGACAATTTCAATAGCAATAACAAAATAAATATTGCGATAGAGTTAAATGATTTTTTCTCCAAAATTCAATTATCACAAACAAACAGCGTTATGATTCCGGGGAAAATTGCCCTGGAATTAGCCAATGATAGCGTTAAAATGTTTCATTTAGAATGAGAACCTATTGGAAATATTATGTTGTATTTGGGCTTATTGGATTATCCTTTTCCAATCAATTTACGACACCTTTGTACTTAGAAATTCCTGAAAATTGGCCTCAACCTAAATATGATTTCAAAAAAAATCTGTTGACGGAAGAAGGATTTCAACTCGGAAGAAACTTATTTTATGACCCAATTCTATCGCGCGATAATACTATTTCCTGTCAGAGTTGCCATTTGCAACAAACGGGATTTACCCATGTCGACCATCAATTGAGTCACGGCATTGAAGGTAGCATTGGCACCAGAAATTCTTTAGCACTGATTAACCTGGCTTGGAACAAAGATTTCCATTGGGATGGTGGTGTGAATAATTTAGAAGTACAAGCCATCAATCCAATTACTAATCATTCTGAAATGGATGAAACTTTGGAAAATGTCATCTCTAAATTGCAAGCAAGCGAAAAATACAGAACGTTATTTTCAAAAGCTTTTGGCGATGATAAAGTTACTAGTCAACGCATGTTGAAAGCATTGGCACAATTTACGGTGATGCTAACTTCCTCCAATTCAAAGTACGACAAAGTCATGCGCAACGAGGTCAGTTTTACAACCCAAGAACAACACGGCTATGACTTGTTTAAACTTAATTGTGCTTCGTGTCATACAGAACCATTGTTCCGAAGTGATAAATTTGAAAAAAACGGATTGGCAATCGACACCACTTTGAATGATTTAGGTCGGATAAAAATCACAAACAAATCCGACGATAATCTGCGTTTTAAAATCCCAACATTAAGAAACATTCAATTTACGTTTCCCTATATGCACGATGGCCGATTTAAAACCTTGACCGAAGTTGTGAAGCATTACAACTCGCTAGGACATGATAAAAACTTACCAAAGGAACTAGCAAAACCCATGAATCTATCCGATA
The DNA here is from genome assembly GCF_029945805.1 of Flavobacterium sp. Lineage (GTDB taxonomy): Bacteria > Bacteroidota > Bacteroidia > Flavobacteriales > Flavobacteriaceae > Flavobacterium. The sequence continues at coordinate 13,679 of NZ_JAQSDH010000020.1, forward strand.
ACGACCGAGTAGATTTGGTTGCTTTTTTAGTAACCTTGACCGATAAAGAATTTCTATTCAATAAACGATTTAGTTTTCCTAAAAATTAATTTTAAAACAATACGCAAGAATTAAAAAGTTCTGTCGTCTAAAAAAACAACAAACCAAATAACTAATTATGAAAAAAGCACTTTTACTTTTATTGCTTAGTACCCATTGCATACTTTTTGCACAAACCAACCCTGCTATTACAAGCTGGTTACAAAACACAACCGGAATTACGGGTCGTCATTATGTATCAGGAAACCCTACTCCTATTATAGATGCGGTTGCAGCCAATGTTCAATCGGTTCAATACAACACTACTTATTCTTATGTATCGGCAACAGGAATTCCCGCATATATAACGGGACCATTTCAAGGCGGCAATCCTTCCTTAGCAACAGCTCAGAATAAAATTTTCAGAATTCCGTTAACGGCAACTCAAAATACAGGAACAGCCACAGCAACCACTGGTGGAAATATTGGCGTTTTTATTAATGGCGTGGCTTTATTCGATTACCGAGATGGTGTGGCTTGGAACAATACTACAAATGCACTTTGTGGTGGACCTGGAAATCCTCCTTGCGCCGGTGGACCAATGACTACTCAAGCTTGGAACCGAGATGCAATTCCGGCAGAACGTGATGGTTTTGATTGTGCCAAAGCACATCCTGCGATGGGAAATTACCACCACCACCAGAATCCAAGTGCATTTAATTTAGACTTACAAGTGGTATCGACCATTTGTGATGCCTATCCTTCTGATGGTTTGTATGTAATAAATCCCACGGTGCATTCGCCTTTGCTGGGATTTGCTTATGATGGTTTTCCAATATATGGAGCTTATGGCTACACCAATGTTGATGGAACAGGCGCTATCGCAAGAATGAAATCCAGTTATCAATTAAGAACCAATACATCTAGAACCAATGGCCCAGCAGTTGGAGGCACCTACTTCAATGGGTATTTTAGAGAAGATTATGAGTATGCTGCGCATTCTACTGACCCAACCTATTTAGATGTTCACAATGGTCGTTTTTGTATCACGCCCGAATATCCAGTAGGGATTTATTGTTATTTTACTACGGTAGATGCCAATCACAACTCGGCGTATCCCTATGTAGTGGGACCAACATTTTACGGAAATGTTGCTGTTACTACTGTTACTTCAGTTCCGGCCGGAACCACAACATTTGTCTTAGCAAATGCAGATTTTAATTTGTCCAACTTGAATATTAAAATCTATCCAAATCCGGCACAGGATTTTATAGCGATTCAATCGGATATGATAGAAGACAATTTGGACGTTTCTTTGATTGACGAATTAGGCAAAGTAATCCAAACCAACAAAATCCTGCAAGGAAGCACGTTGAGCATTATCGATTTAACCACTGTTTATAATGGTATTTATTTTGTGAAAATAGCCAGCGGAAAAGATGATAAAACGTTTAAAATAATTGTAACTAAATAATCCTATGAAACTTCGCTATTTATCATTCGTTCTCCTACCTGCTCTTTGGTCTTGCAGTAGTTCTGATTCAGGAAGTAATTACATTGACCCCTATGCTAATGTAAAGGTAACTTTTGGTACCACTATCGATGTAGATAATTTAGCGAATTATGCCAATCAAAATATTCCCTCATACATTACTAAAGACAACACCACTGGAAATCCTATTACCAATAAAGGAGCAACGCTTGGAAGAGTCTTGTTTTATGATAAAAATTTGTCGGCTACCAATACTGTTTCCTATGCCACTTGTCACCAACAAGCGAATGCCTTTAGCGATGCCAATGTAGCAAGTATTGGTGTAAACGGAACTACAGGAAGACATGCCATGAGGTTAATCAATACCCGATTTGCAGTTGAAAATAAGTTTTTTTGGGATGAACGTGCCGCAACATTAGAGTTACAAACTACACAACCCATACAAAATCATAGCGAAATGGGATTCAGCGGTACTAGTGGTGATGAAGGTTTTAGTGGTTTGGTAACTAAATTAAATCAAATAGCGTATTATAAAGAACTTTTCAAGTTTGTCTATGGCTCAGAAGAAATTACCGAAAATAAAATCCAATTGGCACTGGCGCAATTTATTCGAAGTATTCAATCATTCGATAGTAAATATGATACAGGACGAGCGCAAGTTGCCAATGATGGTCAATTGTTTCCCAATTTTACTGCACAAGAAAATCAGGGCAAAAATTTATTCTTGTCTCCTCCCGTTTTTGATGCTACAGGAAACCGAATAGCCGGAGGAGTTGGATGTGCAGGCTGTCATGCTGCACCAGAATTTGATATTGCACCCAATTCAGGAAATAACGGAATCATTGGCGTTTTAAACGGAACTGGAATTGACATTACCAATACCCGCGCTCCTTCCCTACGCGATCTTGTCAAACTAGACGGAACCTTGAATGGCCCATTGATGCATACTGGATTTTTTACTTCACTACAAATGGCTATAGGTCATTATGGAACAATCAATATCGCTCCGGGAAATACAAATCTCGATCCAAAGCTTCGTCCAAATGGTTTTGGACAGCAGCTCCACTTTACAGCAGCCGAAATCAATTCGTTAATAGCTTTTCTTAAAACACTCTCAGGATCTAATGTTTATACTGATGCGAAATGGGGAAACCCTTTTCCGAATTAAAATAAAAAACTCCTCTTTTTATATAACTAGAGGAGTTTTTTTTATGTGTCAAAGCGATAGTTCAAATACCTTGAAGCTTGGGGAGTATTGAGCGACTTTTATTCCTTAATAAACTTACCACTTGCTGTTCCTTTATCAGTAACAATCTTAATAAAATAACTTCCCGATTTTAATTCCGAAACATCCAATGTTGTATTCGGATTGGTATTTACTTGAACTAACTGTCCGAGCGTGTTATAGATACTTACCGAGCTCATTAGCACATCTTGCTTAGTTGTAATAGTCAAAATATTTTTAGCTGGTACTGGGGACAAACTAAACATACTACTAAACTCAAAATCCTGAGTACCCAAAGCAGTAATTGTCGTAGTATAAGTATTAGTCAGAATTGGAAAATTATAATCAAAATAAATATTTGCACTATTACTAAAAGTATTCCCAACAACCAATGTTGACTTTGTTTTTATTTTAAATACCACATAACCGTCATTATTGGCATCATCAAACGGAAGGTTAATATTTTCAAAAATGAATTCTACTTTATTCGTATTCTTGATATTCGTAACAAAACTGGCGCTTCCACTTAATGGAACCAAACTACTAACATCAAATTTAGTTGTATCAATTATATCACTTACAACAATGTTTTCTGCCTCAGCCGTTCCGGTGTTTTCAAACCGTATCATGTAATGCACATACTTACCAACCGTTTCCAAGCCAACTACATTACCTTCCAAACAGTTCTTATCATTTGGATCAAATGAACCAACAACCACTTGCTGTAAGCGATGTGAATTATCGGTTTGGGTTTCGTCAGCAGTCAAGGGAAATATGGTGGATTCAAATTTTATTAAGTCTCCAATAGTAAGCGGAAGAGTTTCTGAAGGGGTATTCATATTAATAATGACCTCTATCTCGCGAGTTTCAAAAGGAGCAAGATTGACATAAGTCCATGTCAGTAAACTAAAAGCTTGACTGTTTGGTACAGGTGTTGACATGATAAAATCCATATAATTATCTTCAAAACCAAAATTTAAGCTTCCTGAAATTACTGTATTTCCTTTGTTTTTATAAAAGATTTTATACCTCGAATCAAAACCTGGTCTTGCTCCGATTATGGGTACAATCCAAGTTTCAACATCCTGATGTGTTCCATTTGGGGTAATGCAAAAATTTTGAGTTACAGGCGAAACCTGATCAGGAAAAGCAAGTTCTAAGCTTGTTGGCGATGCTGTATAATAGGATGGATTTTCAAAAACGGGTGTAATGGTATAGCTTCCGGTTGAAACGTCAATATTATAATTTCCAGAGGCATTGCTTATGATACTCCCTGACGTAGTACCATTTTCAATCGTGAAACGTAAATTTGGGAGAATAATATCATTGTTATCACAGCCATTAGCATCAAGGTCGAGTTTTTCACTTCCCTGAATGGTATAGTTAACACCGCCGGGCGTAAAACTGCAATAGGTATTTATATTGCAATTCGGATAATAGCTCTGTATAAATGCAATTTCAGATTCATCACAGCAAACATACTGCATGTTTGGATTTCCTTGTGTAATCATTCCGAAATTGTCAATTCTGCCATTTTTAACATTCATTGCTTGCAAATTATTAAATCTCAATTCATAAAAAGGTGGACCTTGGTTAGCAGGATAAGCAATTGCCAAATCACTCAAATCTAAATACTCAATGAGGTTATTAGCGCATTGCAGATTGCGCAATTTGGTAAGTCCTGAAATATCCAACTGGATTAATTGATTGTTTTCACAAACTAAGCCTTCTAAGTTCGATAGATTGGATACATTTAAACTATGCAAACCCATATAACTACAACCTAAATAAGTCAATAAATTGTTACCCGATACATCCAAAGTTCCTAAAGGTGTGTAACCACAATCCAAGCTTTTTAAGTTGGGCATTGTAGCAAAATTAAATGTTGCAAGTGGATTTTGTCCGCAACTAAAAAGCTCTAAGTTAAGTGAGTTAGTTAGCACAATACTGGTAATCTGATTATAACTACAGTCAAAATTTTTAAGACTTGGATAGTTATTTAGATTAATCGAGGTAAGCAAATTAGAATTACAATACAACTCATCCAGATGAATCAGTCCTGTATAATTTAAATTAGTAATATTGTGGCTACTGCATCTTAAAAACTTCAAATTAGTAAAACTGCTCAACCCTGTAAGGTTCGTAACATAATTTAAATCCGATGCTATTCTGTAAAAGTCAAGGTGAGAAACTGCCAAAGCTTCACTAACTTCAATTTGTCCGTTATTGTTTGCATCTATTTTAAAGTAGGCTCCCAATAAATTCTTAACGATGTAATTGTTTGTATCTGCTTCTAAAAGTTTTGCTTTAAAATTCGCATCAGGTATAGTAACAATCTGCGCATTACCAATAACTAACGTAAACGCTAAAATCAAAAAAGTGTAAAGCTTGTTCATAATTATTCTTTTATAAACTTACTACTTGCTGTTCCGTTATCACTTATAATCCTGATGAAATAATTTCCGGTTTTTAAACCCGAAACATCTATAATTTCATTCGGATTGGTATTTACCTGAACCAATTGACCAATTGTATTATAAATATTTATAGAGCTTATTACAACAGTTTGTTTAGTTGTAATTGTCAACACATTTTTAGTAGGCACTGGACTTAGTAAAAACGCACTTTGAAAGTCAAAATCTGCTACAGCCAATGGATTAAAAACAAGCGTAGTATAAGGATTAGTAACAATTGGCGCATTGTAATCGAAATAAATACTTGCCGAGTTAGTGAAAGTATTTCCATCAACAAGAGTTGGTAATGTTTTGATTTTAAATGCTACGTATCCATCGTTATTGGCATCGTCAAAGGGAAGGTTTATATTTTGAAATATAAATTCCACCTGATTGGTATTAGAAATTTTTGTAGAAAAAGCATCACTTCCAGTTAAAGGTATCAAAGTTGTAATATCATACTTAGTGGTATCAATTACATCTTTTACAACAATATTCTCAGCTGAAGCAGTACCATTGTTTTCAAAATGAATGATATAATGCACATACTTTCCAACTTCATTTACAGGCAAGACAGCACCTTCGGTACAAATTTTATCATTTGGATCATAAGAATTGACAACAAGTTGATAAAAGAAAGAGGAATTGTCATCTGGAGTTTCATCAGTTAACCCCGTGACCGTAGTAGTAAAAATTATTCCATTTCCAGCATTTACAGCAGGAGTATCCGTCGGTGAATTAAGATTGAGAACAACCTGAATTTCTCTTGTGTCATAGGGTAGTAAATTACTAAAATCCCAGTTTAAAGTATTCGTGACTTGACTAGAGCTACTTGGGTTTGAAGAAACAAAATCCATAATAGTGTCGTCAAAATCTAAGGATACCGACCCACTTTGTGTTGAAGTTCCTTTGTTTTTATAGACGATTACATAGTTAGCATCAAAACCGGGCCTTGCAGGTCCAATAGGATATAGTACAACTTCTAAATCATTGTGAACAGTATTGGATGTTATACAAAAATTTTGAATAAACAGACTTGTTGTAGCTGGAAAAGTAACCGTAGCAGTTGCTGGTGAAACTGTAAAATAAGTTGGGTTTTCTACTATTGGAGTTATGGTTTGTGTTCCGGCTTGTACATCATAATGATAATCCCCAGTACCATCTGAAATGAGGCTTCCTATATTAGTGCCATCGCTAAATGCCAATTTTAAATTCGGATAATTAATATCGGAAGCATCACAACCAGTATTGTTTTCGTCATATTTATTATTTCCCTGAATAGTATAAAAATCACCTCCAGGATTAAAACTACAATACGAGTTTACATGGCAGTTGGTATAGCCATACGTTGTGATACTATTCTGAAATTGTGCAATCTTGTTCTCGTCAGTGCAGATATATTGTAAATTTGGGTTTCCTGCAAAAAAAAGGTCTGCCAATTCGTTTGTTGAACCTGTTTTAATAAATAAAGTTTCTAATGGATTATTATCAGCATAAAGTGAATATAGGTTTGGTGAATGACTAAGGTCAATAGTGGTTAGGAGCGTATTTTCAGAATCTAATTCGGTAAGCGAAACCAAATTAGTTAAATCTATGGAAGCAATCGGAGTAAAACTAATGGCCAAAAATTGGAGTTGTGCCAAATTGGATACATCAAGTGTTGCAATGGGATTCAAAGAACAGGTTAATGTAAGTAGATTATTTAAGCCACTTACATCCAAAGCTGAAAGTTGATTATTACTACATTGCAATACTGTAAGATGAGTAAGTCCGCTTAGATCGAGTGTTTCTATTAGATTATTTTCACAAGTAAGATCAATTAGATTTAGCGAATTACTTAAATCAATTGAGGGAATTTGATTAGAAGAAAAATTTAAAAATTCAAGTAGCGTCAAATCGGTGACATCCAAAGTGGTCAATTGATTTAGTCCACAATCTAACGATGTTAGGTTTGTCAATAAATTAAGGTCTATTGCTTGGACAGCATTTTGTGTAAAGTTAAGTTTTCCCAAAGCTAACGAACTAGCCAAGTCTAATTCGGGTATCAGGTTTTGTGAGCAATCCAAAGTTATAAGAGCGGATAATGTAGAGGTGTCCAGGTAATTGATTTGATTCATATTGCATTTTAAATGCTGCAAATGCGTTAACCCTGATACATTTAAACTAACCAAATTGTTATCTAAACATTCTAAATTTTCTAAATTCAATAATGCTCCTAAATCTAAGCTTGTTAATGAATTATTATTACAAAACAATATTCTCAAATTCATGAAACTGGCTATTCCTGTTAGGTTGGATATAGGATTGAAAACACCCTGCACATTTAATTTCCAAACCAATAAAGCTTCACTAACTTGAATTTCACCATCATTATTAGTATCTATTTTTATGGGCGTAGATTCAGCATTATAAGCTATAGGTTGTGTAGGACTCGCCGCTAATAACTTCGCCTTAAAATTTGCATCGGGAATGTTAATAATTTGTGCATTTCCGACAACTAACGCAAACATTAAAATCAAAAAAGTGTAAAATTTTTTCATGTATATATGCATTATTCTTTAATAAATTTGCTACTTGCCGTTCCTTTATCGCTCACAATCTTGATAAAATAAGTTCCAGTTTTTAATTCTGAAACATCTATCGTTTCGTTTGGATTGGTACTTACCTGAACCAATTGTCCGATTGTGTTATAAATATTGATTGAACTTATTATAATAGTTTGTTTGTTTGAAATAGTCAAAACTTCTTTTACTGGAACTGGTGATAAAGAAAACAGGGTACCAAAATCAAAATCAGAAGTACTTAAATTTTGGATTATAGTTGTTGCTGTATTTGTTATTATTGGAAAATTATAATCAAAATAGATATTTGCGCTATTGCTGAACGTATCCCCCAAAACTAATGTTGGTTTTGTTTTGATTTTGAAAGCCACATAACCATCATTATTAGCGTCGTCAAAAGGTAGATTAATGTTTTCAAAGATGAATTCAACCTGATTGGTATTAGTAATTCTAGTAACATACTCAGCACTTCCGCTTAGTGGTATTAAGCTGCTTATATTATATTTGGTAGCGTCAATTATGTCTTTTACTACAATGTTTTCTGCATTGGCGTTTCCGGTATTTTCAAAACGAATTAAATAATGTACATATTGTCCAATCATTGCAGGAGATATTGCTGCTCCTTCGAGGCAGGTTTTATCATTTGGATCTAACGAATTAACTGAGTTTTGATTTAATGTGAAACTATTGTCATTTGGAGTCTCATCATATGAACCAGCAATAGTTACAGTATAACTTAAATTATCTCCAGCATTAAATGCAGGGATTTCGATTGGAGAATTGAGATTCATCGTAAATAGGATTTCTCTTGATTCAAATGGCTGAAGGTTTGAAAATATCCAAGACAAATTATTCGTGGATGATCCTGTATTTAGTGGATTAGCCGAAACAAAATCCATTATATAATCATCAAAAGATAAACTGATAGAACCATTTTGCGTAGTAGTGCCTTTATTCTTATAGAGAATTTTATAATTTGCATCAAAACCAGGTCTTGCAAGGCTTAATGGAATTATGGACACTTCTAAATCATTGTGGACTCCAGTGGCAGTTACACAAAAGTTTTGGGTAATAGGACTGCCTACAGCAGGAAAAGTTAGGGTTACCGCTGGTGGCGAAACTGTAAAATAAGTTGGATTTTCTACTATTGGAATGATAGTATGTGTGCCAGACTGAACATCATAGCTATAACTTCCTGTAGCATTAGAAATTAAATCACCTGTATTTGTGCCATCGGTAAACGAAAATTTTAAATTAGGGTAATTAATATCGGCAACATCGCATCCAGTATTGTTTTCATCATATCTGCTATTCCCCTGAATGGTATAGAATGTTCCTCCAGGTGCGAAACTGCAATATGTATTAACGTGACAGTTTGAATACCCATACTCAGTAATTTTATTCTGAATAGTCAGAAGCTGAATGGCATCGGCACAAATGTACTCAATATTCGCATTGTTAGAAAAATTTAAAGTAGATTCAGTTAGTCCATTTTTGACAAACAAAGTATTTAAAATATTATGACTACAGTCAACATATTGCAAGTATAAAGAGCAGCTACTTAAATCTAATGTGGTGAGTTGATTATTTTCACATTCTAAATAATTCAAGTAAGGTGAATTATCTATTTCAATTGAAGTCAACAGATTGTTTTGACATACGACATCCATAAGATTAGGAAACTGTGTTAAGTTTAGACTAGTCAGAAGATTGTTTTGACAATATATATAATAAAAATTTAACGACGAATTATCTAATACTAATGTTTCTAGTTGATTGTCGTTACAAGCCAACGATTGAAGATTAGCCAAATTGCTCACATCAAGTAAAGTAAGCAAATTATGATCACAGTTTAATGCTTCAAGGTTAGTCAGACCATTTACATCTATAGTAACGATTGAATTATATTCACAATATAAATTAGTAAGTTGCGGCAATCCATTGAGATTTAAATTTGAAATCATATTGTTGGCACAATTAAAAATCTTAAGGTTAGGCATACCAGAAATATTTATTGATGAGATTTGATTATTTCCTGCGCTAAATTCCTGAAGTGCTGTTAAGCTAGTCAAATCTAATGTTGTTAGCGTTGTTAATTGACAATCATAAGCTCTAACTCTTTCAAGATTATTCAATCCTGTTAAATTTAAAGAAGTAAGATTTGGATTGTTAGTACAGAGCAGGTCACGCAGATTAGTCATACTAGTTAAATCTATAGATGCCATTTGAACAAAAGAAATCTCTAAAACTTGCAAGTTTGTAAAATAGTGTAGTCCTTCAATTGATAGTATAGCTGTATTATTGAGATTTAACTCCATAACCTGTGAAGCTTCGTCTTGGCTTATTTCACCGTCATTATTTGCATCAATTTTAAAATATACATTACTAAGATTTACTGCAAAAAGATTTGTATCAGCATCAGCCAATAACAATCTTGCTTTAAAACTAGCATCGGGAAAATTTAGTATTTGTGCCTTTACTGAAAATTGACTTAAAACAAGAATAAGTAAAACGTAGTATTTTTTCATAGCTAGTAATTTGAGTCTCAAATATAAGAAAGTACGAAATAAAAAAGCTCCACTAATGTGAAGCTTTTTTTAAATATAATTTGAATGGATATTATCCCATTACTTCTTTCACTTTTTTACCTATTTCTGCTGGTGAATCTACCACGTGAATGCCACATTCTCTCATGATACGTTTTTTAGCTTCAGCTGTATCATCAGTACCACCCACGATTGCACCTGCGTGACCCATTGTTCTTCCTTTAGGAGCAGTTTCTCCAGCAATGAAACCAACAACTGGTTTACGGTTTCCATCAGCTTTAACCCATTTAGCAGCATCTGCTTCTAATTGACCACCGATTTCTCCAATCATAACGATACATTTCGTTTCGTCATCATTCATTAATAATTCAACTGCTTCTTTAGTTGTAGTTCCAATTATTGGATCTCCACCAATACCAATAGCTGTTGTGATTCCCATTCCTTGTTTCACTACTTGGTCAGCCGCTTCATAGGTTAATGTACCCGATTTAGATACAATTCCAACAGTTCCTTTTTTGAATACAAAACCTGGCATAATACCAACTTTGGCTTCACCTGGAGTAATAACACCTGGGCAGTTTGGACCAATTAATCTACAATCTCTTCGTTTGATATATTCATTTGCTTTAATCATATCTGCAACAGGAATACCTTCAGTAATAGCAATAATTACTTTGATACCAGCGTCTGCAGCTTCCATAATAGCATCAGCAGCAAAAGCTGGCGGAACGAAAATGATAGAAGTATCAGCTCCTGCTTTTTCTACAGCGTCTTTAACTGTATTAAAAACAGGTCGGTCTAAATGCGTTGTTCCTCCTTTTCCTGGAGTAACACCACCAACCACATTAGTACCGTATTCAATCATTTGCGTAGCGTGAAAAGTTCCTTCGCTACCTGTAAATCCCTGAACTATTATTTTTGAATTTTTATTAACTAAAACGCTCATGTTTGTATTTGTTTATTGTGTTTATTTTTCTAGTGTTGCAAAAGTATGAAATAGTGTTCAGTGTTCACTAATCAGGACTCTGTTTTTTATCAAAAACTACAGTTGACTCATTTGATAGCCTCTGTAAAGTTTGTTGTTTTTCAGCTCCCAGACAACCATAAAGTGGGCTAAAAGCATTTCTTCTCTTGGGTTTTCGATGGTTTTTACATAATGTGCGTAGCGAACAGAAACGGTATTTCCATCTTCGAGAATATGTGTGATTCTTGCTTTCGAACGAACATACGCTTTGCCTAATTCAGTAGATAAGTCGATGATCTCCTGATGTTTTAATTTTAGATACCCTTTTGAACTGTGCCATTCCAAAACTACATCAGCATGTAAAAACTTTGAAACAGTTTCGCTTTCCAATAAGACATCTGATTTGTAAAACTCTAGAACGATTTCTTTAGCGCTCATCTTTATTTTAGTTTGTTTAAAATTTCTGGTATTTTCTTGACATTAGCCAATTGCTTTAATTTCTCTCTGGATTCTTCTATTGGTGTTCCGAAATAACTCTTTCCACCTTCAACCGATTTGGTTACTCCCGTTTGTCCCATGATAACCGCCTTCGCTCCTATCGTGATTCCGCTTGTAGTACCCACTTGACCCCACATGGTAACTTCATCTTCAATAATTACACAACCAGCGATTCCGGTTTGCGAAGCAATAAGACATTTTTTTCCAATAATCGTATCGTGACCAACATGCACTTGATTGTCGATTTTTGTTCCCGCACCAATAGTAGTATCTCCCGTAACGCCTTTGTCAATAGTACATAACGCTCCTATTCCAACATTATCTTCAATAACCACTCTGCCGCATGAAAGCAATTGGTCGAATCCTTCAGTACGTTTTTTATAATAAAAAGCATCAGCGCCAAGAATGGTTCCCGAATGAATGATGACATTATCGCCAATCACCGTATGATCGTAAACAATTACATTGGCATGAAGCAGACAGTTTTTACCAATCGTTACATGATTTCCGATAAAACAATTGGGCTGAACAATAGTTCCTTCTCCAATCGTTGACGATTCTGAAATACTAGCACTTGCTGGCACAAAAGGGCGAAAATGTTTGGTAAGAGTATTAAAATCCCTAAACGGATCGTCAGAAATCAACAATGCTTTTCCAACTGGACATTCGACTTCTTTGTTAATTAAAACAATAGTCGCCGCCGATTCTAAAGCCTTATCATAATACTTTGGATGATCTACAAAAACGATATCACCCGGCGTAACCACGTGAATTTCGTTCATGCCTTCCACAGGAAAATCATCAGCCCCAACATATTGGCAACCGATGATTTCAGCAATTTCTTTGAGCGTATGTGTTTTTGGGAACTTCATGTTTTAGATTTGTTTCAGGTTTCAGGTTTCATGTTCAGGTGGTTTGACACAACCTGAAACTTTAAACTTTAAAACAAATTTATTCCTTAACTCTTTCCATATAAGAACCCGTCGCCGTATCAATTTTGATTTTGTCGCCTTCATTGATAAATAAAGGAACGTTTACAGAAGCTCCAGTTTCTACTTTCGCAGGTTTGTGAGCATTTGTAGCAGTATTTCCTTTAACTCCTGGCTCAGTGTAAGTAACTTCTAAAACAATAGAAGCTGGCATATCTACAGAAAGTGGTAAATCAGTTTCTGTATTGATTTGTACCATTACCAAAGTTCCTTCTTTCAATAAATCTGGAGCATCAAGGATTTTTTTCTCTAATGTGATTTGCTCAAAATTTTCGGTATTCATAAAATGAAATTGGTCTCCTTCTGCATACAAATACTGATACGTTTGTGTTTCAACACGTACATCTTCAATCTTATGTCCTGCCGAAAAGGTATTGTCTAATACTTTTCCGTTCGTTAAACTTTTCATTTTTGTTCTCACGAAAGCTGGACCTTTTCCAGGTTTAACATGAAGAAATTCGATGATTTTATAAATATCGTGATTGAACTTGATGCATAATCCGTTTCTAATATCTGATGTAGATGCCATTGTATGTTTATTAGTTTATTTGTTTTTTCGTTTTAAAGAACTTCGACTGCGCTTGGTATGGTATTTTGAATGTTTTGTGCTCCTAAATACTAATTACTGAACACTGAATGAATACTTTTTTAATATGCTCCAGAATAGCCTTTCATGATACCTCTTGATGAGTTTCTGATAAAATCCAATATTTCATCGCGTTCTGGTGAAGCTGACATTTCCGCTTCAATGATACCAACAGCCTGCGACGTATTATAACTTTTTTGGTACAGAATCCTATAGATATCCTGAATCTCTCTGATTTTTTCTGCTGTAAATCCGCGTCTTCTCAATCCAACAGAATTGATTCCAACATAAGAAAGCGGCTCTTTTGCAGCTTTAGTATAAGGAGGGACATCTTTACGAACCAAGGAACCTCCAGAAATCATCGCGTGATCTCCAATATGAATGAACTGGTGAATTGCTGCTAAACCGCCTATGATTGCATAGTTTCCAACAATTACGTGTCCGGCCAAAGCCACACCGTTAACAATAATTGCGTTATCGCCAATATGACAATCGTGTGCTATATGCGCCGTTGCCATTATCAAACAGTTGTTTCCAATTTTTGTCTGACCAGAAGCTACTGTTCCTCTGTTGATCGTAACACATTCTCTAATAGTTACATTGTCACCAATTACTGCAAGTGAATCTTCACCTCCAAACTTCAAATCTTGTGGCACGGCAGAAATTACTGCTCCAGGGAAAATATTACAGTTTTTACCAATTCGTGCACCTTCCATGATGGTTACATTAGATCCAATCCAAGTTCCATCACCAATAATTACATTGTTGTGAATGGTTGTAAAAGGCTCTATAACTACATTTTTGGCAATTTTTGCTCCTGGATGTACGTATGCTAAGGGTTGATTCATTTGTCTTTTCTATTGTTTTTTATTAGTCAAATGTAATTCGCACTTTAAAATGTAATTGCAAACCACTCATTTCATTTGTTATAGTTTAGTTTATTCTGGCAATTTGAGCCATTAATTCTGCTTCAGCTACTAATTTTCCATTAGCATAAGCGCTTGCCTGCATGTGACAAATTCCTCTACGGATAGGAGAAATTAAATCACATTTAAACACCAAGGTATCCCCTGGTAACACTTTATGTTTGAACTTCACATTGTCGATTTTCATGAAGTACGTCAAATAATTTTCTGGATCTGGAACCGAACTTAAGATTAAAATTCCACCGGTTTGTGCCATGGCCTCAACAATGATTACTCCAGGCATTACTGGTGCTCCGGGAAAATGTCCAACGAAGAATGTTTCATTCATTGTTACATTTTTCAAACCTACAACATGACTATCGGACATTTCAATAATTCTGTCGATAAACAAAAAGGGCGGTCTGTGCGGAAGAATACTCATTATTTTATGAATATCCATCAAGGGTTCCAAGTGCAAATTAAAAACTGGAACTTGATTTTTCTGCTCAATCTTAATCATCTTAGATAATTTTTTTGCAAACTGAGTGTTTACGAAATGTCCCGGTTTATTCGCTATTACTTTTCCTTTGATTCTCATTCCAACCAAGGCTAAATCACCAATTACATCAAGTAATTTATGACGTGCGGCTTCGTTTGGATAGTGCAAAGTCAGGTTGTCCAGAATTCCATTTGGTTTAACCGAAATAGAATCTTTACCAAATGCAACTTTCAAATTTTCAATAGTTTTTGGAGAAATTTCTTTGTCAACATAAACGATGGCATTGTTCAAATCACCACCTTTTATTAAACCATTATCCAATAAAGTTTCTAATTCGTGAAGGAAACTAAAGGTTCGTGCATCAGCAATTTCAGACTTAAATTCTGAAATGTTTTTCATTGTAGCATTTTGAGTTCCTAAAACTTTAGTCCCAAAATCAACCATAGTCGTCACTTGATATTCATCTGCAGGCATTAAAAGGATTTCGCTTCCTGTAGCTTCATCTGTAAAAGAAATTACCTCTTTCACAACATAATAGCAACGTTCTGCATCCTGCTCTACCACTCCAGCTTTTTCGATAGCTTCCACAAAAAACTTAGAAGAACCATCCATAATTGGCGGCTCTGATTCGTTTAATTCAATAATTACGTTATCCACATCACAACCCACAAAGGCCGCTAATACATGCTCAGAAGTCTGGATTTTAACGCCACGCTTTTCAAGGTTTGTACCGCGTTGTGTATTTACTACATAACTGGCATCAGCCTCGATAACCGGGTGTCCTTCTAAATCTACTCTTACAAACGTATAACCGTTGTTAATTGGTGCAGGTTTAAAAGTCATTTTAACTTCTTTTCCTGTATGTAATCCAACTCCCGTAAGTGAAATCTCGTTTTGGATGGTCTTTTGTTTAACCATGAAATGCTTATTTAGTTTAGTTTAAATTATTCTTTTTTAAATCCTCAATATCAGCGACAATCTTAGGTAAATTTCTGAAATGAACATACGATTTACTGAAATCTCCATAATTAAATGCAGGTGATCCCTGAATTATTTCGCCATCTGCAATGCTTTTCCCTATTCCGGATTGCGCCTGAACACGGACGTTATTGCCAATTGTAATATGTCCAGCAATGCCAACTTGCCCACCAATCATACAGTTGTTCCCAATTTTAGTTGAGCCTGCGATTCCCGTTTGAGCTGCAATCACAGTATTTTCTCCAATTTCAACATTATGTGCCACCTGAATATGATTGTCTAGCTTTACTCCTTTTCGGATAAAAGTGGTTCCCAAGGTGGCTCTGTCTATCGTCGTATTGGCACCAATTTCAACATTATCTTCAATAATTACATTTCCAATTTGCGGAATTTTATTGAATGTTCCCTCTTCTGTAGGTGCAAAACCAAAACCATCAGAACCCACAACACACCCCGAATGGAAGTTGCAATTGCTACCAATTATAGTTTCAGAATATATTTTAACGCCTGCAAAAAAGATACAGTTGTCACCAATCGTAACATTATCACCTATAAAACAGTTTGGATAAATTTTCACATTTTTACCAATGATTACATTTTTACCAATATAACTAAAGCTTCCTAAATACAACTGTTCGCCATAAGTGACATTCTCTGAAATCATAGAAGGTTGTTCGATTCCGGATTTCATTAACTTCACCTGATTGTAATATTCTAATAATTTTGAAAATCCTTGATACGCATCCTCAACTTTAATTAATGTGGTAGTGAGTTCATTTTCAGGAACGAAATCCATATTGACAATGGTAATCGTTGCTGCAGTTGTATAAATGAAATTCGCATACTTTGGGTTAGCCAAAAATGTTAGCGAACCTTTAGTGCCTTCTTCAATCTTGGCTAATTTGAATACTTCGGCTTCAGGGTTTCCCACCACTTCACCTTCAAGAATTCCCGCTATTTGTGCTGCTGTAAATTTCATCGAGACAAAAGTATAAAAAAAACAATTTTAATGTTAAATTTCCTCAAGTTGTTTTGGGTAACAAATAAAATACTTAGTTACCGGTTTTGATAATGCTTTTAAATTTAATTGATCGGAAGCTTCAACAACATCTTCTATAGTGCGGTCTTTCTTCAATATACTAATGGGTTCAGCATCCTTGTTGTACGCCTGATTTTTAATCTTTCCTTTAAAAATGAAATATTTGGCTTCTTGTTCTGTTATAGAATGTTCTTTTGCAAAACGTTTCGTCATTTCTTCCAAAACTTCTTTAGGGAATTTTTCGTTGTTCAACTTCACTTTAGACAAATCCCTGTTGATAATCATTTTGCTTAAACTACTTAGAATAAAATCAGGATGATGTTGCCAATTTTTTAAAGCGCTAATAATATCAAAATCATCTAATTGTGAAAATTTATCTAAAGTATCATTTGAGAAATTTTCAAGTGTAATTTTATGCTCCATAAAGAACTTCAAAGGCTTACTACATTCAATCTCAATTCCTTTGTGAAGTACTTCTTTGGCTCTTTGTAATGCTTTTGTCAATGTCAATTCGGCTACCAAACTGGTTTTATGTAAATACGCTTGCCAATACATTAATCGCCTTGCCATTAGGAATTTTTCAATCGAATAAATTCCTTTTTCCTCCATAACCAAAACATCTTCCACCACATTCATCATTTGGATTAATCGGTCGGAATTGATATTTCCTTCCGCTACGCCCGAATAAAAACTATCACGTTTTAGATAATCCATTCGATCCATATCCAACTGACTTGAAATCAATTGCAACATGAATTTTCTATGATATTCTCCTTTAAAAACCTGAATTGCCAAACTTAATTCTTCGTCAAATTCTTCGTTAAGTTTATTCATGAACAATAACGAAATAGCTTCATGATTTACTTCTTCTACAATGCTGTGTTCCATTGCATGTGAAAAGGGTCCGTGACCAATATCGTGCAACAAAATAGCAATATATAAAGCATTTTCTTCGTCTTTTGAAATTAAAACCTCTTTAAAACGCAATACTTCTACAGCGCGTTGCATCATGTGCATCGCTCCAATTGCATGATGAAAACGGGTATGATGTGCGCCCGGATACACCAAATACGATAATCCCATTTGAGAAATACGCCGCAAACGCTGAAAGTAGGGATGCTGAATTAAATCATAAATCAACGTGTTCGGAATGGTTATAAACCCATAAATCGGATCGTTGAATATTTTAAGTTTGTTGGTGTTACTCACAAATTTTGGGTTTTAGTAAAGATATTCATTTAAACCAAAGCTTTAAAGTAGTTCAGTAATAGTTTGCCATTCTCTCGTGTTGGCGTAAAAATCTCTAATAGCATTGGCTTTTCATTTTGGCTGTACAAATTTGACAATTCCTTTTTCAAAGAAGTTTCATCACTTGCGAAAGCATATTCTAGCCGATACATTTTAGCCAAATGTTCCGCTGTCAAGCAATGTGATGTCTCAAAAAAGGTGTTGAATGTTTCCGTGTCGTTATGTCCTGGGAGAATTCTAAATATTCCACCGCCGCCATTGTTTATTAGTATAATTTTAAAGTTTTTCGGAATGTAATTGTTCCAAAGCGCATTGCTATCGTATAAAAAACCAACGTCGCCCGAAATTAAAACAGTAGCTTTTTTACTTCCAACAGCTGCGCCTATTGCAGTTGATGTACATCCATCTATGCCGCTTGTTCCTCTATTACAGAAAACTTCTATCGATTTGTCAATGTCGAATAATTGTGCATAGCGAATAGGTGAACTGTTACTAATTTGTAACTGTACCTTTTTGGGCAAACTAGAAAAGATTATTTCAAATGCTTTTAAATCGGAAAACGGAATTTTAAAAAGATAGTCATCGTGTTTCACAATTCGCTGCTGGACAATAGTTTCAAAAGTTGATTTGTAATCGCTGTCTAGACTTTTAACAAACGGCAGAAACTGCTTAAAAAACTGATTTGGGCTCACTTTAAAATGATTGGTCAGTATACCAAAAGTATCATAAGCGCGCCATTCGTCAATATGCCAATGATGTCTTGGTTTGTTTTTTCTAAGAAACGCTTTAATTCTTTTGGATACAATCATTCCACCAAAAGTGATCAAAATCCTAGGTTGCAATTTCAAAAATTCAGCTTGCGAAAATGGCGTAATTAAAGTATCTATTTTAGTAATAAAACTTGGATGATGTAAATTAGAAGTTGTTTCCGTCATTACAACAACCGATGGGAATTCGGCCAATTGGTCCAACCATCTTTGTTCTACCGAATTTGGAGCACATTCGCCCACCAAAACCAAAACTTTTTTGCTGTGATTCCATAAGGTGGAAAACGCAATTATATCAGCAACATCGACCAATGGATGCGTTATGTGTAAACCAGTAATATTATAATCAACTGAAAGTTTATTGGTGGTTTCATACAAAGGTTCTTCAAATGGTACGTTGATATGAACTGTCCCTTTTCGGGCAATGGCGACATTTATGGCTTCGTTTATAAAAACATCATTTGCTTCGGATGCATCTTCGGTAAGATTGGCATTGTATAACGAATGATTGATGAAAACATTTTCCTGACGAATAGTTTGTCCGTCGCCAATATCAATTTTGTCAAAAGGTCGGTCGGCAGAAATTACGATAAAAGGAATTTGACTGTAGAAAGCTTCGGCCAAAGCCGGATAATAATTCAATAACGCCGAACCTGAAGTACAAACGACAGCAACCGGTTTTTTCGTTTGTTGTGCAATTCCCAACGCAAAAAATGCCGCACAACGTTCGTCAGCAATGCTATAACAATTGAATTTGGGATTATTGGTAAATCCAATTGTTAAAGGTGCGTTTCTGGAACCCGGTGAAATAATAATATCGTGAACTCCTTTGGCATGGCATATTTCGATAATGCTTTGCGCTAAAGGTATTTTAGGATAAATCATTGTTGTTTTTATAAGGATAACAAATATACAAAGTTGTTCAGCTTTTTCAATACTGTAATTTGTTTTCTTACTTTTACGACTACTTTTTTTAGCTATGGAAATCAAAATTAGACCTTACACCACTGCGGATGCCAAAGCCATCGTGGAAATTCTCAATTATTATATTCAGAACTCGACCGCTTTATACGATTATCAAAACCGAACTAAGGAACAACAGCAAGCTATATTTGACGAAAAGCTACAGAAAGGTTTCCCAGTAATTGTTGTAACAATAAACGAGCGAATTGTGGGTTTTGGCTATTATAGTGAGTTCCGCTTTCGCGAAGCCTATAAATTTACTGTAGAACATTCGGTTTATGTAGCTCCAAACGAGCACGGAAAGGGAATTGGCAAAGTACTATTGCAAAAGCTGATTGCTCTGGCTAAAGAACAAAAGTTGCATACAATGGTTGCCGTAATTGATTCTGAGAATCAAAGCAGTATTAGTTTTCACCAGCAATTCGGTTTTGAAATAGTTGGAACTATAAAGGAAAGCGGTTTTAAGTTTGAACGATGGTTGCACAGTGTTATTATGCAACTTTTATTAGAATAGAATTAGATTATATCAATTCCGATTTCTTCGAGAATACCTAAAAGATAACTACTTTGATTGGGATTGTATTTTTCGATGCCGCTTTGGTACCATTTTGAGATCACGTCAATTTGGAATGAGGTATAATCATCATCATTTATTCTAATGCCCAGCATTCCGGCCAAAAGGAAATCCTCTAAAACTTTGTTGGTAACAATCAATTTTGGGATGCCGTGAACCACTTTTCCATTCATTCGTTCATAGTCTTGTCGACCTTGATTGAAACCGCTAGCAAAAGCTTCTTTTCGATTTTGGTTAATTGTTATGTAGGGATTTAAGCCGCTAGAATATCCTTCTAAATACTCTTGTCTGTATATTGGATTGAATATATTATTCATAGTGTAATCGTTGTGGTATTTGATTTTCTAACCCAAACTTATTAACAAAAAATGACTAATTGTTTAAAAATCGTTTAACGGAAAAAAAAACCTTCAAATCACAAGTGCGATGACGTTTGTCGATAAAATCTACTTTTTATACTGTGGCGTATGTTCAAGAATCAAACTCAAAAAAAATAACTATATTGTAATCCTTAAATAGATCATTGATGGAAACTACAAAATTTAACATCGCCGTTTTAATCGATGGCGATAATGCCCAACCCAAATTAATCAAAGAAATCCTTGAAGAAGTTTCTAAATATGGAAAAGCAACCATTAGAAGAATTTATGGTGATTGGACGCAAACAAACATGAATGGATGGAAAGAAATCATCAATCAGTATTCCATCAGTCCGATTCAGAAATTTGCCTATACAACGGGAAAAAACTCAACCGATAGCTCGCTGATTATTGAAGCAATGGATATACTTCACAGCAAAAATGTTGAAGGCTTTTGTATTGTTTCTAGCGATAGTGATTACACCGGTTTGGCAAAAAGAATTAGAGAAGAAGGACTTTTTGTTATGGGAATAGGGCAAAAGAAAACCCCAAGTGCTTTTGTTCAATCCTGTGAAATATTTACGTTTTCGGAAAATCTTTTTGCAGAACATGAAATCATTCCAATCACTAAAAAGAAAACTACTGCAAAAGAAATAGCAGTTAAAGAAAGCGACGTAGCAAAGATTAATCTTTCGATTATTGATAAAGCTTTTGATATTTCAGCCAATGAAGATGACGAAGCTTATATTTCAAATATTGGAGCCAATCTTCGTAAAATTTCACCAAGTTTTGACTCCAGAACTTTTGGATTTAGGAACTTAACCAAACTATTTGAAAGTATCGAAAAATATCAAGTCGTAAAGAATATTGTTAACGGATTAAACCATCCATTGGTAAGACTTAAATAAAAATACGATTTTAAGGAAAATTTAAAAGTTCAATGTTTTGTTTTTTTATCAAATAGATTATTTTTGACCGTCTTAAATAACACATTGTAGTTTTATGAAGAAAATACTTTTTGCTCTTGTCTTATTTTTATCTTCATTTTTTGCCGTTGCACAATCGGGATATGAAATAACAATAAACTTAAAAAACTGTCCTGATACCTTGGCATATCTTACATACTACCAGTTCGATAAAACCTTAATTAAAGATACTTGCACCACTATTAAAGATGGTAAAATTGTTTTCACAGGAAAAAATAAACTTGACAAAGGAATTTACTCCTTAGTAAGTCAGAAAAAAGCAATTTACTTTGATTTCTTTATTGATGATACTACGCAAAAACTAGAAATGTCAAGTGTGGCCAGCCCAAATATTGGTAAAGAATTAAAAGCTTTGAATTCCCCTCTGGAAAACGAATTCTTCAACTACATTCAATTTGTCAACCAACAGAATGTGAATTTCCAAGCCTATAAATCCGGAAAACAATTTCTAACAAAGAAGGATACACTTGCGCTGAAAGAGAAAGAAAAAGAATTTGAACGGAACATTAATTTGTATGAGTCTAACTTCTTATCAACTCACAAAGGGACTTATATTGGTGATGTGATGAATTTGAAAGTAGAAAAATTACTTAAAGAAATTCCAAAAGCATCTAACGGAAGACCCGATAGCATTAAGGTCTTCAAGTATTATAAAAGCCATTACTGGGACGATGTGAATTTTGCAGATGACGGTATAGTGCGCAATCCGTTTTTTAATACTAAAGTAAAAAAGTATTTTGAGTCGATTATCATTTCGCATCCGGATAGCGTTGCTGTTGAAATAGATAAAATAATGAGTAAAACAAAACCCGGAACATTAACGCACAAGCTTCTGCTGGCTCATTTTACCTATACTTACGAAACCTCAAAAATGATGGGATTTGACAAAGTATTTGTACACATGTCAGATACTTATTTTAAAACCGGTAAAGCAAACGGTATTTATGAAGATCCAGAAATTGTACAGAAAATCATCAGACGTGCCGATAAGCTTAAGCCTTTATTGGTTGGAGCAGCAGCTCAAGATTTACTCATGATTAAGGCAGAAGATTTTAGCAAAATGAAAGCTATGGGATTTGAAAATGCTAAAAACAGCGAAGAAATGACCACTGTTTATTATAAGAATGTAACTGCAGTTACTAAATTATATATGAAATTAAGCGATGTTAAAGCAGATTACACGGTACTTGTTTTTTGGGATGTGGATTGTGGCCATTGCCAAAAGGAAATTCCAAAATTGCTTGAATCCTATAATGAAATGTTGAAAGAAAAAATGAATGTAAAAGTTTACAGCGTTTACATGCAACATGAAGGTGAAAAATACTTGAAATATATAGCGGATAATAAACTTCCATGGATAAACGTTTATGATGGCGCACACTACAACAATGCGATTGAAAAATATGATGTATACTCTACGCCTGTGATTTATATTTTAGATAAAAATAAAATTATCAAAGCAAAACGTATTGATGCTGAGCAAGTAAAACCTATGATTAAATTACTGGAACAAGAATCCAAAAACTTGAAATAATGAAACCAATAGAAATCAAAACATTAAGCGTCGCAGAACTCCAAAAAAGAGAAAAAACTGCTACGGCAATGAGTTGGTTAATGGGGACCATAATACTCATCCAACTCATATCTGGTATTTATTTAACAACGCAACAAGGATTTAATGTATTCCTAATGTTACCCTTAGTATTTATACCCTTACTTATTGTAAATATTGCGAACGTCAAAAAAATAAAGGAAGAAATAGCCCGTCGTCGAAAAAAATAACTATTCTTCTTCTAGATTCATATATTTCCCTTTTTTGCTTCCTTCATACATTTCGTATTTTACCAAACGCGCTTCCAAACTTCCGTTGAAAAGCTTAATTTTTCGTGAAGGTCTTAGCCCAACAAACTTTAAAGCTTCCAGGTTTGCCGTAATAAACCAAGCATTCGTGTTGGGATAATTATTTTTCAACGTATCCCCTATTTCTCGGTAAAAACGTTCCAATTCAATGTTCAATCGTTCCCCATAAGGTGGATTGAAAACCATTTGTAACGGTCCCGTATTTTCTTTTTTAGTTTCAAAAAAATCAGCTTGGCTTATGGTAATATAATCATCCAGATTAGCATTCAGTATATTGTCTTTAGCTTTTTGAACCGCACTTGGCGCTTTGTCGTATCCCGTTATAGTGTAATGAAATTCACGGGTTCGCTTCATTAAGGCATCAATGATTTGATCGAATAAATCGTTATCCCAATCGCTCCATTTTTCGAATGCAAATTCTTTTCTGTTAATGTTAGCCGGAATATTACAGGCAATCATAGCGGCTTCCGCCAATACGGTTCCCGAGCCACACATCGGATCTAAAAAATCGCTTTTCCCTTCCCAACCTGCCAACAATAACATTCCAGCGGCCAAAACTTCATTTATCGGAGCAATATTGGTAGCTGTTTTGTAACCTCTTTGGTGTAATGAAGCTCCAGAAGTATCTAATGCAACTGAAACTTGATCTCTATCAATGTGAATATTGATTCTTAAATCCGGATGGTCTTTTTCTACACTTGGTCGTTGTCCTGATTTCTCCCGAAATTGATCAACAATCGCATCTTTAGCTTTTTGAGAAACAAACTGCGAATGTTTAAAATTATCCGAATGAATCGTGGTATCGATAACAAACGTTTGATTTTCATTTAGGTATTTAGACCAATCAATTCCCTGAATGCCTTTATACAAATTTTGATCGTTCGTAGCTTTGAAATAATAAATCGGTTTTAATATTTTTAAGGCAGTTCGCAAGGACAAATTGGCTTTGTACATAAAACCTTTATCTCCTTTAAAAGTGACAGCTCGTGTGCCAATTTCAACATCTTGCGCGCCTAATTGCTGTAATTCTTTTGCTAATAGTTCTTCAAAACCAAAAAAGGTTTTGGCAATCATTTTAAAATTCTCCATGTTCAATATCAATTTCAATAGCAATATCAATAGTCTATTTGCTATAACTTCGGCAAAAATACATTAAATTTGCGCGTTCAGAATTGATTTGAAAAGAATAAATGTCTACACCAGAAAATACGAAATCCGAAATCACCAGTCTTAAATCAGAAAAATGGTATTCTTCTTGGTTTGACACGCCTTATTATCACATACTTTACAAAGATAGAAATTACCGTGAAGCCCAAATTTTCATGGACAACTTGACGCATTATTTAAATCTACCCGAAAAAGCAAAGGTTTTAGACTTGGCTTGTGGAAAAGGGAGACATTCTATTTACTTGAATCAATTAGGATTTGATGTTGTAGGTGCTGATTTATCCGAAAACAGTATCGCGGAAGCCAAAATAAACGAGAATGATACCTTACATTTTTTGGTTCATGACAAACGAGAACCTTTTGATGCTAAGTTTGATGCGATTTTCAATTTGTTTACCAGCTTTGGTTATTTTGAAAACCGTGAAGATGATATCAAAACATTACTGGCAATTAAAGAAAGTCTTTCAGATTATGGTTTTGCCGTAATCGATTTTATGAATTCACAGCAGGTTATCGAGAATCTGATTCCAGAAGAAATTAAAGAAGTAGACGGAATTACATTTTATATTAAACGATTTGTAGTCGATGGTTTTATTACCAAACAAATTGATTTTGAAGACAAAGGTGAAAAATTTCAGTTCACAGAAAAAGTCAGAGCCTACACTTTAGAAGATTTCCAAAATATGATGGATGAAACTGGAATATACCTCCTGGATACTTTTGGAGATTATAAGCTGAAGAAATTCCACAAAAACACAAGTGAACGTTTAATAATGATTTTTAAATAGTGGATGCGGTAATTCGGTGATTTGTTGATTTGTTAAATCTGAATTCAAATAACCAAATATCCAAATAACCAAATCAAAACGAATGAACTACTTACTTCCTTTACTTTCAGTACTTATTGGCTACTTAATTGCTATTTTACTTAAACCAAAAGTCAAGCAAAATTTAAAACTTTTATTGGCCTTTAGTGGTTCGTTTTTATTGTCATTAACTGTTATGCATTTGCTTCCTGAAGTATATGAAAGCCACACTAAAAATGTTGGAATTTTCATTATGTGTGGAATATTATTCCAAATCATTTTAGAATTTTTTTCCAAAGGTGCGGAACACGGACATGTGCATGGTCATGATAAAATGATAAAAATGCCTTGGTTATTGTTTATCAGTTTGTGTATTCACGCTTTTCTCGAAGGTTTTCCTGTGGGACATCATCACGATTTGGCATACGGAATTGCGATCCACCACTTACCTATCGCGATTATTTTAACTACATTTTTCATAAATGCACAATTGAATAAAACAGTTTTGTTATTATTCATGTTGACTTTTGCGCTTATGACTCCGCTTGGTACTTTGGTTTCAGATAGTGTACCAATAGTAAATCAATATTACACCGAAATAACAGCCGTTGTAATTGGAATTCTATTCCATATTTCTTCTACCATTATCTTTGAAAGTAGTGAAGGTCACAAATTCAACCTTGCTAAAGTATCGATGATTATTTTAGGGATTGTATTAGCAAGTTTTTTATAAAACTTTGTAACTTTGAAACTTTGCTACAATAAAAAATGAACTTCATAAAAACCACCGAACAATCCTCCAAATACGAACATTTAGAAAAAATGTCAGTTGCCGATTTGTTATTCAATATTAATAGTGAAGATAAAACGGTACCGCTTGCGGTTGAAAAAGCATTGCCACAAATAGCAGCATTGGTTACCAAAACCGTCGAAAAAATGAAACTCGGTGGTCGCCTTTTCTACATTGGTGCCGGCACTTCCGGTCGATTGGGAATTGTTGATGCTTCTGAATGTCCGCCTACTTTTGGAGTTCAATTTGATTTGGTTAATGGAATTATTGCTGGCGGTGATAAAGCCATTCGACGTGCCGTTGAAAATGCTGAAGACAATACTACACAAGCTTGGGTTGATTTACAAGAACAAAATATTAGTGAAAATGATATTGTAATTGGAATCGCAGCATCAGGAACAACGCCTTATGTAATTGGTGGTTTAGAAAAATGCAACGAAAATAATATCAGTACTGGGTCTATTTCTTGTAATGACGGAAGTCCCATTGGTTTAATTGCCAAATTTCCAGTGGTTGTTGTGGTTGGTCCCGAATTCGTTACCGGAAGTTCGCGAATGAAAGCTGGAACAGCTCAGAAATTAGTCCTGAATATGATTTCCACAGCGACAATGATTCAGCTTGGAAAAGTAAAAGGAAACAAAATGGTTGATATGCAATTGAGTAACGACAAATTAGTGGATCGTGGCGTAAAAATGATCATGGGTGAAATTCCAGTGAATTATGAAATAGCAGCGGCTTTATTGAAAGAATTTGGGAGCGTCAGAAATGCCGTTGATCAGTACAATAAATAAAAAACAATTTTGAAATCATGAGTAAAAATATTCTTTTACTGTTTACATTACTAATCGGATTTACCACTTTTTCTCAAGGATTAACTTTGGGCGACAGTTCGCCAAAACCACTAAAATTAGAAAACGGAAAAATATATCAAGACGGTGTTCAGGTGCCCAGTTATCAGATGAAAAAAATACTAGCATCAAACCTTCATTCATTAAAGGTATATCAGCAAGCCAAGTCAAAGGAAACTATTGGCACCACTTTATTGGGATTGGGAGCTACTTTAACTATCGTTGATTTAGCGATTGGATTATTTTCGGATGCAAAATATCCAACGGCATTGACTTATGCTGGTGTCGGAATGATTGCCGTATCTATTCCGGTATTATCTGGAAGATCAAAAAAAATGGAAGAGGTCGTTCAATCGTATAATGACGGTCTCAAAAATACCACTTCATTAGAGTTCGATTTAAATGCTGTAGCGAATCAGAATGGAGTCGGACTCCAAATCAAATTTTAACATGTCAGACAACAAAAAGCTTTTTAATAAAGGGGTAAAATTTATGCTTTATGCCTTACCGCTAATGTTTATTGGACCAAGCGTAATTTACAACGCATGGATTAATAAGGAAAACGTTTGGCATTATGTAGTTTTGGGTTTTGGGATTTTTATATGTTTTATGGCAGTATATTTTTTGTTCAAAGGAGTTAAAAACCTTATAGACGGACTTTTTGAATATGATAAATAAGAACTACTGAAAATTTCACCCATGATGAACTCGATAAACTAAAATAAATTAGCCCGGATTGCAGTGGAAATCCTTTTTTAGGATTGCCCTATAGCAAAGCGGAAGGGAAATCATAACAAAAGATTGAAACGGAAAGCCGGAAATGGCTTCTAAAATAAATTCAGGTTAAATTCAAATAAAAACACACTGAACTAAATTCAGCATAAATGAAAAAAATAACACTACTCCTGCTCACTTTAACTATACTTTCTTGCAACCAAAAAGAGCGCGATTGCACCGATTTTAGAACCGGCAAATTTAAATTTGTTCAGGATATTAATGGTAAAAAACACACATCAACATTCGTCCGTACGGAAAACATTCAGATCGAAACTTATAACGGAAAAACTGATTCAGCATCGGTACGTTGGGTAAACGACTGCGAATTCATTTTACAAAAACTACATCCTAAATCGATGGAAGAAGAAAAGGCAATTAGTATGAAAATTTTGTATACGGAGAAGAACTCGTATACCTTTGAATATTCCTTTGTAGGAAGCAATAAAAAACAACGTGGTAGTGCCATTAAAGTCGACTAACAGCATTTTATGCTAAACTAAAATTAAAAAAATGGAAGTTTTATTTACACCAAATGCAGTAATTGCACTATTAACATTAACCTTTTTAGAAATTATCCTGGGGATTGACAATATTGTATTTCTTTCGATCGTTTCAGGAAAACTTAAAGAAGAAGACCAACCCAAAGCGCGACGAATTGGACTATTGTTAGCCATGCTTTTCAGGATTATATTGCTATTTGGAATTACCTGGGTTTTGAATTTACAGGATACATTGTTATCAATAGATTGGGGTTTCTTTGAAGCGCACATTACAGGACAAAGTTTAATTATTTTTGGTGGTGGTTTGTTTCTATTGTATAAATCAGTTTCTGAAATTCACCATAAATTAGAAGGAGATGAAGAAGGAACTACGGGAAAAGCGAGTGCTACTTTGTCTCAGGCCATACTTCAAATTGCCTTATTAAATATTGTTTTTTCTTTCGATAGTATTTTAACTGCAGTTGGAATGGTCAGCATGAAAGACCCTTCAGAGGGCGGTTTTGGTTACGAGGGTGCTCTGATTATTATGATTCTTTCTGTCGTTATTTCTATTGTAATTATGATGATTTTTGCAGGCCCAGTTTCTAAGTTTGTGAATGAACATCCGACTATTCAAATTCTTGGTTTGTCATTTTTAATCTTAATCGGAGTAATGCTTCTGGCCGAAGGATCGCATTTGGCACATTTCCGTTTTGGGAACGATGTAGAAGTTGGTGTAATTCCGAAAGGTTATTTATACTTTGCTATTTTCTTCTCTTTATTTGTAGAATTCCTCAATTTGAAAATGAAAAAAGGCAGAAAGGCTGTTAAGCTTCGTAATAGCGAAATTATCGACAATAAGTTGAAAGATACAGATGCTACGAATTAGTAGCGAACGGTTCGGGATTTATCAGTAATGGTAATTCCTGCTATTCATTGCAATAAAAAAAGCTTCCAATTCGGAAGCTTTTTTTATTTTCATTGCTATCAGGGCTAGATAGGAATTGTATTTTTAAACCAGACAGGTTTTTAAAACCTTTCAGCAGCATTATTTTTGTTTCAAATTTAATTTTGCAAACGATTTTGAAACAAGTTGTGTTTCAATTTTAATTTTGCAAACGATTTTGAATGACTAGTCCTAAATAATCGATACAGATTATAAGACAAAAATAGATAGATTAAA
>NZ_JAQSDH010000021.1 GCF_029945805.1 Flavobacterium sp.
TGTTTGATTTTGACAGATCGAAAAATCCCGCAATTAGCGGGATTTTTTATTTAAACTATATTTTCTATTTGAACTATTTCAAACTTCCTACCATATCTTCTGGTTTTACCCAAGCATCAAAATCTTCTGAAGTAACATAACCTAAACGAACGGCTTCTTCTTTCAAAGTAGTGCCGTTTTTATGCGCTGTTTGTGCAATTTCAGCTGATTTGTAATATCCAATCTTAGTATTTAGAGCCGTTACAAGCATTAGTGAATTATCAACCAATTCCTTAATACGGGTGTAATTTGGCTCAATTCCACTAGCGCAATGTTCTTCGAATGAAACACAAGCATCGCCTAATAAGTGTGCCGATTGTAAAAAGTTAGCCGCCATAACTGGTTTGAAAACATTCAATTCGTAATGACCTTGCATTCCGCTAACTGAAATTGCTACATCATTACCCATAATTTGCGCACAAACCATAGTTAACGCTTCGCATTGTGTTGGATTAACTTTTCCAGGCATAATAGATGAACCCGGCTCATTTTCAGGAATAATAATTTCTCCGATTCCAGATCGTGGTCCAGAAGCTAGCATACGAACATCATTTGCAATTTTGTTTAAAGAAACCGCCAATTGTTTTAAAGCGCCATGCGCTTCAACAATTGCATCATGAGAAGCCAATGCCTCAAACTTATTTGGTGCTGTCACAAAGGGATGTCCCGTAAATTTGGCAATGTATTCGGCGACTTTTACATCATAGCCAATTGGCGTATTTAATCCAGTTCCTACGGCAGTTCCGCCTAAAGCTACTTCTGATAAATGCGCTAACGTATTTTTTAAGGCTTTTATGCCATAGCTCAATTGCGCGACATAACCTGAAATTTCCTGACCTAAGGTCAATGGCGTCGCGTCCATCAAATGAGTTCTTCCAATTTTAACGACA
Source organism: Flavobacterium sp. (assembly GCF_029945805.1). GTDB lineage: Bacteria > Bacteroidota > Bacteroidia > Flavobacteriales > Flavobacteriaceae > Flavobacterium. Next base: position 930 of record NZ_JAQSDH010000021.1, read on the forward strand.
TTCATAAACTCTTTAGATTTTTTATCTAAGGTATCGCGCAGTTTTTCAACTCCGGGAATGGTATTTTCTACAACCGCTTTATAACAGGCGATGTGCATTCCTGTGGGGAATGTATCGTTTGAAGATTGTGATTTGTTTACGTCGTCATTCGCTTTTACTAATTGTTCGCCTTCGCCAATTTTAAATCCAGCTAAAACTTGTGACCGATTTGCAATCACTTCATTCACGTTCATATTACTTTGCGTTCCAGAGCCCGTTTGCCAAATTACCAATGGAAATTCGTCTACTAATTTTCCGGCAAGGATTTCGTCACAAACGGCTCCAATGGCGTCGCGTTTTTCGGTTGAAAGTACTCCTAAATCGCAGTTGGCATAAGCCGCCGCTTTTTTTAGGTAAGCAAAACCTTCAATGATTTCTTTGGGCATTGATGCTGATGGACCGATTTTAAAGTTATTTCGGGAACGCTCTGTTTGTGCGCCCCAATACTTGTCGGCAGGAACTTTAACTTCACCCATCGTGTCTTTTTCAATTCTGTATTCCATTGTGTATTTATATATGTTAATAAGTAGTTCGTATTAGCCCCGATAGCAGTGGAAATCCTTTTTATTGCTTTGCAGAAGAGTACATTCAAAAGTGCTCAGGTTCAGAAAGCAATGAAAAGATTGCAACGGATAGCGGGAAATAGCTTCATAAAATTCACCCCAAATTTAAGGATAAAAAGTAGTTAATAAAAATCGATTTTGTTTTTGGATAGGAGAAATATTCCCCTTACATTTGCCTATAATTCAAAAAATTCCGGAAAACATGTTTGAATTTTCACAGTATTTAGGTTTCTTAGCTTTCTTGAGTATTTTAACCATTGGTTTTTGGCTAATGATTTTCTTAATCACTTTCATCGTTCCTTATTGGATTTTTGGTGGTGTTAAAGAATTTTTACAAGAGAAAAAAGCGGAAAGAGACGCAAAACAAACGGTTTAGATTAAACTTTTTGTCTACAAAAAAGCCCCGAAATTCGGGGCTTTTTTTATTTGTATTATCCTGGAAAATCGCCGCCATCATATTCCTGATTGCTTTTGCGTTCTCTTTCGTTTTTCTTTTTGTTAAATCGGTACGTAAATGATAAAGTGTATTGTCTTGCTCGCCATTGAAATTCAGATGTAGAGTTGAATGAGCCTGGGATTAGCGTTTCATTTTTACGAATTCTAGAATTAAATAAATCACTAACATTAAAAGCAATTGTGGCTTTATCTTTCAAAATATCTTTGCTAAATGCGAGATTGGTCGAGAAAATTCCTTTTCTGCTACCCTGTGCATTTTTCTGATCGCCTTCATAGAACATATTAGTTTGCCAGTCTATTTTATACGGTAACGTAACTTTTGAATTTAAACGTGTAAACCAGGAAGTAGCTTTGTTATTCAAATCTTGCACCTGTGTATCACCATTAAAATCTACGTAAGAGAAATCACCTTGGGTTTCAATACTAAAGAAATTAAAGTTGGAGTTCAAACGCCACCATTTGAACGGCGTATAATTTAGGGTAATTTCTAAACCTGCACGATATTCTGTCGCAATATTTACGGGTGAAAATAGAATAATTGGCGTACCATCTGAAGTAAAATCACCCGACTCTCTTCGTACAAAATTGAATACATCACTTGTTTTATTTACATAAGCAGAAGTATTAAATGTAATTTTCTTTCCAAATTTAGTTAAAAATCCAGCTTCAAGGGCATCGGTAATTGCCGGATTCAAGTCGGGATTTCCCTGAAAAATATTAATGTTACTCGAAAAATCACTAGAAGGATTTAAAAATCTTCCTCTGGGACGTCTTATCCTTTTGCTGTAACTTGTAGATACGTTGGTTTGATCTGAGATTTCGTAGGTTACGAAAGCACTAGGAAAAAAATTATTGTATTTTTTAGTATTAAAATTAGACTCGTCAGTCAAGTTTACTTCTATATTGGAATCTTCCCAACGAAGTCCGAAAAGGAACGAAAATTTATTTTTCTTAAATCCAAACTGCGAATACAAAGCATTTACAAATTCTTTGTATTGTAAGACACTTGATAAATTATCGTTTAATACTGCATCTTCGAAAATTTTCACATCGGTATCTTGTATGGTAAAATCACCGCGATATCCAGCTTCAAACTGCAGGCCTTTTCCGAAAGGTAAAACATAATCGGTTGCAAACAAATTTCTAGTTTGTTTTTGAATATCGGATGTAGTCGCGCTTGGGAATTGTGTGTCAAAAATTCGAGAATCGCTTGTTTCATTATTGAACGAAGTTTGAAAATCGACATTTAGTTTATGACCCTCTTTTTTGAATTTTTTTACAAAATTAGAATTAAACTCGAAATTGTCTTCATCATTTTTATCGCGATTGTTTCTGGTTCTTGATGATGTTGATAAATCTTGAAAAGTATTATTGAAGGTTGCCGAGGTAATATTTGCACCAATACTTTTTCTGTAGTTTATGCCGTTGGTCCAACTCGTATTATCATTAATAAACCACTCAATCCCTAAACCACCATTATAATTGTTGTTGTACCGATCATTTTCTCGGTCTTCATATATAAATTTTGGCGAAGTGGCAGTAGGATTAAAATATTCAGTATTTACTCTAGAGAATCCTGGACTATTTCTGTTACTGAATCCTTGATTAGTAAAGATATTGACGTCATTTGTTTTGTAATTCAAGTTGGCAGAAAGTCCGTGATTATCGGGAAATCCCGTATTGGCAATAAAAGTTCCATTGAAGCCATTTGTTTTTCCTTTTTTCAGAATGATATTCAAAATTCCACCGCCACCTTCTGCGTCGTAACGAGCTGATGGGTTTGTAATTACCTCAACTTTGTCAATAGCATCAGCAGGAATTAATCGCAAAGCATCGGTTACATTTGTTGCTGTTGATGGTTTTCCGTCAATTAAAATTCTAACATTATCATTTCCACGTAGCGCAATCGAGCCGTCTACATCAACGGTAACCGAAGGAATATTATCCAAAACATCACTCACAGTTCCGCCCTTGACCAATAGGTCTTTTCCAACATTATAAACTTTCTTGTCTAACTTTATTTCTAGCGTTGTTGTTTCACTTCTAATGACCACTTCGTTGAGTTGTGTTATATCTTCTTCAAGAGAAATTGTTCCCAAATTTGTAGGTTGGTCCAATTGTTTTTTACTGATAACAGTGGGTTTAAACGAAATAAACTCTAAAGTAATGTCATAGACACCAGCAACAACTTCTATATTGTAGTCGCCTTTGTTATCTGTTATGCCACCGAAGATTAATTTGGGATTTTTAGTATTTTTAAATGTTATCGTGGCATATTCAAGCGGAATCTTACTCGTTTTTTCAATGATTTTTCCTGTGATTACAAATTTGTTACTTTCTGGTCTTTCTTGCCCGAAAACTGTAAGTGAGCCAAGTAGTAATACTGCAGCTAATAGATAATGAAACTTTTTCATGTGCGATATATTTAACGTGTCTTAAAGAGTGCAAAAATACATCGAGCTTTGAAGTACAGTTCACAAATCTTTGTTAAATATGTCGCTGTTTATTGTAGAAAAGCAGCCAAATTATCAATTTTTCTAGCGATAATAGCCTTATCACCATTGATAACTATGGGTCTTTCAATAAGAATAGGATGTTTGGCTAATGCTTGAATAATGTCTGAATCCGTTACTGATTTTCCTTTGTAGTTTTCAATCCAAATTGATTCTTTCTGACGAACCAAGGCAATGGGTTTGATTGCTAGCTTTTTAATCAGCACTTCCAAATCCAATGCAGACAATGGGTTTTCAAGATAAGAAATTATTTCAAAAGGTACTTGCAAGTCATTCGCGAATGCAATGCAGTTTCTCGATTTACCGCATCTTGGATTATGGAGTATTTGGAGCATTTTTTTTTTTTACAAAGTACTAGTTTTTAATAGAAAATAGGTAATTTAGGCGAAATAAAAAAATCAAGCTTATGTTTATTGAACAAGCCTATAAGGGAAATAATGAATGGTGGCGCGTGCTAGTCACCACACTCTTATCTGCTGGAGTTTTTATTGTGAATTTGATTCTGTTTTTTGTACTTCCAGCGGATATACTAAAACAGAGTACAGATTTAGCTAAATCTATGTCGAGTACTGCGTCGTTGATATTGAACTTACTACCCTTTGCATTTTTATTGGGATTGTTATTCCTATTGGTGACTAACTTACATGAAAGAAGTATCAATTCGTTAACAACATCAAGAAGAAAGGTTGATTTGAAAAGAGTCTTTTTCTCTTTTGGACTAATCGTTTTTTTTACACTACTTAGTTTTGGAATATCCTATTACATGGACAATTCGCAGATTGTTTGGAATTTCCAACCTACCAAGTTTGCGATACTTTTAATTTTAAGTCTTATTCTTTTTCCGTTTCAAATAGGTTTGGAAGAATATCTTTTTCGAGGATATTTTATGCAGCAAATCGGAATTGTTGCAAGAAACAGATGGACGCCATTGATTATAACCTCGGTTTTTTTTGGATTATTGCACAGTGCCAATCCCGAAGTAGCGGAAATGGGTTATGGCGTAATGGTGTTCTATATCGGAACCGGATTTCTATTAGGAATTATGACTTTGATGGATGAAGGAATGGAATTGGCATTGGGATTTCATTTTGGAAACAATCTTATGGCAGCTATACTAATAACGACAAACTATTCTGCGTTGCAAACGGATGCTTTATTTAAATATACTGGAAAAGAAAACAGCGCAGATATGCTTACCGAAATGATAATTTCTATTTTGATAGTATATCCAACAATTCTTTTTATTATGGCAAAAAAATACAAATGGAACAACTGGCGACAACGTTTAACAGGAAAAGTTGATAAACCCGCTACTAAAATAAAAATTGAGAACTATGAATAGCCCCACTTATGAAAATGTACACAATCTATTCAAACTGAATGGATTTCATCTTGACAGAGAAGATTTATGCCGCGTAGCTTATAGTTTTATAAAAGAAGGTGAAGATTTTGAAAAACCCGTTGGAGATTTTCTTTTGGATTGGTTTGATAGTAAAAACTATATCGAAATGCAGACTTCGGGATCCACTGGAATTCCAAAGATGATATCGGTAAGTAAGCAAGCGATGGTCGAATCGGCTCTGGCTACTGGAGATTTTTTTGAATTGAATCCAGGAAACAGAGCATTGCAATGCTTACCGGTTAAATATGTAGCGGGGAAAATGATGTTGGTTCGGGCTATGATTCTAGGTCTAGATTTAGATTTTGTAGCGCCAAGTTCACATCCATTACATAACAATGAAGTTCATTATGATTTTGTGGCTATGGTGCCGTTGCAAGCCCAAAACTCTATTACGGAATTGCAAAAAGTAAAAAAGATGATCGTTGGTGGCGCAGCCGTAAATAAAAATTTGGAAAAACAATTGTTGAAACTTCCAACGGAAGTCTATGAGACTTATGGCATGACCGAAACCATTACGCACATTGCTGCTAGAAAATTAGGAGAAAAAGCATTTACGGTTTTACCAAATGTTACTATATCCTATGACGATAGGAATTGTTTGGTGATTCATGCGCCAAGAATTTCTGAAGAAATTATCGTTACCAATGATATTGTAGAATTGTTAAATGAAAACCAATTTATATTCATTGGAAGATTTGATACAATAATTAATAGCGGCGGAATAAAATTGATTCCAGAGCAAATAGAAGAGAAGCTCGCTGGTAAAATCACCGAACGCTTTTTTATTGCATCCAAACCGGATAATGAATTAGGTGAAAAAGTAGTTTTGGTAATTGAAGGTGAAAAACACGAATTTGATACCACACTTTATGATGAGCTTGATAAGTATGAGAAACCTAAAGAAATTATTTTCATTCCTAAGTTTAAGGAAACGCCAAACGGAAAAATTATGAGAAAAGAAACTTTGAAATAATAAAAACGTCCCAGTATTGGGACGTTTTTTATTTAAATAATAGTGTCGTTTGTTTTTACATTAATCAATATTAATATAAAAATCATTGGTCATCAGTTCAATAGATTCAATAGATTTTACTTTAAATTTTGATGGAGTCCATTTTGTAGTAGGATTTATTCTTATCTTCTTTCCATTAATTTTTACATCTACAGGCATATTGAATTTAACTTCATCTGCAATCCAACGCGATTGGAGTTTACCTTTGTTAATTCGCAATTCAAGTTTGGGAATTGCAATATGTCTCAAATACTGATCAAAAACGGGAGTTAAATCCATTTTGGATTCGGTATTAAAAAAAGTAATCACGTTTTCTGTATCAATTATTTTATGTCGGAACGTTTCAGAATAGTTCAATAGCATTTTCCACCATTTGGCATCATCATTTACAACATGTCGTAAAGTGTTTAAAAACAAGGCTCCTTTATCATACATGTCTCCAGAGCCTTCTGTGTTCACTCCGAAAGGTCCGATAATTGGAGTTTCATTACCCACATTTCGTTTGAGTCCGTTCACGTAAGTTTGGCCTTTTTCATATCCATATTGACATTCTACATATACGGCTTCGCTGTAGGTGGTAAATCTTTCATGAATCCACATATCAGCAATGTCTTTTGAACTTATGCTATTTCCAAACCATTCGTGGCCCGTTTCGTGAATGATTATATAGTCAAATAGTAGTCCAATTCCAGTTCCAGTTCTGTCACTTCCTAAATACCCTTTTATAAACTTATTTCCATAAGCAACAGCACTTTGATGTTCCATACCTAAATAAGGAGTTTCTACTAATTTATAGCTGTCATTAGTAAAAGGATACGTGCCAAATTTACTTTGGAAACAATCCATCATAGGTTTTACTTCTTCAAATTGAATTCGGGCTGCAGTTTCATTATCTCGCAATACGTAATAATCCAAATCAAGGCCTTTATAGTTCTCATGAATGTTTATATAATCTCCAATATTAATGGTAATTGAATAGGTGTTTATCGGATTTTTAACTTCCCAATCCCAACGAGTGTAACCATTTTTTAAATCTTCGCTACCCGTTAATCTTCCATTGGATACATTCATTAAACCATTGGGAACGGCTACTTTTATTGTGGCTCCATAATCGGGTTCATCGCTTTGCGAATCTTTTACAGGATAAAAAATACTAGCTCCAACGCCTTGACAAGCTACTGCAATCCATGGTTTACCATTTCGGTCTTTCTTGAAAATAAAACCGCCATCCCAAGGTGCATTTTTAGCAACTGTAGGTTTTCCTGAATAATAAAAGAACAAACTTTGTTCTGAATTTACCTTTAAAACTTCCGGAAAATCGATAAATACGGCATTAAATTCGCGTTTGTATTGGAGTTTTTTCGAATTGAAAACAAGGCTGTCAATTTGAAGGTTATCAAATAAATCCAATTGGATTTTTGAAGTATTGGTAACCACTTTAAACGTGATGTTGTTGTAGCCAACAATACTTCTTTCATCAGGATTAACTTTAATATTTAAATCATAACGCAACACATCAAAGCAAGTTCTTTCTTGATGTAAACCGCCTTGAAGCGAATCTTTTCTAGTAAATTTTTGTGCATTTATAAACTGTGTTCCTAATAAAAAAAGTGCAATTCTAAAAAAATGTTTCATAAGTGAATACTTTAGGCAATAAGTAGCGTAACAGCTATTTTTGTTACCAATCAAAATTAGCTTTGACCTTAACGGTGATGTTTTTCAGTGAAATGGGATGATTAAATGTAATGCTTTCGGCATGTAAATACAATCGATTACTTCTGTTACCATACATAGCATCACCAACAATTGGAAGATTCAAGCCTAAAGTGTGTGCAGCATGAACTCTTAACTGATGTGTTCTGCCAGTAACAGGATAAAAATAAACCAGCGTTTTGTTATTCCGTAGTTCTATTGTTTTCCATTTCGTCTGCGCTGGTTTTCCATATTCGTAGCAAACCATTTGATTGGGGCGATTATCAAAATCAGTACGTAAGGGTAAATTTATAAATCCGTTTTCCTCTGTTAATAAACCGTCAAGCAAGGCTACATAGCGTTTTTGTATTTTTCTTTTAATGAATTGTGATTGTAAATTTTTATGAATTTCACTCGTTTTGGCAATTAAAAGTAAACCAGAAGTCGCCATATCTAAACGATGTACAACTAGTGGTCCGCTTGCATTTGGAAAAAGCGCTTTCATTCGAGTGTAAACGGAATCGGTAACTTGTTTTCCAGGAACGGATAAAAACCCAGCGGGTTTATTGACAACCGCTAGATGCTCATCTTCAAAAACCATTTCAAGTTCTTTTTCTTCGGCAAGATTTATTCCGAATGGATTTTCATCCATCACAATATCTTTAAGCATGTGTTTTAAAATGGGTTCACACTTTCCAGTGCATGCTGGATAATACTGTTTGTGGGTTCTAATCTCGGATTTTGGAGACTGTCCCCACCAAAATTCAGCCATCGAAATCGGTTTCAAATTATGTTGAAATGCATAATGCAAAAGTTTAGGAGCAGCACATTCTCCAGCTCCAGCAGGTGGATTTCCGTTGAATAGTGCTTCCAAACTTTTCAAATCTTGATATTGATTTAGAAAAGCATATTCGGAAAATAATTGTTGCTGCAATTTTGCTGATTTTTGTTTGCGTTCTTCTTTGAGCTGATTGATTTTGTTCGAAAATGGGTTTAATTTTTCTTTAATTTCGGTAAGATTAGTTTCTAAATATTCGTTTAGTTCTCTAAATAGGAATTTATCTTTTAAACTTTCTCGAACCAATTCATTCATCAATTTTTCCAAACTAGCGCTATCAGTACTTTCTAATTGAGCATTTTTTCTTTGCACTTTTCGAAATTTCTTTGCTTCACTCATCTTTGATTTTTCAAGCGCCAATCGCTCTAAAATCAAAGTAGTTTCCTGTTGAATTTTTTCTTTTAATCGATTATAATCTGGATTATTTTCTACTACAGCTACTTTAGAATTAATTACAGTCAACTCTTTTATGCCTTTTACAAAAAAACCATCTTCGGCTAACATATCAAAAACTGTTGGGACAAAATTGGGTAAATGATTTTGATCGGCTAATTTTCCTGAAAAAGCGCACAGATAGCCTAATTCGCCGGCAGTATTTTGAACTACCACTACTCCAAACATCTTACCCATAGCATTTTCTTGCACCCATTTATCCAAACCAAAATTATGTATAAAATCAGTTTGAGATTCAAGGTATTCTTGCAATTCCTCACAGGCAATAACGCTTAATCGATGGGGTTGGTAATGAAATGGATAAGTAAATTTTTCCGGTAAAGCAATTTCGGAAATAGTCGTTTTAAAAGGTTGAAATAAAGTTGAAGGCATTTGTTTGTTTTAAATTCAACACAATTATCATAAATTATCACAATGAATTTTTATAGCTGATTGGCTGTAAAGATACTTAAAACTTATATTTTGGAATTTCTAATTGCTATATCTTAATTACTCATAAGGTTTATTGCGTATTTACTTTCATTCATAATTTAATCTTAATTCGTACTTCATACTTCGTAATTATTAATTAAATTCGTTATCCTAAAAACAACACATGAAAATTGCCATTGTATGTTATCCGACCTTTGGAGGTAGTGGGGTAGTAGCTACAGAGTTAGGACTAGAATTGGCTCGAAAAGGTCACGAAATACATTTTATTACCTATCGACAACCAGTGCGTTTGGCGTTACTGAATCCTAATGTTCACTATCACGAAGTCAATGTTCCCGAATATCCTTTATTCCATTATCAACCCTATGAATTGGCATTATCCAGCAAATTGGTCGATATGGTCAAGCTCTATAAAATAGAATTGTTGCACGTGCATTATGCTATTCCGCACGCTTACGCAGGTTATATGGCGAAGCAGATATTGAAAAGTGAAGGCATCTTTATCCCAATGATTACGACGCTTCACGGTACTGATATTACTTTGGTTGGAAACCATCCGGGCTATAAACCGGCCGTTACTTTTAGTATCAATAAATCAGATGTTGTCACTTCGGTTTCTCAAAATCTAAAGGACGAAACGCTAAGTAAATTTAAGATCAAGAAAGAAATTCATGTGATACCCAATTTCATTGAATTGGATAAAATTAGAAATGAAAATCAAATTTCCTGTCATCGTTCTTTCATGGCAAAAAAAGAGGAGCGCATTATTACCCATATTAGTAACTTTCGCAGAGTGAAGCGCATACCCGATATTATCAAGATATTTTATAAAATTCAACAAAAAATTCCAGCCAAATTGATGATGGTGGGCGACGGTCCCGAAAAAGAAAAAGCGGAAGAATTATGTGAAGAACTAGGAATAACGGACAAAGTAATTTTCTTTGGGAATAGTAATGAGATTGATCAGATTCTTTCGTATTCTGATTTATTCTTACTTCCATCTGAAACCGAAAGTTTTGGTTTGGCTGCACTTGAGGCTATGGCTTGGAGCGTTCCGGTTATTTCAAGTAATTCAGGCGGTTTACCCGAAGTGAATTTTGATGGAGAATCAGGTTATCTTAGCGATGTTGGTGATGTAGATAGTATGGCAGAAAATGCTTTGAAGATACTAGCAGACGGCGAATCCTTAACCGGTTTTAGAGAAAGAGCCTTAAATGTAGCACAACGTTTTGACATTAAAAATATTCTACCATTATACGAAGAATTGTATCATAAAGCTATTGATAAATTTAAATGAAAAAATATCTTTCACTACTAGTACTTATTGTTTTGTATTCGTGTTCTTCTACAAAAAGTACAGCCAATAGGCCTTTATATGAAGTGCTAACGGTAAAAAACACTGGAGGAGCTACCATAAAATTCTATGAAACGCTAACGGAACCAAAAGAAATTAATATGCTTTTAGGAGACGAAGCCTTACGTAAAATGATTAAAGCAAAAGACATTACGGAAAGTAATTTTCTTATACTGAATGCGGGTCCAACAAAGGAAAGTTACAATCGGGTTAAGGTGGAAAAGGTAGTAGAAACTGCAACAGAAATTGAAGTTTATTTAAAAGATACTCAAAAGAACATCGACTCAACGCAGCAAGATGACACGACCAACTATCCTTATAGTGTTGTAAAAATCAATTCGAAGAAACCAATTGTTATCAAATAAAAAAATCCCATCTCGCTAAAGATGGGATTTTTGTTTTATATAATCGTTAGATTAAAATCTGTAACGGATTCCAAGAGCGACATCTGGACCGAAGTTATCTTCTCTAAACTTATTATCTCCTGAGTTATTCAAATAAAGCTCTGGTCTAAAATCTAACGACAATTGGATAGGTGCTTCTTTAAAGTTGTATTCGATACCGATATCTCCAGCAGCCAATAAAAATACGCCTCCGTCATTATCAGGATTACCAGGACCATTATAGCTCCAGCTTCCTAAACCTCCACCAACTCCAGCATACCAGTTAAATCCTCCTTCAATGTTCCAAACCCATTGGTATAAACCTACAATTTTAATAGCATCAACATCTCTGCTGTTTCTCCAACCTAAGTCTAATTCTAAACGGTTGTTTTTAGACAATCCTCTTTGGTAAGATACTTCTCCACCAAAACCATCGTTGTCTCCTAAACGTAGACCTAATGCGTTCTTTGAAATGTCCTGAGCCTGTGCGCTAAATGCTAATCCGATTAGCATAAAAGCAGATAAAATGATTTTTTTCATTTTTTTGTTTTTAAATTAGTTTACTGCAAAGTTCACATTATTCATGACACTATGCTTATATAATATTGCAAAATTATTACACAATTTCTTAGTAAACTAATCCTTTTTTAATTAAAAATATATCTCAAACTTCAGAAAATATTAGGTACTTGATTATTAAGTATTTCACTTTAAGCATAAGTTAAAATTCGTATTTAGGATTTTTAGAAGTAGTACCTGAGCTAACTTTTGAATAATAATGTTTTCCACTTTTAAACTTTACGCTATATTTGTTTAAAACAATATATAATGGCCGGGAACAGCTTCGGAACTCTTTTTAAACTCACCACTTTTGGCGAATCACACGGCGCAGCTTTAGGCGGAATTATTGACGGTTGTCCTGCTGGAATCCAACTTAATTTAAAGGCCATTCAAGCCGAAATGCAGCGCAGAAAACCAGGACAATCTTCTATTGTAACCCAACGAAAAGAAGAAGATGAAGTGCAGTTTCTTTCAGGAATCTTTGAAGGTAAAACTACTGGTACACCAATCGGTTTTATCATTCCAAATACCAATCAAAAATCGGACGATTATTCGCATATCAAAGACAGTTACCGACCAAGTCATGCCGATTATGTTTATGAAAAAAAATACGGTATTCGTGACTATCGCGGCGGCGGAAGAAGTTCAGCGCGTGAAACCGCTTGTCGAGTAGTTGCAGGAGCCATTGCTAAACAAGTTTTATCGGATATAAAAATCAATGCTTTTGTGTCGTCTGTAGGAGAACTATTTATTGACAAACCTTATCAAGCTTTAGATTTCTCGTTAACAGAAAGCAATGCGGTTCGTTGTCCCGATTTGGCTACAGCCGAAAAGATGGAAAACTACATTAAAGAAATCCGTAAAGAAGGCGATACCGTTGGCGGAACCATAACTTGTGTTTTGCAAAATGTTCCAATTGGATTAGGCGAACCAGTTTTTGATAAATTGCACGCCGAATTGGGTAAAGCAATGCTTTCGATTAACGCGGTGAAAGGCTTTGAATTCGGAAGTGGATTTTGCGGCGCCAGAATGAAAGGCAGTGAACACAACGACTTATACAATGAAGATGGAACAACCAAAACCAATCTTTCGGGCGGAATACAAGGCGGAATCTCAAACGGAATGGATATCTATTTCAGAGTTGCTTTCAAACCGGTTGCGACTTTAATCCAAAAACAAGAAGTATTGACCAATGAAAATACTTTAGTTGAGCAACAAGGAAAAGGAAGACACGATCCATGTGTTGTGCCACGCGCAGTGCCAATTGTTGAAGCCATGGCCGCACTAGTTCTAGCTGATTTTTACCTATTAAATAAAACTTATAATCCTAATTATTAGAAGCTATTTCCCGCTATCCATTGCAATCTTTTTATTTTTAAAGAAAAATAAAAAGGATTTCCACTACTATCGGGGCTAAAGATTCGCATAAACCAAAACATAATTTATGACTACAATCGAAACAAAAAAGAAATCGTTCTTATCCAATCTTACTGTTCAAATCCTTATTGCTATGATTTTTGGGGCGTTTTTAGGAATTTTTGTCCATTACAATTACAGCGCAGAAGTGGCTAAAGAATTTAGTGGTTACATTAAAATGCTGGCAACCGTTTTCATTAGATTAGTGCAAATGATTATTTCACCTTTGGTTTTTACAACACTCGTGGTTGGAATAGCTAAATTAGGCGATATCAAAGCAGTGGGTAGAATAGGAGGAAAGGCAATGGGATGGTTTTTCACCGCATCTTTTATATCGTTATTGATAGGTATGTTTTGGGTGAATACATTGCAACCAGGTGTTGGTTTGAATTTAAGTAATATTGACGTTTCGTCGGCTTCCGAACTGACAGAAAAAGCAAGCGGATTTTCAGCACAGAATTTTATTGAACATATTATTCCAAAAAGTATTGTCGAAGCTATGGCTACCAATGAGATTTTACAAATCGTAATTTTCTCCATCTTTTTTGGTTTAGCAGCAGCATCAATTGGTGATTATGCTAAACCCGTTGTAAACGCTTTAGATAAGACATCTCATATCGTTTTAAAAATGGTAAACTACGTAATGAAGTTCGCGCCTCTTGGAGTTTTTGGAGCTATAGCAGGTGTTTTTGCCATTCGCGATGTAAATGAATTACTTCTTACCTATGCTAAGTTCTTTGGTTCATTTTTAGTTGGAATTTCTACTTTATGGATTGTTTTACTAATAATAGGTTATATTTTCTTAAAAGGCAGGATGACACAATTATTGAAACACATAACGAGTCCACTAATAATTGCCTTTGGGACAACAAGTTCAGAAGCAGTTTTTCCAAAATTAACTGAAGAGTTAGAACGTTTTGGTGTGAAAGATAAAATAGTGTCTTTTATGTTACCCTTGGGCTATTCTTTTAATCTGGATGGAAGCATGATGTACATGACTTTTGCAAGTATTTTTATTGCACAAGCCTATGGTGTTCATTTAGATTTTGGAACCCAAATGACGATGCTTTTGGTTTTAATGCTAACCAGTAAAGGAATTGCAGGAGTTCCTAGAGCTAGTTTGGTTGTGGTTGCTGCAACTTGCGGAATGTTTAAAATTCCAATTGAAGGCATAGCCTTAATCCTTCCGATTGATCATTTTTGTGATATGTTTAGAAGCGCCACCAACGTACTTGGAAATGGTCTAGCAACTTCTGTCGTAGGGAAATGGGAAAAAGATAGTTAAAGTTGTTTTTATATAAAATTTGTTTGCTAAATTCGCTATCGAATAAAAACTTTAATAAACTAGTATTATGAAAAAAATTACTTTACTGATAGGTATACTATTAGCATCTTTAAGTATCCAAGCACAATCGGATATTTATACCGTTTTACCAAATAACGGTGGAACATCTCAAAATGGACGTTCGCCACAAGGAGCAAGACCAGCTTCAAGAAGTGTTTGGATAATTACTGCCACAGAAATGGCAGCTTCAGGATTTACTACAGGTTCAGTTGTTAATTCGCTTGGATTTAATTATTCAGTAGCACACAATGCTGGAATTACTGGTACAATTGTAATTTATTTACAAAATACTGCAGATGTTACTAATACAAAAAGTACCGCTTGGGCAACTGCAATTGCAGGTATGACTACAGTTAGCAATTCAGCTGTGACCTTACCATCAACTGTTGGTGCTTTTGATATTCCGTTCGCAGGGGGTTCACCATTTACATACACTGGGGGTAGTTTATATGTAGCGTTTGATTTCCAAAATTTTTCAAATCCTTTGGCTACTATACCTAGTACAGCTTTATGTGAAAATTCATTAACTGGAGGTTTACTTGGTGCCATTGCTGCCGCTGCTGCAACGACACCACCAGCAACTCTTACTGCTTCTGCATTTAGACCAGAAACTCGTCTAGGAAAAACAGTTTCTTGTTCAAGACCAACTGATCTTGCCGTGACTACAACAACTTTATCAAGTGCAGTTTTATCTTTTACTAGTACTGGTGGAACTACTGATATTGAATATGGTCCATACGGATATGTTCAAGGTACGGGAACTAATTTACCGAATGTAACTTCTCCTTACACACTTAACGGATTAGCTTCTTCATCAGTTTATGATTTTTATGTTAGAAAAAACTGTAGTGTTGGTAACGCAAGCGATTGGAATGGTCCCTTTGCTTTCAATACTGTTTTTACCGCTGTTAACCCAACATATACAGAAAGTTTTGAAAACGATACCTTACCATTTGTTGGCTGGTTAGCAAGTACTAGTACTGTAGGAGATGGATGGTTTATCAATGTAGGTCTAGCTCAAGATGGTGCTAATACTGCGGTATCAATTACGCCTGCTGCTGCTGCTGCAAACTCACGTATGTTTTCAAGAGGTGTTAATCTTATAGCGGGCGCTAATGTAATTGTTTCTTACTATATTCAAAATTATAGAGCAACTGCATCTGTAAATACAGGAAATTATGAATTAACTGTTGGAGCAGATCAAACAGCAGCCTCGCAAACCACTGTAGTAGGTAGTGAAATAGGTATAAGCAATGCTGCATATGTGCAAAAAACGTATAATTTTACTGCTCCTTCTACAGGAACATTTTATTTCTCATTTCATAATACTTCGCCGCTTAACGCTGTCGGAACTCATGCACTGCTAGTTGATAATTTCGTTGTAACGCAGACATTGAAAAATAACGAGTATTTAGCTTCTAAGCTGAATGTTTATCCTAATCCATCTAATAATGTTATCAATATTTCTAATGATGCAACTACTGTTATCAGTGCTGTTGAACTGACTGATTTAAATGGTAGAGTAGTTAAAACGCAAAGTTTAAATGCAACTGAAGGTCAAGTTTCTATTGGTGATTTATCAACAGGAGTTTATATGATGAAAATCAGTACAGACGCAGGTACCGTTACTAAGAAAATTGTTAAGCAATAATTTTTTTTATAAAAATAGAATTAAAAAACGACTAAGGATATCTTAGTCGTTTTTTTTGTCCTTACTATTCATCATTAAAAGAACGGCTCCAATTAAGGCTGCTATCACTAGTCCAAAAATCACAATCATGATAAAGGCTCCGTTTCCCCATGAATATGCTGCAATGTTTATAAATTTCATTATCTAAATATTAAAGTTTCCTCAAAGTTACTCTAATAAACAGAAGCACTTTATGACATTTATCATACCAAAAATTTGATGGATAAAGCAGGTGTCGGAATCATGCAGCTTTCCTTTTTTCCAAACCATTTATATCGGTTTCTGGCAATATAATCATAAACTAAATTTGAAATTCCTTTTGGAAGGATTGAAAATAGGCACAATAAACTATAAATTCCTCCGATATATTGTGCGATTTTAATAGCGGCTTCCGATTTGTAATAGTAGGCGGTATTGGGTTCGTATAGTATGATGCTGTCTACATTTGAAATATCAATACCAAGGTATTCTGTAATCCTCAAACCCAATTCAGATTGAAGCGGTACAAATCGAAAAACATCCTTTTTATCCTGCTTGATAATAAATTGTACTATAGAATCGCAGAGATTGCAAACGCCATCAAAGAGGATTATTTTTTTGTCTGTTGGTAATTCCGCTAGTTTCATAGGATCTATTTTGCCTGAACAAATTCTAATTGTTCCAAACTAATTTTAGAAGTAAACACGCCATAATTAACTATGGCTTTATTCTTCTCAATCTTGTCAATCGTTCCAACGGCTTTGCCATCAAACATCCTTACACGGTCGCCAATTTTTAAAATTACTTTAGGTTTAGTTGCTTCTGCTTTTTGCGCTTTAATTTTCTTTTCTTTTTTAGCAACCCGAATTTCATCAACTTTAACTTTGACTTCTTCTATTACCTTTTTCTGAATAATTTCTTTTGCTATTTGTTCTTTGGCAGTGGCTTTTTTACGCTTGGAGTTTTCGATTTCAACAATTTTTAAAAACTCTCCAATAAGCAGCTTTTTATCTTTATTATTGAAGTATTTCTCTGAAATGTCATCAACCTTTTGTCCCATATAAATTAGGCGCTGGTTGGCATCATACAATTCTTGATAGCGTTCTAGTTTCTCCTGAATTTTAGTATTGATAGTTTCCATTTTTTTACCTTCTTCTCTAGCTTTTGTCTCTTCTTCTTTCAAATTGAGAGCTGTTTTTTCCAATTTGGAACGCTCTTTCTGAAGTGTCGCAATGGTTTTATCAAAACGAACTTTTCCGCCTTCAATTTTCTTTTTGGCACGATTGATTAAGCCAAATGGAATTCCGTTTTTTTGTGCTACTTCGAAGGTGAATGAACTTCCGGCTTGGCCTAGAATTAATTTATACATCGGTTCCAACGATTTTTCATCAAAAAGCATATTCGCATTCGATGCAAATGGCAGCTCGTTGGCCAATATTTTTAAGTTTGAATAGTGCGTCGTAATAATTCCGAAGGCTTCCCGATGATAGAATTCCTCTAAGAATATTTCTGCTAAAGCGCCACCTAATTCTGGATCAGAACCTGTACCAAACTCATCGATCAAGAACAATGTTTTGGCATTACACTTCTTCAAAAAGTAGTTCATATTCTTTAAGCGATAACTATAGGTACTTAAATGATTTTCAATAGATTGATTGTCTCCGATATCCGTTAAAATTCGATCAAATAAAAACGTTGTACTGCGCTCGTGAACGGGAATTAAAATTCCACATTGCAACATCAGTTGTAACAATCCAACTGTTTTGAGCGAAATGGTTTTTCCGCCTGCATTAGGTCCGGAAATGACTATAATTCGGCTTTTAGTATTCAGTTCAATAGTCTGGGGGAATGTCTTTTCTTTCTTCTCTAGATTATTCAAATACAAAATAGGATGGAAGGCGTCTCTGAAATGAAGCGTCTTTTCGTCTGTAATAGCAGGCAAAATTGCATTAATTTTATTTGCATATTTGGCTTTAGCTGCAACTACATCAACATCACTCAGAAATTCTTGATACTGACTTAATAATGCTATAAATGGCCGAATGTCATTGGATAAATTTTTTAAAATCCGAGTAATTTCTTCTTTTTCTTCGTATTCTAAATTGCTTAATTCTCTCGAGTAGTTGAGTGTAGCCTCAGGTTCTATGTAAGCAATACTACCCGTTTTTGAACTTCCGAGAATAGAGCCTTTTACTTTTCGTCTGTACATCGCCAAAACAGCTAACACTCTTCTGTTTTGAACAAAACTTTCTTTTATTTCATCCAAATAGCCTAATGAATTGTATTGGCTCATCGCTTGCCCAAAACTTTGGTTGACTTTGCCTCGAACTAAGTTCATATCGCGTCTAATATTTACTAAATCGGGAGAAGCATTGTTTTTTATTTCGCCATACTTATCGACAACTTCCTCAATTTTTTGGATAATATATTTGGTGTATTCTACTTGTGATGCTCTTTCACTCAATTTTGGATAATAATCGTGGAATTTTTTAAGAAATAACAGCAACACATTCACGCTTTCAGAAAGCGCAGCTATTTTTCTGAAGCTCCCCACTTCGAGGAAACTATCTTCTATTGCGAGAAATTTTATATCGTGCGTTAGATTATCAAAACCATGATTCGGAATTGCATTGTTATTGGAGAAAGAAGATAGATATTCCGATGTTTGCAACAAAATATTCATCAACGATTCCTTATCTTTAAAAGGAATAATTTCTAATGCTTTTTGTTTTCCAATTTCAGTATTGCAGCGCTCTGAAATGGTTTGTAATACGGTATTGAATTCTAAATCTTGTAGTGTTTTATCTGTAATCGAAATCATTAAATGAATGTGTAAGGCTCAAAGTTACAAAGGATACAATCCATATTGCCACAGAAAATGCTATTTTTGACAAAATTTTATAAGATGTTTAGTGATATTCATGCTTCTTGGGAAAAAGTACTTTCTGCCGAATTTGTGAAACCCTATTTCCAAACGTTAATTTCATTTGTTAAAAATGAATATGTAACCAGAACTTGCTTTCCAAAAAAGACGGAAATCTTCGCTGCTTTTGACCATTGTCCATTTGATAAAGTGAAAGTTGTTATTATTGGTCAGGATCCCTATCACGGCTTTGGACAAGCCAATGGTTTGTGTTTTTCTGTCAATGACGGAATTGCTTTTCCGCCATCGTTAACAAATATCTTTAAAGAAATTCAAGTCGATTTGGATCAACCCTTTCCAAAGACAGGAAATTTGGAGTGTTGGGCAAATCAAGGTGTTTTATTGCTAAATGCTACTTTAACGGTCCGAGAAAGTGAGGCGGGAAGCCATCAAAAACAAGGTTGGGAAAGATTTACCGATGCTGTTATCCAGAAAATATCAGAGGATAATCAAAATGTTGTATTTCTGCTTTGGGGCGGATTTGCCAAAAAGAAAGGTGCTAAAATAGACAGGACTAAACATTTCGTTTTAGAAACCGGACATCCATCGCCTTTGAGTGCGAATCGTGGATTTTGGTTTGGAAATAAACAGTTCAGCCGAACAAATGACTATCTAAAAAGCATTGGAAAGCAACCAATAAATTGGTAGTTCTAGTTTACCGTAAAGTTGTAATATCCTTCACTGTCTAGACCGGTAATTGTTGAATTGATATTCAAAAAAAGACGTTTAGCTGGACTCAAAGAACGCAATTCGACCAAATTTTTAGCATCACTATTGTAGCCAAAACTTAAACGATAAGCTCCAGCACTTAGTAGCGGAAATCCGACACGGTATTCATACGTTTCATCAACTGTGTTATAGTCGCAAATTCCGTAAACATAAGAACCATTCTGAGCACTTCCTTTAACAATATCCAATTGGTTATCATTTACAGTCACAACTTCCCAAACTGTTGCAGTGGCTTGTTTTTCAATTATATATGAAAAATCAAATTGAGTTGCACCAGTAGTTTTAAAAGCGTCTATTGTGGTTCCGTTTTCATTTAAATATCTTGAAAAATCAGTAGTAATAAATAGCTTTTCTCCAACATTGTAAGTTGATGAATGCGCGTCAATACTCACCAAATTGGGAATGTCTGTAAAAACATTGTTGTAAAATCCGTCGTCATTTGTATCGCAATTAGCAACAAAAAGAGCAACAGCAAACAAAACGATATAGTGTAATTTTTTCATCTTTTCTATTTATTAAAATCGATACCCTAAATTTAAACCTACTCTTGAAATTACATCTGGACTTTTATCTCTATTAATAAGATTTGAACCAAATCCTACTATGAATTCTAAAGCGATGCTGTCTTTAAAATACATTTTGTAACCCAAACTTCCCCCTAGACCTATATCGGTATATTTTGATTTTTTAGTAGTGTAATAATCAATGTTATTATCAGTTAAACGAATTATTTCTTTGTAATCTCCACCATTATAAGAACCAAAGATTTCAGCAAAATAATACCTCGACTTACTTTTTGACAAAGCATATCTTATATAAGGGTTGAATTCAAACTTAGGAATGTTGTTTCTATATCCATTATCAAAATCATCATTAAGTTTGTTGCTGTTGGAAAAATTCACATTAAAACCAGTAGAAAAATCTTTGGCAAAATAGCGTTCGTAACTTAAACTTGCTTTTGCATAGACGATTGCTGACAAAACATCGATCCGAAATTCATTTTTTTTATTAGCAAGAACAGTG
The DNA here is from genome assembly GCF_029945805.1 of Flavobacterium sp. Classification (GTDB taxonomy): domain Bacteria; phylum Bacteroidota; class Bacteroidia; order Flavobacteriales; family Flavobacteriaceae; genus Flavobacterium. The sequence goes on from NZ_JAQSDH010000021.1 coordinate 21,733, forward strand.
TTGTCTTGTGCTTGTGAAGCCAATGAAAATAGGAGTAATAGGTTAAAAATTTTTTTCATTAGAGGTTGATTTATTTCGAAACGAAGATAGTAAATAAAATTGCGAATTACGAATTGGGAATTACGATTTAGAAAGTTAATCATACACTAAACATTGAACTCTAAATGATGAATAGTACTGAATTAGTCCAATGTCAGTGCGCCTAGAATTTCCTCATTCATAAATGGTCCGCCGGGATAACGAGCTGTGTAATCGAGATTTAGCCAAACATTTCCGCGCTCATCAATATGATAGTTTATAGATTTATTTTTACTTTCTACTGGAAATAGAACTTTTTTAATGGCGTAATTAATATGTTCTAAATCTTTTTTATTTCCAATTAATAATTCGGGATAAATATGTCCTTTGGTATGAATTAACCTGGTCGTACCGCCGATAGATTTAATACAAGCAACCATAAAAACGGAGTGGTCGTCGCAATCACCAGAAAGATATTTTAAGGATTCGGTAGCTTTCGCGATATAATCGCGTCCTTTTGGATCGCTGACATAATTCCAGCGTGAATTTATTTCCTTAAAGACAGCGAACGACTGAATAATCGTAAAGTAATCATAATATCCTTTTACATTTTTGAAATGCTTATTGACCGCCATAATCGCAAAATTTCGGATTTTCGGATTTTCATACTCTACAGCAGTTAGAATTTTGGATTTGTTAGGAAAAGGGAGCAACTTACTAATAATGATGTCTTGCGGATACGGATCATCGCCCATAGTATACATCATCGAACGGTAATCTTCGTAAACATTCTCAAAGCTGTAATCGCCAAAAACGGTTCCATAGATTAGAAAAAAGAAATACAATATAACCGAAATCAAAGTTACTCTTCGCATTGCTCTCAAAATAAGCTGAACAGCAACTAGAATAATGATAAAAAGTAGAATGCGATCAATGTAGTATGCCCATTCTAGAATTATGAGGTTTTGATGGGCAATGATGAAAATAGGAATGGTAAACAGAATATTGAGGCAGAAAATGATAATCATATCCCACGGCTTTTTTATCCTGAACTTCTCTTTGAGTTGTTGATAAGTAAGATTTCCGATTTTTATCATACTGCAATGACGAAAGCTATACGGCTTTCACTATATCAGCAAAAGTACCTTTTTTATCGATGATTTTCAGGTCAAACAATTGATTTTGGATATTGTTTAACACTTTTTCTTGCAAGGGTTTCTGTGACCATTTTGTCAACGACAGCCATTCTTTAATATCGTCTTGTTTTTGATTGAATTTTGAAGCTAATGTTCTGTCAATGCTTGGAATATCTTTGAACTCGATGGTCGTATTGTTTATGGTTTCTAAAAGTAATGCGACACTTTGTTTATTGGATTCCAAAAACTCATTTCGTACTGCAATTACAAAACTTGGCCATGGTGTTGGACAATCGGCAACTCGATGAAAAACGCCTTTATCTACTAATGGTTTGGTCATAAACCGTTCCCACAAAAAATAATCGGCGGTGCCATTGGTTAAGGCGTCAACCGCACCGTCAATTGTGTTTACGATTTCAAATTCGATATTTTCAGTATTCCAATTTTGATTTTTTGCGTTGACGTAAGCCATTAAATGCGAACCCGAACCATAACGTGAAATAGCTACTTTAGCATTTTCTAAATCGTCAAGCGAATTGTATTTCGATTGTGCTCCAACGTGAATTCCCCATATCAATGGACTTTCAACATAAACTTGAACTATCGAAGTGTTGTTTCCTGCAATGATATCTTTTACGATTCCTTCGGTTAAGATTACGGCTATATCGGTTTCTCCGTCGCGAAGCATTTGACACATTTTTCCGGTTCCTTCTGCAATATCGGTCCATTGCAAATCGATGCCGATTTTGTCAAATTCGCCGTTTTCAATACACAGCTGCCAAGGCAAATTGAAATGTTCTGGGACGCCTGCTATTTTTATTGTTTTCATATATTTCTAGTTCAGCTGAAAGAGGAAAGAGGAAAGATTTTCTTCTACTACCAATTTCTTGTTTCTTGTTTCTTGTTTCTTGAATCTTTTTTCTTGCTTCTAATTTCTAGTTTCTATTCTTTCTTATTCTTTAATTGATACCAATAACATGGAATTTCGTTCTCTAAATACTGCTCTTTTTGGTATAAACCTATTTGTTTTAAAATCGTATTGGAACCAATGTTATCAACATGTGCCGAAGCATAGATTTTTGGAATTTTCATTTCTGTGAAAGCATAATCAAGCCACGCAGTTGCAGCCTCCAACGCGTACCCTTTTCGCCAGTGTTTTTCCTGTAAACGATAGCCAATATCGTAGAAATTGTTGTGTCCGTTTTCTTCTTCTGTGATGAATTTTAATCCGGCCCAGCCTATAACTTCGTTCGTTTCTTTCAATACTATTACAAAACGCCCGATTCCATTTTGAATGTATTGATTCTGGATGCTTTTGATGTAGCCATAACACTCTTCAATATTTGTCAAAGGTTCGTTGCCCAAATACAAATGTACGTTTGGGTTCCTGTCCATTTCAAATAAAGCTTCGGCGTCTTCAACTTGCATTGGACGAAGTACCAGTCGTTCGGTTTCTAGAATTAGGTTCATTTATGTATTGTTTTAGCCCCGATTGCAGTGGCATCCTTTATAGCTGAGAGGTTTTTTAAAAACCTCTCAGCTATAAAGATATAACGGAAAGCGGGAAATAGCTCCTAAAATTACTCCGCCAATTTACCTAAAGCATACTGAATTAAAGCATCAACGGCTTTGTAAGGATCAGCACTGAATGCTCCGTCAGCACGATTGGCAATGATAGCATTTAGCGACAAACAGTGGTGTCCCAAAAGTTTTCCTAAGCCATAAATAGCCGAAGTTTCCATTTCAAGATTTGCCATTCGGGTTTCACCAAATTTGAACGTATCCATTTTGCTGTTTAATTCGGGATCCTGAATCGCCAAACGCAGCACTCTTCCTTGTGGACCGTAAAATCCGCCCGCTGTTCCGGTAATTCCTTTGTGCATTTGATTGCTTTCGAATTTATTCATCAAGGTTTCAGAACAACCAATAATATAAGGCGTTCCTTTTCTCATATCCCAATTGGTATGCGTGATAAAGGCTTTTTCCATGTCCTTTTCACAGATATCGTCAATGACGTAGGAGCGAAGCATATTATCCAGTCCAAGACCGAATTCACCCATAACAAAGCTATCAACCGGAATGTCTTTTTGTAGCGAACCCGAAGTTCCGATACGAACGATATTCAGTGAAGTCAATTTGTCTTTTGGCTTACGCGTTTCCAAATCGATATTCACCAAAGCGTCCAATTCGTTCATGGTGATGTCGATATTATCTGGACCAATTCCGGTTGACATTACGGTGATTCTTTTGCCTTTGTATATTCCGGTTTGGGTTTTAAACTCGCGTTTTTGTGTTGAAAATTCAATACTATCAAAAAACTGTGTGATTTTTTCAACTCGGTTTTGGTCGCCCACAAAGATGATATCGTGAGCAATATGTTCTGGTTTCAGGTTTAAGTGATAGACACTTCCGTCTGGGTTTAGTATTAATTCTGATGATTTGATCATTATGTGTTTTGTTAATTTGGTTATCTGGTTATTCGTTTATTTGAATTCTAACTTCTGCTTCTGAGACTAATCACTGCGACTGCAAACTCAATACTAACCCCCAACGCGCTTTACTTTAAATCCTTTTTCTTTTAGCAGGTTCATTATTTTATCTCGGTAATCACCTTGAATGATGATTGCTCCGTCTTTGAAAGTACCGCCAACACTGAGTTTTGTTTTTAGTTCTTTGGCAAGTAGTTTAAAATCGTCATCACTGCCTTCATAGCCTTCGATAAGGGTTGTTACTTTTCCTTTTCGTTTTTCGTATTTGCAAATCATGGGCTCTTTTTGAATGAAAAGCTCGTGGTCTTTTTCTTCAACAGCTTCGGGCTCGTTAGAAGGTATGTGATCGGGGAAAAGATTTTTTAGTTGTTCGTGTAAATCCATTTTTTAATTTTTGCAACACAGATTTAAGAAATCAAAGAAATCTAAAGAATGTGTGTTTTAATTTTTATAATGTTTCTTTAGGTTGTTAGTAAATATCTTTCTAATAAACCGAGGGTCTTTTCCAAAGTTTAATACCAGTCCAACTTCACAATGGGTGGCCTTTAAATAATTTAAAATTTGATTTTCATCTGCATTAGTCATGTATTCAACACATTTTAATTCTAGAATTACTGAATTATTTACTATTAAATCTGGAACATATTCTCCAGTATTTTCATTCTTATAAAAAACATTTACATGTTTCTTACTCTCCACTTCAAATCCTCTCCACTTTAATTCTAAAAGCATTGCATTGTGATATACTTTTTCAAGAAAACCAATAACCTAACTTATTATACACTTCATAATAAGCATCACTACTATTTTTAGTCAATTCCTGATGAGGAACTATTTTCATAAATTAGATTGTTATTTATTTCATATATCTATGTTCTACAACAACAGCTAAACCTAATATTATTTTTTTAATTGCTTTTATTTCTTAAATCTGTGTTCCAAAAGAAAAATACAAAAAGTAAAAATCCAAACCTCAATGATTTTTGAGGTTTGGAAATTACTAATTTCAAAGATAAAGATTTATTTTTTGATTAAACCTAATTCTACCAATCTTTCGTGAAGGAATTCACCTGCGGTAGTATCTTCATATAATTTTGGATGATCAGCATCTACAGTTTCTGGAAGACAATTCAACGACATATCGCTCACAGGATGCATAAAGAATGGAATAGAATATCGGGAAGAACCCCACAATTCTCTTGGCGGATTTACCACTTGGTGAATCGTCGATTTCAGTTTATTGTTGGTATGTCTTGACAACATATCTCCCACGTTAATCATCAATTCGTCTGGTTCTGCCATGGCATCAACCCATTCGCCGGCATTATTCATTACTTGTAATCCTTTACCTTGCGCACCCATTAATAGGGTAATCAAGTTAATGTCACCATGAGCTGCAGCACGAACAGCGCCATCTTGTGGTTCATTTGTAATAGGCGGATAGTGTATCGGACGTAAAATACTGTTTCCATCTTTTACAAATTTGTCAAAGTAGAATTCATCCAAACCAAGATGTAACGCTAGAGCTCTCAGAACGTACACCCCAGTTTTTTCAATCATTTGATACGCTTCTTTACCAATGCTATTAAACTTGGGTACTTCAGGTACTTCTACATTTTCAGGATACGCGCCTTCGTATTTTGAACCTTCACTTACGTATTGTCCAAAATGCCAAAACTCTTTTAAATCGCCAGCAGAACGACCTTTAGCTGATTCTTTTCCAAAAGAAACATACCCTCTTTGTCCACCAATGCCTGGGATTTCATACTTTTCTTTGATTTCGAGAGGAAGACTAAAGAAGTTGCGCACTTCTTCGTATAAACCTGCTACCAATTTGTCATCTAAAAAATGACCTTTTAATGCTACGAAGCCAATGTCTTCGTATGCTTTTCCGATTTCATTTACAAACTTTTGTTTACGTGCCGGATCATCCGACAGGAAATCACGTAAGTCAACACTTGGAATTTGTTGCATACTGTTACGGTTTTTTGGGTTTACCCCTTTATTTAAAGGCGCAAAGATAAAGTTTTTATATTATTTGTTTGTTAATGAGATGATAAGTTTGGTCTGTTTGTAGCAGCGATTTTACTAATGGTTTCGTATCGAATTTGCTTCTTTAGCAATAAACAGTACTTTTGTAGTCTTTCCAGTAATCATTTCACGTAGACTATTTCAGCTTTATGAAAGTTCTTTTCAACTTATTTGATTTAACACAAAAAGTAAACTATAAAACAGAGATTTTAGCTGGATTGACGGTTGCTATGACCATGATACCCGAATCGTTATCGTTTGCTATTTTGGCTGGTTTTCCACCTTTGGTAGGATTGTATGGTGCCTTCATAATGGGATTCGTTACTTCAATTTTTGGAGGTCGTCCCGGATTAATATCAGGTGGAGCAGGAGCAACGGTTATTGTTTTGATTGCTTTGATGAAGTCATACGGAATCGAATATGTTTTTGGAGCTATCGCTTTGGCTGGAATCATCCAAATTATTGTTGGAATATTAAAACTCGGAAAGTTCATCCGATTGGTTCCACAACCCGTAATGTATGGTTTTGTTAACGGATTGGCTATCATTATTTTCATGTCGCAATGGGAACAATTCAAAATCGTTTCTAACGGGCAAACGGAATGGCTAACGGGAACTCCTTTTTTAATCATGGCTGGTTTAGTAGTCTTGACCATTGCTATAGTTGTTTTGTTACCCAAAATCACTAAAGTTATTCCATCGTCGTTAGTTGCGATACTGGTCGTTTTTGGAATAGTGATGCTCTTTAATATTGATACCAAACAAGTAGAAGATATCGCTTCGGTAAGCGGAAGTTTACCACCATTTCATGTTCCGAATTTCCCGCTAACTTTTGAAACCCTGAAAATCATTTTTCCATTTGGTTTGATAATGGCGGCAGTTGGATTGACAGAAGGTTTGTTGACACTAAATCTTGTAGATGAAATTACAGCTACCAAAGGAAACAGCAATAGAGAATGTCTTGCACAAGGAAGCGCCAACATTTTGAACGGTTTCTTCTTTGGAATGGGCGGTTGCCCTATGATTGCTCAAACATTAGTTAATCTTTCGGCTGGTTCAAGAGCACGGTTATCTGGAATTGTAGCCTCATTATCAATATTGGTAATTATATTAGTTGGTGCACCCGTGATTGGAAAATTACCTATGGCGGCTTTGACAGGAGTAATGATTATGGTGGCAATAGGTACTTTTGAATGGACAAGTTTGAGGATTTTTAAACGCATGCCAAAATCAGATATTTTTGTAATGATTGTCGTTACCTTGATTACGGTTTTTCTACATAATTTAGCCTTAGCGGTTTTAATTGGTGTTATTATTTCGGCTTTAGTGTTTGCTTGGGATAATGCCAAACGCATTCGTGCCCGAAAACACATTGATGCGACTGGAGTCAAGCACTATGAGATTTATGGTCCTTTGTTTTTTGGCTCCGTTACTGGTTTTGCTGAAAAGTTTGATGTGTTAACTGATCCGAATGAAGTGATTATTGATTTTGCAGAAAGCCGTGTAGTGGATATGTCCGCTATTGAAGCCTTAAATGCTATAACACTTCGCTATCACAAAGAAGGTAAAAAAGTACACTTACGCCATTTAAGTGAGGATTGCATCGTATTATTAAAAAATGCTGAAGCCATCATTGACGTTAATATTATGCAAGATCCTACGTATAAAGTGCTGGTTAATGAGTTATAAAGAAATAATTGTTTATTTTATTATTGTTCGTAATGAATATTTTAAATAAGGATACTAAAAATTGAAGTTGACCGTTTTGTACTTCACTTAATTCATACATTGTTAAAGTAATATTTCGAATTTTTTTATAGAAACCAAATTGGTTAACAATCAAATCAATGTTAAAAACCTGAAAAATGGTTTTTACATTCTCGAAGTAAGTACAGAAGATGGCGCTAAAGTTTATAAAATCTTTGTCAAAGGATCTTAGTTAGTAAATCAATCAATATAAAAAACCTCAAGGCATTTATTTCATTACTTTGAGGTTTTTTATATTTTTAGTATTTGAACTCTACTATTACAATCTAATTATTTATACAAAAAAGGGGCACTATCTGACTGATGATCTTCCCAGTTCATTTGGATAAACGTAGTAATCATTTTTAATAAATTACTGTACTGATAAGGCTTAATGACATAAAAATTAGCGCCAAGAGACCTGCTTTTATCAATATTATCCTGATTGGAACTAGTTGAGTACATAATTACAGGAAACTCTTTAATTTCAGGTTCATTTCTAATTTCATCTAGTAACTCAAAACCTGATTTTAAAGGCATATTAATATCTAGAAAAACAACACCATTTGTGTCTTTTTTGGTTTTGATATTCTCAACCAAATTTTCGCCGTTTTTGTGAAGATGCAGGAGAATTTTAATATCATGATCCTTCGAAATTTTTTCAATCGCTTCATTAAAAAACATCAAATCATCGTCGTCATCGTCGGCATAAAATAGTTCAATTTGCTTCATTCGCTGTGTTTATATTTTAGGCGGTAAAAATATATTTATTAATTGATACTAATTTATACTTTTAGCTTCGAAATTTATGAATTTTATTGTTTTATAGCGGTAAGCTCTTGTATTGCTTTTCTTCTTTTGATCTTCAAATTTTTAAAGTGCGTAGGATTAAAACCCGTAATCTTTTTAAACTGAGTTGAAAAAGTAGAAAGATTGTTAAAGTTTAATTTTTCAGCTATTTCAGTAAGATTATCATCTTCAAACAAGATCATTTCCTTTGCTTTTTCAATTTTTAATAAGTTGATGTAATGTACAATCGTACACATTTCAACATCGGAAAACATAGTAGACAAATAACTGTAATCCTTGTTTAATTTATCCGACAAGTATTCTGAAATATTCACTTTTATAGGTCGTTCCAAAATTACATAATCCTGACAATAGTTCTTGATTTTTTCAATAAGAATACCACCTTTACTTTCTACAATTTCAAGGCCGACCTTATTAATTATTGCCTCAAATTTTTCTTTTTTGGCCTCTGTAATCTCTTCTTTCAATTCAGCCATTCCAAGATCTACTTTTACCGGATGAAGGTTTAACTTTATAAGCGCCTCTTTTACAACAACCTTACAACTCTCACAAGCCATGTTTCGGATGTATATTTTCATAGATTTATTTTTAAGTTTAGGAAGCTAAATATAATCAAAAATGTACACTTTTTGTAAATCAAAAATAAAAAGTACTGTTTAAAGCAACTCTTTATTTTTCTGTTTTCACGCTTTAAAAGCTCAAAGTCTAATCATAGGAGCGCAACCTATCATTGTTTAAGACTATTTTGTCCCGCTGTCCGCGCTACAAGGTAGCCCGCATCCATCGGGGCTAAAGAGAACTTTTACGTGCAAAATATCCTTTAAATGCAGTAGGCAAATTCAACTGCAAACTAAAAACAGAAAGTCAACACGAAACCCAACCTAATTTTATATTTTTGCAAGGCTTTAAATAAAACTACATGAATTTCGATAGAAAAGAATTGTCCAATGTTCAATTGTTGGATTTATATAAAAGATTGCTGAAACCAAGACTTATTGAAGAAAAAATGCTGATCCTTTTACGACAAGGAAAAGTGTCAAAATGGTTTTCAGGTATTGGCCAAGAAGCTATTTCGGTTGGGATAACTGCCGCGTTGGATAAAGACGAATACATTCTTCCAATGCACAGAAACTTAGGGGTTTTCACCGGAAGAGACATTCCGTTGCACCGCTTGTTTTCGCAATGGCAAGGAAAAGCAACCGGATTTACAAAAGGCAGAGACCGCAGTTTTCACTTTGGTACACAAGAGTTCAATATCATCGGAATGATCTCACATCTTGGACCACAAATGGGCGTTGCTGACGGAATCGCTTTGGCAAACAAACTAAAAAAGAATGGAAAAGTAACCGCAGTATTCACTGGTGAAGGCGCAACTTCGGAAGGTGATTTCCACGAAGCCTTAAATATTGCCGCCGTATGGGATTTACCGGTGTTATTTGTAATTGAGAATAACGGTTACGGACTTTCAACACCAACCAACGAGCAATACCGTTGTGAAAACTTAGCAGACAAAGGAATTGGTTACGGAATGGAAAGCCACATCCTTGACGGAAATAATATACTGGAAGTATTTACCAAAATAGCTGAACTGAAAGCTTCTTTAGCAGAAAATCCAAGACCTGTATTATTAGAATTCAAGACCTTCAGAATGCGTGGTCACGAAGAGGCTAGTGGCACAAAATATGTTCCACAAGAACTAATGGACATGTGGGCGATCAAAGATCCGATAGCAAATTATAAAAAATACTTACAAGAAATTAGTGTGCTTTCTGAAGAAGAAGATGCCAAAATAGCCAAAGCCATCAAGAAAGAAATTGATGAACATTGGGCAATTACACAAGCAGAACCAGATGTCGTAGCTAGTTTAGCTGAAGAATTAGGTGATGTCTATAAATCATATGAATTTGAAGAAGTTAATCCATCAGAAAAAGTAGAAAACATTCGTGTAGTTGATGCCATTTCACATGCGTTACGGCAGTCTATGGAACGTCATGACAACTTGGTTATTATGGGACAAGACATTGCTGAATATGGTGGGGCTTTTAAAATTACTGATGGCTTTGTCGCACAGTTCGGAAAAGAACGCGTTCGCAATACGCCCATCTGTGAAAGCGCTGTGGTTTCAGCCGGAATGGGATTATCCATTAACGGGTATAAAGCAGTAGTTGAAATGCAATTTGCCGATTTTGTTTCAACTGGATTTAATCCAATCGTGAATTTATTAGCTAAACAGCACTATCGTTGGAATGAAAAAGCCGATGTTGTTGTGCGTATGCCTTGCGGTGGCGGAACTCAGGCTGGCCCATTTCACTCCCAAACTAACGAAGCGTGGTTTACTAAAACTCCGGGACTGAAAGTAGTTTATCCTGCTTTTCCTTATGATATCAAAGGTTTGTTGAATACAGCAATCAATGATCCAAATCCAGTAATGTTCTTTGAGCACAAACAATTGTACCGTTCTGTTTATCAAGAGGTTCCTTCTGATTATTATACCATTCCGTTTGGAAAAGCGGTATTGTTAAAAGAAGGAACTCAAGTAACGATCATCTCTTTTGGAGCAGGTGTTCATTGGGCTTTAGATACGTTAAGCAAACATCCGGAAATTAGTGCTGATTTATTAGATTTAAGAACGTTACAACCTTTAGATACCGAAGCTATTTTTGCATCGGTTAAGAAAACGAATAAAGTCATCATTCTTCAGGAAGATTCAATGTTTGGTGGAATTGCAAGTGATATTTCAGCTATGATTATGGAGCAGTGTTTTGAATATCTGGACGCTCCGGTAAGAAGAGTTGGAAGTCTGGAAAGCGCTATACCATTCGTTAAAGCTTTGGAAGATCAGTATTTGCCGAAAGAAAGGTTCGAGAAAACCTTGTTGGAACTTTTAGAATATTAGAGTAGTTAGACTATTTACATTATATGGAAAAGGCACAATTATTGTGTCTTTTTTTATAAATCTAAATTTATGAAATTCTATGTTTTTGCTTCTTGTCTCTTGCTTTTTATTCCTAGTGTCACGTTCGAAAAATAAGTCGGTTACAACAGTTGCTGAAGTACAATCAAAAGTAGCCTATTGTCCAGAAAAAAGTGCTGTAATTTCTACATTTCGACTTAAAAGCAAAGACAAATCGCTCGAATTGGTCCGCTTTAAGAAAGTTGCTATACAATAATTTGGACATAACCTTGGGCTTTCTCATTGTCCTGACAAGCATTGCGTTATGGTAAGCGCATCAGAAAAAATCGCTATTATTGATACTGAAAAAATGGACCTGTGTTTGGAGTGCAAAAAGAAGCTGAATTAAATTTTCAGGGTTGCCAAATATGAAAAAAGCTTATTGAAATTCGTATCAATAAGCTTAGTGCAGCTGTCCGCATAAAACAGCATATTTTTTTATAAGTCGTCTACCGTAAATTCCTTTTAAGGTTTCTTTTGAAGCACCAAAACCCTTGTCACGGCTGTTGTTCCATCGGTCGAGGGAACGTAATATTTCAACGTTGTACTGGTAAGTTCTTTGATTGTGGCATTAACCACTTCACCACCGTCATTAACCGATATAGTATTTCCGCTTCTTGTATACGTGCCATCGTTGTAAGTGTTCAATTCACAGTTAGCATCATATTCGTTATGAAGTAATTGGTTATTCGATGTGAACTCTAAAAAATCCTTCCCACAACTTCCATTGAAATGATCGTAAGGCATTAAATTTTCATTGTCGCCCACTTTTATACCTTCTTGTAAATATTCCCATTTTCCCACAATACTTGCCGAATTACTATCACTATCGCTAGAACAAGAAGTCAATAAAGTTACGCATACAATTGACGCGAAATAAAACAGTTTTTTCATAGTTTTTAATTTTTAGTGACTAAAAGTATAAAAAAATACTGATGGCAGTTAAATTTTAACAGTTACTAACCAGTACACCTTTAAGTTGCTTTGCCTACATATCTTTCGAGCTTTTGCCTGATAAGCTGTAATGGGGTTGCTATCGCATTAATATATTGATAATTTCCATCACGCTGATTGTTGATAGAAAGCTGTATCGGACAAGCTTCACTTTGAACAGCGTTTACTTTGAACTTATTCGTATCTGAATCATAGACCACATAAGGTGCGCCCGAAGAACCAAATCTAAAATAACCTTTGATTAAATAACGCAATCCTTCCAAGTTGTAATTTCCGCCAATACGTTCTTGAAAAATAGAAAAATGTTCGGTAAAACCATCAATCTGCGCTTTGTTTAACAGCTTTCCGATTTCACTAGTTGGGGAACTTTGCAGACAATAATAATTTTCCTGGTTGTCATCCAAAAGTGAATAATCAACTTCAAGACTTGGCATCGCATCAATCACATCGTTCGGCGTATTTATAATTTTATATAAAGCAATATCTTCACTATAAAACGCTTCAACTAATTCTACTTCAACCAAAAAAGTATGCCGCTTAATCTGAGGCTCTTCAAAATAAGTTGTTGGATTAAAGTGTTGCGAAAGTGCTGGGTTGTTATAAAACAAATTGTCTTTGAATTGCACCACCAAATGCGGTATTGAAATCTTATGATTCATTAAAGTTGTCCATCGGGTATCAAAATTAATTTGTTTCAACAGATTCATAATGTTTTGAAAGTCATTTGGATTGGTAATATTTGCATACCGTTTTTCCTTACCTAATTCTAAAGGATAGCAACTTTCAAAGAGTTGCCTTTGTTCTGAATTTAGATGCGGAAATATAGTGGTAAGATATAAGACATTATCAATTGATTTGAAAATATTGGCTTCTACTTTTAAATTATGTGCGACCGAAAGAATAAAACCATTTCCGATGTGAAAGGCGCAGATGTTATTTTCAAAATGCCTTCTGTACGGTTCATCGCGGTTCTGAATCCACATGATGCGGAATAGAGGTGAAGTCTGTTCGTTTGTTAGTTCGAGTTGTTTACTGAGTTTATCTTTTAGTGTCATTTCTTGAATGTTGATTAAAGTGCGAAGGCAAATTCAAATATAGGAATTTTATAGATTAACCCCGAATTCTTTCTTCAAGCCAAGTTTTTCAGATTCTAATCAGAATCTTATGGTAGCCAAAAAAACGTTATATCGTGTTTCTTTTATGATGCAGATTGTTGATTTGCTTATTGATAAATATTATTATTTATTTTTTTATGCTAATTCTTTCCACTGAAATTACAAGTAGTATTCCGAACGTATAGGCAATGAAGTCAATCCATTCAAAAGATGTTCCAATCACTATTCGAGCAATCTTTGAGTGCTCCAATCCTACTTTTTTTACAATATCAAAATATTGCAATGTTTCGATAACGAAAGCGAATAGCAAGACGGAAATGGCGGTTTAAATATCTTTTACATCTATAAAAGCTTTAATAAAACAGTAGATTAAAATAACTACCAGAAAATCTCCAACATAAGGTCGCACAATTTTATCGTGTAAATAAAGTGAGATCAACACTTCAATAAAAAAAATAAAAATAGCGAAAACGAAGTAAGTTTTGTTGAATTTGAACATAGATTAGAGGGTTGTTTTATTATTCATGACAATTGGTAATTAAAATTTGTTTAATTAATTATTTATAACTAATAAAATTCTGTGCTTTACGATATAAAATTCGTTATTTCATAAGGTAAAACGCTAAACTAAAAAGCGTAAATATCAAGACCTTAAAACATCTCTTAAAAATCTCTTAAAACCATCAGTAAAGGCGGTACAAATCTATTTATTTACCCTATTTTTGTCTCACTTTTTAAAATATTATTCCAACCCATGGAAAAGAAATTATATTCTATTTTATTCTCTACACGATTAATGGCTCTTTTATTTATTGGTTTTGCAGTAGCCATGGCCTTCGGAACATTTATCGAGAGCAAATACAACACCGATACAGCAAGAATTTGGGTTTACAACGCCTGGTGGTTTGAAGCAATTATGTTGTTTTTTATGATTAATTTCATAGGAAATATCAAAAGATATCAACTGTACAAAAGAGAAAAATGGATCACACTAGCGATGCATTTATCTTTTGTTTTAATTATAGCCGGAGCATTTATTACCAGATACATCAGTTATGAAGGAATGATGCCCATTCGTGAAGGTGCTGCTTCCAATCAATTTTATTCGGATAAAAACTATTTGAATGTATTTGTTGACGGAATGTATGAAGGAAAAATGATGCGACGCGTATTTGAAAAACCATTATTACTTTCGACAGTAACTAACAATCATTTTTCTATTGATGATAAATTTGCAGAAGTACCTTTTGAAATTGAATACAAAGATTTCGCACTCGATGCAAAAGAAACGATTAAGGATGACGAGAAAGGTGATATTTACCTAAAATTAGTTGAATCGGGTGGAGGAACACGTCACGAACACATGCTAAAAGCAGGTGAAATTCAAGACATTCACAACATTCTTTTTACTGTAAATAAACCTACAAAAGGAGCGATTAATATTGATACAGAGGCGAATACAATTACAGCGCCATTTGATGGACAATTTATGCGAATGGCGGATAAGTTGGAAGGAAAAGTTACTAAGGATTCAGTTCAGCCGTTAATGTACCGTTCGTTATACAATGTTGGAGGATCTCAATTTGTAATTCCAGATCAGCCAAAAAAAGGATTCAAGACTTTTAAATCAAGTGGTGATTTTAAAGCAAAAAAGGGTGATGATGCGATCACTTTATTAATAAAAACGGGCGGTAAAGAAAAAGAAGTTACGCTTGTGGGCTCTAAAGGAAAACAAGGTGAACCCGTTGTAGTTAAAATGGGAGAACTTGAATTTACGTTGAGCTTTGGTAGTAAAGTATATACGCTTCCTTTTAGTTTAAAACTCAACGATTTCATTGCTAATAAATATCCCGGAACGGAGAAAAGTTATTCCTCTTACGAAAGTAAAGTTACGATTCAGGATACTACAGGAAACAAAGATGCTCGTATTTACATGAATCATATTCTAGACTATAGAGGATTCCGTTTTTTTCAGGCCTCATTTGATCCAGATGAAAAGGGAACGGTTCTTTCTGTAAGTCATGATTTTTGGGGAACGTGGATAACCTATGTAGGTTATTTTATTTTATTCTTTTGTATGATGGCACTATTATTTGTTAAAGGTTCTCGTTTTATGGATTTAAAACAAAAATTGGACAATGTAAAGAGAAAGAAAGCCAAACTTACAGCATTGCTTATTTTGTTTATTTCTTTTAATGGTATGGCTCAAAATCATAGGAATGTGCCACCGATGCCCTCACAAAAACAGATCGATTCGATTCTTACCAAATATAAAGTTTCAGAAAAACACGCGGCGCAATTTGGTCGTTTGGTTATTCAGGACGAGGGTGGAAGGATGAAACCTATCAATACGTTTTCATCTGAATTATTGCGAAAAGTAAGTCATAACAATACTTATAATGGCATGAACTCAGATCAAGCTTTTATTTCGATGACCCAGTTTCCAACAGTTTGGTTTGAAACACCTCTAATTTATATCAAAGGCGGCAATGACAGTATTCGTAAGATTCTCGGTATGGCTTCAGATGCTAAGTATGCTACTTTCCGTTCGTGTTTTGATGAAAAAGGAAATTATAAGTTATCGCCTTATTTAGAGGAAGCTTATAAAACGGCAAATCCAAACAATTTTGAGAAAGATTTCGTTGAAACGGATAAGAAAGTCAATTTGTTGAATTCGGCTTTAAGCGGAAAGATATTGCGCATTTTCCCAATTCCGAATGATCCCAACAATAAATGGCTTTCGTTTTTGGAAATGGAACACAAAACTGGAACAGCATTAGATTCAATCAAAAATGCTTTACCAGCTTACCTTGACGCTGCGCGAAGCGCTACCCAAACTAATGATTATACCATGGCCAATACCTATTTGGTTGGTATGGAAGATTACCAAAAGAAGTTTGGGAAAGCAGTTCGTCCATCGGATAAAAAAATTAAGTTTGAGATTTTGTATAACAAGTATGATGTGCTTCAAAAATTACCATATTGGTATTTAATTGCAGGTGCTGTAATGTTCTTTTTTATCATCTTCGGTATTTTTAAAGAACGTAGATGGGTAAAATTCATAATTAATTTGGCGCATTTTAGTATCGGAATTCTATTTCTTTTGCATACTACAGCATTAATTTTCCGATGGTATATTTCGGGACATGCACCTTGGAGTAATGCTTACGAAGCGATAGTTTATGTAGCTTGGTCCACCATGTTTTTTGGTTTAGCCTTTGCGTGGGAAAAAAGAAAACCTTCCTTTACGCTTACTTATTTTAGAGATGCTATTTTCGGAATATTCTACAAAAGTACTTCTAAATTAACGGTAGCTTCTTGTGCCTTTGTTTCAGCAATGATATTAGCGGCAGCTTACGCCAATTGGATTGATCCCGAAATCGCAAACTTACAACCTGTTTTGAATTCGTATTGGTTAATGATTCACGTTGCAGTAATTGTAGCGAGCTACGGTCCATTCGCCATCGGTATGATATTAGGTTTTGTTTCTTTATTGTTGATGGTATTAACAAATGAAAAGAACAAAACCAAAATGGAATTGAATATCAGAGAGATAACCATTATCAACGAAATGGCGCTGACCGTTGGTTTAGTAATGCTTACCATCGGAAACTTTTTAGGCGGACAATGGGCGAATGAAAGTTGGGGCAGATATTGGGGCTGGGATCCAAAAGAAACGTGGGCTTTGATTAGTATTATGGTCTATGCCTTTGTAATTCATGCGCGATTTGTTCCGGCATTACGCAATAGATTCCTTTTCAACTTGTTGGCGATGTATGCTTTTGTATCCATTTTGTTTACTTATTACGGCGTGAACTTCCACTTGGTGGGACTGCATTCGTATGCTAGCGGTGAAGCTAAATCGCTAGATTGGATTTGGTACTCGTTAGGAACAATTACTTTAATCGGAATTATAGCATATCCAAAGTACAGAAAATATTATAAGAAGAAATAATTTAGCGCATTGTTGTCCGATAAAAGTAAATAAAAAGAAGCCAAATTAATGGCTTCTTAAAA
>NZ_JAQSDH010000022.1 GCF_029945805.1 Flavobacterium sp.
CAAATAGATATGAAATAAAATCAAACGGTTTTATTTTTTATCGGACAATAATGAATGCAAATATTAAACTTTTAAATTCCATGCCAAATTAAAAAAAAAGTAGCGGGTAATTAACTTTACCCGCTACTTTCTATAACTTAAAAACGTACTACTATGATTTTAAACAAAGTATTATTAGCCTTTTTTTTACTCTTTAATACAATTGTATTAGCTCAAGAGAGTATCACGGTGGAATATAAATCGATAATTCAAGACAATAAAGATGACTACGGAAGTTACAACTTTGAAAAAACCAAATTAGTAACTAATGCAACTGAAAGTTTGTATTTTGAAACTCCCTTGGATACTATTGTAAGTATTGGGGATTCGGAAACGTATTCTAATGAAGGTATGACCTATTCTAAAACGTATTACAAAAATTTAAAAAACAAATACATTATCTACGATAAAAATTATGGTATTAATTCAAATATAAAAGATGAAAATTATACTATTAATTGGGAAATCACTGAAAATACCAAACAAATATTAGGCTATACTTGTCAAGAAGCTACAGGAGATTTTAGAGGAAGAAAATATAAAGCTTATTTTTCGCAAGACCTCCCTTTTAAAAACGGACCACATAAATTTGATGGTCTTCCTGGCCTAATATTAGAAGTTCGATCTCTAGATAATGTAGTATCAATTGTTGCTGAAAAAATTATTATCGAGGAAAGTACTATAAAAAACCCTTTCATTGATAGTAAATATAATACTTGGGATGAATTCATAAAAAAATACAAACTGTATTTTGACAAAGTTTCAAATTATCGAGGAGAAGAAGGAGTAACCATGGCTATTGCTAAAAGATATATTGAAGTTTTTATAGAATAATTCATGAAATACATCCTATTCTTTTTTACACTTACCTGCTCGATTGTAAACGCTCAAACCATCAAAGGAACTATTACTGATGGCGAAAACGTGGCGATTAGTAATGTGAATGTATTAATTAAAAAAGCTAAAAATCCAAAACTTATTTATCAATTTACCGCAACAGATGAAAATGGTTTTTATTCCATCAAGTTACCTGTTTATTTAGATTCATTACTTGTTGAAGTAACTGCTGTAGGGTATACTTCTGAACAAAAAACAAGTTTCAATTTAAAAAAAGAAGACTATCCATTGCAACTTGATTTTATCTTACAAAAAGCAAGTACATCATTAAAAGAGGTTATTATTAAAGCAAAAGAAAAACCTGTCAGAGTAAAAAATGACACAACGACTTATAATCCAAACTCATTCAGAGACGGCACGGAAAAAGTAGTGGAAGATCTCTTAAAAAAATTACCCGGAATAAAAGTCGAAAGTAATGGACAAATAACATTCAAAGGCAAAACCATCAAGAAAATGCTCTTAGATGGTGATGATCTCTTCGACAATCAATATGTTGTAGGTTCCAAAAATATTGATGTTGAAATGGTTGAAAATGTGCAAGCAATAGAGAATTATAACGAAAACGGTTTGCTCAAAGGCATATCGGATTCTGACGATGTTGCTTTGAATTTAAAATTAAAAAAAGGAAAAACAGATCTTTCTGGTACAGTTAAAATCGGTTATGGTGTAGTTGACCAATACGATTCGTCTGTTACTGGACTTTTAATAAATAGAAAAACCAAGAACTTTGGACTCATAAGTCATAATAATGTTGGAACCAATAATAGTCCCTATAATATTCAATCTGAAATCAATTCAGTTGAAAATTTAAATGATGAAGCCCTGTTGTCCAAAGCAATCATTAATGAAGGAAATTTAAGTTCTCCTTTAGACGACCAACAAGCCAACGTAAATGATAATTTTTACTTTAATTTCAACACCTTAAATAGGTTATCTAAAAAGGTAACTAGTAGAATAAATCTCGGGTTTTACAATGATAAACTCACCAGAAACAATTCAACATATTCAGAATACAATCTACCAAACAATTTTTTTGTTATAAACCAAAACGAAAGCCTTGAAAAAAAACCACAAATTTTAAATGCAAACTTTCAACTACTAAATAAAAAGTCAAGTAAAAGCAATTGGGAATATTTAGGGAAAATTAGGTATCAAGACGTTGGTTTCAATAGCCTAAGTAACAACAATGACCAACTGCAAAACAATAGCGTAAAAAGCAACTACTTCTTCACAAAACATAATTTTAACTTCACTACGCTTATAAATAAAAATACCGTTTTCATAGGTTCTGCATTATATTCAAAAAGCAATTCCCCTCAAAAATATAACAACGCACCAGGAATTTCAATTGACGACAATGCAACACTGCCTATTCTTGAAAACAATCAAACAAGTACTTTTACAAAAGAAGTAGTTAACCTAAAATTTGACTTATTAAGTGCTTTTAATGAATTTAAAGTTTGGATTCAAACAGGATTTAATGCTATAAAAAACGATTTTGACTCCTCATTAACCTCATTAGACGCAAATAACGAAGCATTCACCAACAACAACTTTCGCAATGATTTGGTCTACTCAATAGCATACCCATATGCAAACAGCAGCATAGTGTATAAAAAAGGCAAAAATGCAATTAAATTCAATCTAGGATCGCACTATTACCAACAAGAATTAAAAGACGACGTCAATTACACGTTAACAAAAAACAAAAGATTTGTCGTGTCGCGTGGCTTAAAATTTTTACATAACATTACCCATAAAACAGTAATCATAGCAGGATATGATTACAATGAGGTTGGACCAAAAGAATCAAATATCTATAATGGACTCGTACAAACCAATTACCGAAGTTTTCAAAACAACGAATCAAATTTAGATTTTTCAAAAACAAACAATTTCAGTCTATTCTTTAATTACAACGACCTCTTTAATTTAAAACGGTTTCAAACTATTTTAAGTTACAGCACAACCAATAATAATTACCTAACCAAAACTCAAATCAACCCAAACATTTCAACCACTACCTCATTTTTAGCACAAACTCCTACCAAGAATTTTAACATTTTAGTTTCTGGCGAAAAATACCTTCACTTCATAAGAACTACGCTTCAAATCAATTCAAATTATACTATTTCTTCTTACAGCAACATCGTAAATAATTCTACCCTAAGAGCTATTGAAAGTAAAAATTTAAATATCGATTTAAAACTAAGAACCGGTTTTAAGACTCATATTAATCTTGAAACTCAAACCATGTATCTAAATAATATTTTCAAACTCAAAGACAACAGGCCAAGCTATTTAAACACTTTAAACCAAACCTTGAAAGTTATCTACAATCCCAAAAAAAACATTTTCGCTACAACTACTCTAAACTTCATATCCAACGACTTAGCGGTAAACAACAATTATTTATTTCTAGATAGCGAAATTACATATACACCAAAAAACAAAAAAATAGAGTATTCACTCAGAGCAAAAAATCTAACAAACAACACAACATTTCAATCGGTAACCATTTCAGATTATTATAAAACAGTAGCATCACAAAATTTAATAAACCGATACATTATGGGCGTTGTTAGTTTTAAATTTTGAAGCACACCTTTTTCTTCCTTTACACCTTCACACCCGCTGTCCGCGCTACACGGTAGCTTGCTCCCATCGGGGCTAGTTTACACGTTTATAATTTCTTAGAACTATCAAACCATCTTGAGCTAGACATAAAAATTCATAAAACCATTTTATAAAAAAAAGGAACCCATAGTGGATTCCTTTTTGCATTACTAAAAGTAACTTCTTTAATTTTTAGCCAGAGCATCTTGTTTCCAAGATTTTACCTTCGCAACTCTGCTGCTTGAGTAATCCACTTCGCTTAGAGATTGGTCACTCCAAAAAAACCATTTTCCAGTTTTCTGACCATTCGTATATTCCCCAATAGATTTTTTGTTTCCGTTTGTATCAAATGCAACCCAGCTTCCTTCTAATTTGCCATCCTTATAATGACCTTGTTGCTGAATCTGTCCGTTATCATAGTAATACGTTGCTTTTACCAAAGTTCCTTCTTGTGCTAAAATAGGTTTAGCGGTCTGCGCAAAACTCATCGCTGAGAGTACTAAAGCGCCTAAAATCATTATCTTTTTCATAGTAGTAGGTTTTAAATATTCATATTAACATAACAAATATATAGATTATTTTACATTAAAAAAACTTTCGCTTAACAATTTGGTAACATTAGCTGAAAACTTAACATTGGAAAATAAAAAAGCCCCGTATTTCGGGGCTTACTATGAATCAGTGTTTTAAACTTATTTCACTAAACTTTCTAATTGTGCCGTCAACCTAGGGTCAGAAGGTCGGGCTGCATCAGCATCTACAATTTTTCCAGTTGGGTCAATCAGGATAAATCTGGGTATCGAATTAATTTTATAGGACGCAATAAAATCCGATTTCCAGTCTTTATCAGCAAACAATTGGATGCCACCAAGATCTTTCTCAGTAACGAACTTTTTCCATTTTTCATGATCTTTTTCAACATCTATAGAAATGCTCACAAAAGCGATATTCTTTTCATGAAACTTTTCTTCCACTACTTTCAAAGATGGAATCTCCGCACGACAAGGACCGCACCAAGTTGCCCAAACATCAATGTAAACATATTTACCACGCAAATCTTCTAACTTCGTTTTACCCCCTTTATGATTTTCATAATCAAACGTCGCAGAAACTGTATTATTCATTTTTTTATTCGCACTGATCTGAGAATAATACTGCTGAAGACCGAGCAAGTTAGTATCAAGACCGACTTTATTCATAGTAACAAAAGCAGGGTCCAATCCCGCTTTGTTCATTTTTTCTAGATTCCTATTCTTAACTTCTTCAATAGCCTTTTTGAATCCTTCTTCTTCTAAGTTCAACATTTTTTCATAACCCGCACCTTCATCTGATAACGTTTCCTGAGCTAAATAATTGTTTTCTTTTGCACCGGTTCCCGAGAACTTAATCGATTCATCAAATTGTGAAGCATCCATCGTCATTTTTAAATCATATCCGTTTTTTAAGTACAACATAGCGTATTCAACTCCGTCAAATAGTTGATACATTCCTTCTTTAACCGGAAAGGAAGCTTTAAAAATTCCTTTGTCAAGCTTGATTTCCTGTATAATTTTGTTGTTGTCTTTAATATAAAGCATATCGCCATTTCTTTTGGCAATGTCTGCCTGAAATTTTACCACATCGCTTTGGGCAAAACCTAAGCTTGAGAACAGAAGCGCTGTTAAAATGAAATACAGTTTTTTCATAAAGATTAATTTTAAATTTAGTGAACCCAAATATACTTTTTTTATGAATTAGTTATATAAACGTTTCGTTAAACTTGACAGAAACTTTGCATAGTAAATTGATATTTGTTTTTTACTTTTGCAAAAAATTATTACAATGTACAGAAGTCACAATAATGGCGAACTAAACGCCTCGCACATTACTAAAGAAGTAACGCTCGCTGGTTGGGTTCAGAAATCCAGAGATAAAGGATTTATGATTTGGGTTGATTTGCGCGACCGTTACGGAATTACACAATTAATTTTTGATGAAAAAAGAACAGACAAAGCCGTATTTGAAAGAGCAAAATCACTAGGAAGAGAATTTGTAATACAGGTAAAAGGAACTGTAATCGAACGGGAATCGAAAAATGCAAATATGTCAACCGGTGATATTGAAATACTAGTTTCTGAATTGAATATTCTAAATACAGCACTAACTCCGCCCTTCACGATTGAAGATGAAACTGATGGTGGCGAAGACATACGAATGAAATACCGTTACTTGGATATTCGTAGAAATCCGGTAAAAAACGCCTTGCTGTTCCGTCATAAAGTAGCCATGGAAGTTCGTAAATATTTATCTGATTTGGATTTTTGTGAAGTGGAAACGCCGTATTTAATCAAATCTACTCCAGAAGGCGCAAGAGATTTCGTGGTGCCAAGCCGAATGAATCAAGGTCAATTTTATGCGTTGCCACAATCGCCACAAACCTTCAAACAATTGTTAATGGTGGGCGGAATGGATAAATATTTCCAAATCGTAAAATGTTTCCGTGACGAAGATTTACGTGCCGACAGACAACCCGAGTTCACCCAAATCGATTGCGAAATGGCATTCGTAGAACAAGAAGATATTTTGAATGTTTTTGAAGGATTGACAAGACATTTACTAAAAAAACTAAACGGTATCGAAGTAGCCGAATTCCCAAGAATAACCTACGATCACGCTATGAAAACCTACGGAAATGACAAACCAGACATCCGTTTCGGAATGGAATTTGGTGAGTTGAATGAAGTAGCTCAAAATAAAGAATTTGGAGTTTTCAACTCGGCTGAATTAGTTGTCGGAATTGCAGTTCCAAGTGCTGGCGAATATACACGTAAAGAAATTGACGGATTGATTGATTGGGTAAAACGTCCACAAGTTGGCGCTTCCGGGATGGTTTACGTAAAATGTAACGAAGACGGAACATTCAAATCATCTGTAGATAAATTCTATGATCAAGAGGATTTGGCAAATTGGGCAAAAGTTACCGGAGCAAAAGCCGGCGACATGATTTTTGTTCTTTCCGGACCAGCAGATAAAACGCGTACGCAACTTTCAGCCCTTAGAATGGAATTGGCAACACGTTTGGGATTAAGAAATCCGAATGAATTTGCACCACTATGGGTTGTAGATTTTCCTTTGTTAGAATGGGATGAAGAAAGCGGTCGTTATCACGCGATGCACCATCCATTCACGTCTCCAAAACCTGAAGACATGAAATTGATTGAGACAGAACCCGGAAAAGTTCGTGCCAATGCTTATGATATGGTATTAAACGGAAATGAAATTGGTGGTGGATCAATTCGTATTCACGATAAAGACTTGCAAAGCAGAATGTTCTCTTTATTAGGATTTTCACCGGAACAAGCTGAAGATCAGTTCGGTTTCTTAATGAATGCTTTTCAATTTGGTGCTCCCCCACATGGTGGATTGGCTTTTGGATTGGACAGATTAGTAGCGATTCTTGGCGGTCAGGAAACCATTCGCGATTTTATTGCTTTCCCTAAGAACAATTCAGGAAGGGATGTTATGATTGATGCACCATCTAAAATTGATGATGCGCAATTAAAAGACTTAGCTATCAAATTGGATTTACAGTAATTTCTATAAAATTCACATAAAACAGAGAAGCAACTGTTTAATTATCCAAAAACAGTTGCTTTTTTTGGCTAAAAACTGAAAATCTCTCAAGTATTTATCTATCAAGTTTTTAAAGATCAAATTAAATTTTAACATTTTTTTAATTATTTAGCACTGAAATGCTTGTTATATCAACAAAAAATTTATCTTTGACCATTATTAATTATTTTTACAATACAAAATGCGCACAGGAACAGTAAAATTTTTCAACGAGTCTAAAGGTTATGGTTTTATCACAGATGATGAAACTGGAAAAGACATTTTCGTACATGCTACCGGAGTTAAAACTGAAAATTTAGCCGAAGGAGACAAAGTATCTTACGAAGAAGAAGAAGGAAGAAAAGGTAAAGTAGCAGCTCAAGTAGTAGCTATCGAAGACTAATATATATTATTTTTTGATTACCTCGATTTAAATGACGTCCCGAAATATTCGGGACGTTTTTTTATGTTTTAAACTCTGCTATTTAAAATCATTTTAAATAGTCGCTTTTCCAAGCTAATTAACAAACGTTTATCGCCTGATTTTTGCGAATTAAATAATGCGATGTATATTTGTAGCTATTTCAATTTACTTCTAATTTTAAGCAATATGCAGTCCAATCAATTAGATTATTTACCAATTCTTATGCAAGCAGGTCTAGCTATAGGATTTGTGGTTTTGACCATAATTGGGTCTGGCTATCTAGGGCCGAAAAGACACTCCAAAAATAAAGATAAAAACTTTGAATGCGGAATAGAGTCGATCGGAAACGCCCGAATTCCTTTCTCTGTCAAATATTTCCTTGTTGCAATTCTATTCGTTTTGTTTGATGTTGAAGTGATATTCCTATATCCTTGGGCAGTCAACTTTAAAGAATTGGGAGTAGAAGGAATGTTTAAAATGGTGATCTTTATGATGTTGCTTCTCGTTGGCTTCTTCTATATCATCAAGAAAAGAGCATTAGAATGGGAATAATGAAAAAATATTTTAAATTATAAATTCTGAATTTTAAATTAGAAACGTTTCAAGTTACTCAAACAATTCAAAATTTACAATTCAAAATTCAAAATAAAATGGATACAAAACCAAATATAGTTGCTCCACCAGAAGGAGTTGTTGGCGAAGGATACTTTGCTACAAAACTGAACGATGTTGTCGGATTGGCTCGTGCTAATTCACTTTGGCCATTGCCTTTTGCAACATCTTGTTGTGGAATTGAATTTATGGCAACCATGGCTTCTCACTACGATTTAGCGCGTTTTGGTTCTGAAAGAGTTAGTTTTTCTCCTCGTCAGGCCGATATGTTAATGGTAATGGGAACTATTTCTAAAAAAATGGCGCCAATTTTACGTCAGGTTTACGAACAAATGTCGGAACCAAGATGGGTAATTGCCGTGGGAGCTTGCGCTTCATCCGGTGGCGTTTTCGATACCTATTCCGTTCTGCAAGGAATTGACAAAGTTATTCCAGTGGACGTTTACGTTCCGGGATGTCCGCCAAGACCAGAACAAATTGTTGACGGCGTAATGCAATTACAGGAATTGGTACGAAATGAATCGGTTCGCAGACGAAGTTCACCAGAATACAAAGAATTACTATCTTCCTATAACCTATAAAAATGGCTTTAGCGATAACAAACATACAAGAGAAATTAACACACAGATTTGGGGTGAAAGTATTCGCTTTTGAAATGCAGAAAGATATTTTTGCATTCGAGGCCAATCCAGAACACATCCATGAGGTTATCAAATTTCTTAAAGAAGACGAAGAATTCAATTTCCATTTTCTAACGGATTTATGTGGAATTCACTTTCCAGATAATGACGACGATCATCAATTTGCCGTGGTTTATCATCTGCACAATTGGATTGAAAACACAAGAATTCGTGTAAAAACCTATTTGAATACGCAGCCTGAAGTTGCTACTATCATCGATTTATTCTCGTGCGCCAACTGGATGGAACGAGAAACTTGGGATTTTTACGGAATCGTTTTTAAAGGTCATCCCCAATTAAAAAGAATCCTAAACATGGACGAGATGATTTCATTTCCAATGCGTAAGGAATTCCCATTAGAAGACAGCGGAAGAACAGACAAAGACGATAGATTTTTTGGAAGAACAGTGTCAAATAAGTCAATAGTACAGTAAATGTCAGAACTATTATTACCACCAGAGCAACGTTATGCTAAAATAATTGAGCAAAGCAAAAATGAAGATGGAAGCGAATATTCTGTCCTGAATTTAGGCCCAACCCATCCAGCAACACACGGAATTTTCCAAAACATTCTTCTAATGGATGGAGAGCGAATTCTAGAAGCAGAACCAACTATAGGTTACATTCACCGTGCTTTTGAAAAAATTGCCGAAAACCGTCCGTTTTACCAAATAAACGTTTTGACGGACCGAATGAATTATTGTTCCTCACCAATCAACAACATGGCGTGGTGGATGACAGTAGAAAAATTATTAGACATCGAAGTTCCAAAACGCGCTCAGTATTTAAGAGTTATCGTAATGGAATTAGCCCGAATTACGGACCACTTAATTTGTAATTCAATCCTAGGGGTAGATACCGGAGCCTATACTGGTTTCCTTTACGTATTCCAATTCAGAGAAAAAGTTTACGAGATATATGAAGAAATTTGTGGTGCTCGTTTAACAACAAATATGGGGAGAATTGGTGGTTTCGAAAGAGAATGGTCGCCAAAAGCTTTCGAATTATTGAATACGTTCTTAACGGATTTCCCAGTGGCTTGGAAAGAATTCGAAAACCTTTTTGAAAGAAACAGAATTTTTATTGACAGAACAGCCAACGTTGGACCAATAACTCCTGAAAAAGCAATGTCTTACGGATTTACAGGTCCAAACTTGCGTGCTACGGGAGTTGATTATGACGTTCGTGTTGCCCAGCCTTATTCTTCTTATGAAGATTTTGATTTTATTGTTCCAGTTGGGAAATCAGGTGATACATATGATCGTTTCTGCGTTCGTAATGCGGAAGTTTGGGAAAGTTTGAGTATAATTCGTCAAGCATTAGATAAAATGCCTGAAGGACCAATACATGCGGATGTTCCTGATTATTATTTACCTCCCAAAGAAGATGTTTACACTAATATGGAGAGCTTAATCTATCATTTCAAAATTGTGATGGGAGAAGTTCCAGTTCCAGTTGCCGAAGTCTATCATGCGGTTGAAGGTGGAAATGGAGAATTAGGATTTTATTTAGTTACTGACGGAAGTCGTACTCCTTACAGATTACACTTCAGAAGGCCTTGTTTCATTTATTACCAAGCCTATCCTGAAATGATAAAAGGAGCCATGTTATCTGACGCTATCGTAATACTATCAAGTTTAAATGTAATTGCCGGCGAATTAGACGCTTAAAGATCATAGATTGCAGAATGGAGATTTTAGAATGGAGATTAAAATCTAATATCTAAAATTTAATATCTAAAATTAGAAATGGAAAGAACACACATACAACAAGAAATAAATATCACTGATGCTCTAATGACGCGCATCAATGAGCTACTCAGTCATTATCCTGAAGACAAAAAGAAATCAGCTTTATTGCCAATTTTACATGAAGTTCAAGATGCTCACGATAACTGGTTAAGCACTGATTTGCAAATCAAAGTTGCTGAAATCATAGAAATTCAACCGATTGAAGTTTTTGAAGTGGTTACTTTTTATACCATGTACAATCAAAGACCCATCGGAAAATATATGTTTGAGTTTTGCCAAACTTCACCGTGTTGTTTGAATGGCGTAGAAAACTTGATGGATTACACTTGTACTAAATTAGGGGTAAAAGTAGGTGAACCAACTTCTGACGGACTATTTGAAGTGCGTGGCGTTGAATGTCTTGGAGCTTGTGGCTATGCTCCAATGATGCAGTTGGGTGATTTCTACCAAGAACATTTAACAGAGCAAAAAATCGATCAGCTGATTGCTGATTGCAAAGACGGAAAAATCACTTTACACGATAAATAATATCATGGGAAGAAAAATATTATTAGACAAAATTAACGTTCCGGGAATCAAAACCTTCGAAGTATACCGCAAAGAAGGCGGCTATGCATCGGTAGAAAAAGCCCTGAAAAAAATGACTCCGGATGAAGTAGTTGAAGAAGTAAAAACTTCAGGACTTCGTGGTCGTGGTGGCGCAGGTTTCCCTGCCGGCATGAAATGGAGTTTTATCGATAAAAAATCAGGTAAACCAAGACATCTAGTTTGCAATGCCGACGAATCAGAACCGGGAACTTTCAAAGACCGGTATTTGATGGAATATATTCCGCATTTATTGATTGAAGGAATGATTACCTCAAGTTACGCATTGGGCGCCAACCTCTCCTACATCTACATCCGAGGAGAATACATGTGGGTTTACAAAATTTTAGAAAGAGCCATCGCCGAAGCAAAAGCTGCTGGATTTTTAGGTAAAAACATATTAGGTTCTGGTTACGATTTGGAATTATATGTTCAAATTGGAGCCGGAGCTTACATCTGTGGAGAAGAAACCGCGCTTATTGAAAGTTTAGAAGGAAAACGTGGAAATCCTAGAATTAAACCGCCATTCCCAGCTGTTTCTGGACTTTGGGCGAATCCAACAGTTGTGAATAATGTAGAAACTATTGCTGCTGTTCCTTGGATTGTAAATAATTCGGGTGCTGATTATGCTGCAATTGGAATCGGACGTTCAACGGGAACCAAATTAATTTCAGCTTCAGGAAATATCAAAAATCAAGGCGTTTTCGAAATAGATTTAGGTTTATCGGTATATGAATTCATGAATTCAGACGAATATTGCGGTGGAATGCAAACCGATCGTCCTTTAAAAGCCTTAGTGCCAGGAGGAAGTTCAGTTCCAGTTCTACCAGCGCATTTAATATACAAAACTGCTGCAGGCGAAGATCGTCTAATGTCTTACGAAAGTCTATCTGATGGTGGATTTGCAACAGGATCAATGTTAGGTTCAGGAGGATTTATCGTTTATGATGATAGAGCTTGTATCGTTCGTAACACATGGAATTTCTCAAGATTTTACCACCACGAAAGCTGCGGTCAATGTACGCCTTGCCGTGAAGGAACAGGTTGGTTAGAAAAAGTATTGTGGCGAATTGAAAACGGTCAAGGCCGCGAGGAAGATATCGAATTGTTATGGAGCATCCAATCTAAAATCGAAGGAAACACGATTTGTCCTTTAGGAGATGCTGCTGCATGGCCAGTCGCTGCGGCAATTCGTCATTTTAAAGATGAGTTTGAATACCATATCCGTTTTCCAGAAAAAATAAAAAACAGAGAACACTTTGTAGCAGAACCTTTTGAAAAAGTGAAGCATTTAGTAGCAAAGCAAGAAGTATAAAATAATTAGAAGCGAATGGCTTGGGCATTTTTGCCATCCATTTTCCCGCTTTACGTTGCAATCTTTTTTGTATTTCCCTTTCGCTTAGCTACAGGGCAATTCAAAAAAGGATTTCCACTACAATCGGGGCTAGAGAAGAAACATAAGTAATAAAATACTCCGTAGGAGTTAAATATTGGTAAATGAAAGTAACCATAGACGGTCAAGAAATAGAAGTAGCTCCAGGAACAACCATCCTGCAAGCAGCTCGTATGATTGGTGGAGAATCGGTTCCGCCAGCCATGTGTTATTATTCGAAACTAAAAGGAACAGGCGGAAAATGCCGGTGCTGCTTAGTTGACGTTACTAAAGGAAGTGAAGCCGACCCAAGGCCCATGCCAAAATTAATGGCATCATGCGTAACAGGCTGTCAGGACGGAATGGAAATCGCTAGCAAATCTTCGGACAGAGTTAAAGAAGCGAGAAATGCCGTAACGGAATTCCTTTTGATCAATCACCCATTAGATTGCCCAGTTTGTGATCAGGCAGGAGAATGTGATTTACAGAATTTAAGTTTCGAACACGGAAAATTACAACAGCGTTTTATTGAAGATAAAAGAACTTTTGAGCCAGAAGATATTGGTGATAAAATCCAACTGCACATGAACCGTTGCATTGTTTGCCAACGCTGCGTGGAAGTTGCCGATCAATTAACAGATGGAAGAGTTCACGGAGTTTTGAATCGTGGCGATCATTCTCAAATTTCAACTTGTGTGAAAGCAGCCATTGACAACGATTTCTCAGGGAATATGATTGATGTTTGTCCCGTTGGTGCTTTGACCGATAAGACGTTCCGATTCAAATCGAGAGTCTGGTTCAACAAACCTTTCAATGCACACAGAGCATGTACAACTCCAGGATGTTGTGGCAAAACCACCGTTTGGATGTTTGGTGACGAAATTCAAAGAGTTACAGCGCGTAAAGACGAATACCATGAAGTGGAAGAATTCATTTGTAATACGTGCCGTTTTGATAAAAAAGACGTGGCTGACTGGATCATCGAGGGACCAAGAAAGTTCGAGAAAGATTCGGTTATCAATCAAAATAATTACACCAGAAAATTAGAGAAAGTTGAAATCGCTACTGAAAAAGGTATTCTTCAAGGTAGAGACATCGACCGCAAAAAAATCAGTATGGCTGAAATTGATTACAACGAAAAAATAGACGGAAACCCAGTAAATTCTCAGAACAATGGATAGTGCGTTCATAGTAGAAAAAAGTATATTCATAGTAACAATTTTTGCTATAACGATGCTTATGGCGATGTATTCTACTTGGGCTGAACGTAAAGTTGCCGCGTTTTTGCAAGACAGAGTCGGTCCAAATCGTGCGGGTTGGGGCGGACTGCTGCAGCCACTTGCAGACGGAATGAAGTTATTTGCCAAAGAAGAGTTCGAACCAGATACCAAAAATAGATTCTTGTTTTTTGTTGGACCCGCAATTGCTATGAGCACAGCCTTGATGACGAGTGCCGTAATTCCGTGGGGTGATAAATTAGAGATTTTTGGACGAACGGTCTATCTTCAAGCAACGGATCTTGACGCGTCGTTATTGTACATTTTCGCTATACTTTCTATTGGAGTTTACGGAATTATGATTGGCGGTTGGGCTTCTAACAATAAGTTTTCTTTAATGGGTGCGGTTCGTGCTGCGTCTCAAATGGTTTCTTATGAAGTTGCCATGGGATTATCGATCATCGCTCTGATAATGATGACGGGAACCTTAAGCTTAAAAGAAATGTCGATTCAACAAACCGGCATGAACTGGAATGTTTTCTATCAGCCGGTTGGCTTCTTAATCTTCTTAATCTGCGCTTTTGCAGAAACAAACAGAACGCCCTTTGACTTAGCGGAATGTGAAACAGAATTAATTGGTGGGTACCACACAGAATATTCATCCATGAAAATGGGATTTTATTTATTTGCAGAGTATGCCAATATGTTTATTTCATCAACCATAATCGCAGTACTTTATTTTGGAGGATACAACTATCCAGGAATGCAATGGATGGTGGACAATGTTGGTGTCAACACAGCGAACATCTTAGGAATAGGTGTTTTATTCATCAAAATATGCTTCTTTATTTTCTTCTACATGTGGGTTCGTTGGACGATACCACGTTTCAGATACGATCAATTAATGAATTTAGGATGGAAAATTTTAATTCCATTATCGATCGCCAATATTATTATAACAGGAATTTGTATTCTAGCTTTTAAATAAGAAAAGAAATTATGTCAGCATCAATACAAAGTATATCGCTTTCCGGTAGAAAAAAACAGGTTTCCAACAAGGAAATGACGTTTTGGGAAAGATTGTATCTGGTAGCCATCGTTAAAGGATTGGCCATTACCATCAAACACTTTTTTAGAAAAAAAGCAACAATTCAATATCCAGAACAAGTGCGCGAATTCAGCCCTGTTTATCGTGGTCAACACATGTTGAAACGCGATGAATTGGGTCGTGAAAACTGTACGGCTTGCGGTTTATGTGCTTTGTCATGTCCAGCAGAAGCGATCACTATGAAAGCAGAAGAACGCAAACCGGGTGAAGAAATGTTGTACCGCGAAGAAAAATATGCATCGATTTATGAAATCAATATGTTGCGTTGTATTTTCTGTGGTTTATGCGAAGAAGCATGTCCAAAAGACGCTATTTATTTAACGATTTCCAAAGAATTGGTTCCTTCTAGTTATGACAGGGAAGATTTTATTTTCGGAAAAGATAAATTGGTTATGCCTTTAGATATGGCGATGAAAAATGCTCAACTTAAAAACGCAAACTAATGTCAGCACTATTAATTACATTCTATATACTGTCAACCATTACATTGGGTTCTGCGTTTCTAACGATTTACAGCAGAAATCCTATACACAGTGCTATTTATTTGGTGATTTGTATGATTTCAATCGTGGGTCATTACTTAATGTTTAATGCACAGTTTTTGGCTATGGTTCAAGTCATCGTTTATGCTGGAGCTATTATGGTTCTCTTCTTATTTACCATCATGTTGATGAACTTAAATAGAGAAGATGAAGTCCACAAACCTCGTATTACAAGACTTGGAGCAATTACCGTTTTCATTTTAATCAGTGTTGTTTTAGTTACCGTTTTCATCAATTCTAAAACAATTATGGGTGAATACGATGTTTCTGGAGAAGATTTTCAATCCATAAAAACACTTGGAAAAGTACTGCTCAACGATTATATGGTTCCGTTTGAATTTGCCTCTATCCTATTGTTAGTAGCAATGATTGGTGTTGTTTTATTGTCTAAAAAAGAAAAAATAGAGAAGAAATAATGAATAATATTTTAAATGAAATAGGTATAGAAAACTACATTTTCCTTTCGGTACTGCTGTTTTGTATCGGGGTTTTTGGAGTTTTATACAGACGAAATGCAATCATCGTTTTCATGTCAATTGAAATCATGCTGAATGCCGTAAACTTATTATTTGTAGCATTTTCTACTTTTCATCAGGATGCAGAAGGACAAGTTTTCGTATTCTTCTCGATGGCAGTTGCTGCTGCTGAAGTTGCGGTTGGACTGGCCATTCTGGTTTCTGTATTTAGAAATATAGGCTCAATTGATATCGCTAATTTAAAGAACTTAAAAGGATAATCTGCAATGGATACAAATTTAGCTTTACTACTACTACTATCGCCATTTGCTGGGTTTCTTTTTAATATTTTCTTTGGAAAAAAAGTAAGCAAAGGAATATCAGGTGCAATCGGAACGCTAACTGTTTTGGTTTCGTTCCTGCTTAGCATTTATTTCTTCACACAATTACAATCCACCGGAAAAGCAATTGAAATCTCTTTGTTTGATTGGATTTCAGTTCATAACTTCGTGTTGGACTTCGGACTTTTATTAGACCAATTATCGCTTCTTTGGTTGTTATTCCTCACTGGAATTGGTTCTTTGATTCACTTATATTCGATTAGCTACATGCACGATGACGAAAATATGCACAAGTTTTTTGCGTATTTAAATCTTTTTGTATTCTTCATGATTACACTTGTTATCGGAAACAACTTGTTGGTAATGTTTATTGGATGGGAAGGCGTTGGACTGTGTTCTTATCTTCTAATCGGATTTTGGTATAAAAACCAACCCTATAACGATGCAGCGAATAAAGCTTTCATCATGAATAGAATTGGAGATTTAGGATTCCTAATTGGAATTTTTGCTTTGGGCGCTGCGTTTTCAACAATCAATTTTTCTGGAATGTCAAACTTTATAAAAGTAAATGAATTGACACAATTTCAAGAAATGATACTTCCTATAGCGGCTTTCTGTTTATTCATAGGAGCTTGTGGGAAATCGGCGCAACTGCCGCTTTATACTTGGCTTCCTGACGCTATGGCGGGACCAACTCCAGTTTCGGCCTTAATCCACGCGGCAACGATGGTAACGGCTGGTATCTTCATGATTACTAGAATGAATTTCTTATTCGATTTAACTCCAGAAGTACAAAACATAATTGCAATTGTTGGTGCTGCAACAGCTTTGGTTGCTGCTTCAATTGGTTTACTTCAAAATGACATCAAAAAAGTACTGGCATATTCTACCGTTTCTCAATTGGGATTAATGTTCTTAGCATTAGGATTGGGAGCCTACAATGTAGCCGTATTTCACGTTATAACACACGCCTTCTTTAAAGCTTGTTTATTCTTAGGTTCGGGCTCTGTAATTCACGGATTGCACGGAGAACAAGATATGCGAAAAATGGGCGGTCTACGCAAGGCGATGCCAATCACATTTTGGACCATGATGATTTCAACATTGGCTATTGCTGGAATATTCCCATTTGCAGGCTTCTGGTCTAAAGATGAAATCTTACTGGTAGCTTTCGAACATAACAAAGTGCTATGGGCTGTAGCCTCTATCGCATCCATAATGACGGCTTTCTATATGTTCCGTTTGATGTATTTGACGTTCTTCAAAGAATTCAGAGGAACCGAAGAGCAAAAACATCATTTACATGAAAGTCCAAGTTTAATAACCATTCCTTTGGTGATTTTGGCGATTTTAGCAGCAATTGGTGGTGCAATTAATCTTCCTGGAAGTTCTTGGTTGAATCATTATTTGGAACCAATTTTAGCCACAAAACACGAAGCGCATCACTTGGGAACTCAGGAATTCATTTTGATGGGAATTGCACTAGCCGGAGCTATTTTTGCTATTATTTGGGCGTATTCAAAATACATAAAACAAGGATTTGTACCTAATGAAGATTCAGAAATTACAGGCTTCAGCAAAACCGTTTATAATAAATATTACGTTGACGAATTTTACACTTTCCTAATTGTAAAACCAATGAACGGCTTGTCTAATTTCTTTAGAACAACATTGGAACCCGCTTTAGGAAAAATAGTTTTCAGTTTCGGAACTGCTGCTTACGGCATTAGTGTACAAGGGAAAAAATTACAAACCGGAAGTATAGGGTTGTATTTATTTGCCTTTGTAATCGGCGTTGTTGCCATAGTTTCTTATTTATTTATAGTTCAATAATTTTTACATAATGGATGTAACTACTATATTAATTTTATTACTGATCGGTGCTTTAGCAACCTACTTATCCGGAGACAAATTAGCTTCAAAAGTGGCCCTTGTTTTTAGTTTAGGTGCCCTTGGCGTAACGCTGAATTTACTTTTAAAATACAGCACTGGTGGAGATATCAGTTTCATGGCGGATTGGATTGACATGCCAAAAGTTGCCTTATATTTTAAAGCTGACGGACTTTCGATGGCAATGGTTTTATTGACAACGGCGTTAACGCCACTAATTATATTTTCTTCGTTTGGGAATACCTATAAAAACTCGAAAAATTTCTACGCATTAGTACTTTTCATGACGTTTGCCATGACAGGAACTTTCTTGGCAGCTGACGGGTTATTGTATTATATATTCTGGGAATTAGCATTGATACCGATTTACTTTATCGCCTTAATTTGGGGTAATGGAAAAGCTGACGAACGCAAGAAAGCAGTATTGAAATTTTTCATCTATACCCTTGCAGGATCATTATTCATGTTGGTTGGCTTCGTTTATTTGTATTCAAAAGCAGACAGTTTCCTACTAGAAGATTTGTACAAATTGAAGTTATCAGCAACAGAACAATTTTATATTTTCTTTGCCTTCTTCCTCGCTTACGCTATCAAGATTCCACTTATTCCTTTCCACACATGGCAGGCAAAAGTGTACCAAAAAGCACCAGCTGTTGGAACGATGCTTTTATCAGGTATTATGCTTAAAATGGGATTGTACAGTGTTATTCGTTGGCAACTACCCATAGCGCCATTAGCTGCAAGAACCTATATGCCAATTCTAATCGGATTAAGTATAGCGGGAGTAATTTATGGTTCGATTTTGGCTTTGCGTCAAAAAGACATCAAAAAATTATTGGCTTATTCTTCTTTAGCACACGTTGGTTTAATAGCAGCAGGCTGTTACACTTTAACGCTTGACGGATTAAGCGGTGCGGTTTCACAAATGATTGCGCACGGTTTCGTTGTCGTTGGATTGTTCTTTGTCGCTGAAATAATTTTCAGAAGATACGGAACACGTAAAATTGCTGAAATGGGAGGAATTCGTGCCCAAACGCCAAAGTTCTCGTCTATGTTTATGATTTTGGTTCTAGCCTCTGTGGCTTTGCCAGGAACATTCAACTTCGTCGGTGAATTTACGGTATTGTACAGCTTAAGTCAAATCAATATTTGGTTCGTAATTTTAGGTGGAAGCACAATTATTTTAGGAGCGTATTATATGTTGAAAATGTTCCAAAACACCATGTTAGGAGAAACAAATACCAAAATTTTCGCAGATGTAACAACTAATGAAGCGATTACTTTGATAGTTATTATTGCCTTTTTATTATTCTTCGGATTGTATCCAAAACCTTTAGTAGATTTGGTTACACCAAGTTTAAAAGAAATTTTATCAAACATTAATAGATTTAACTAAGTCCAAAATGAATACATTAATTGCTGTATCAGGTTTAGGTGTTTTTTGCCTTATCGCTGAAATCTTTAATTTAAGAAAACTAATTGTTCCAGTTGCTATACTTGGACTTTTAGCTATTCTTGGACTTACTGTTTCTGAATTTGACCATCCTTCGTCGCACTATAACAGCATGATTATAGTAGATAATTTTTCGGTAGCATTTTCAAGTTTATTTATTATTCTAACACTATTTTTAGTTGCTTTAAGTGGTGATTTTTACAAAGAACATCCTACTAAGATTTCTGATTTTATTGCGATTAAAATTTTCCTTTTAGCAGGTTCTATCGCGATGGTTTCTTTCGGAAATTTATCAATGTTCTTTCTTGGAATTGAAATCCTTTCCATCTCGTTATATATTTTGGCGGCAAGCAGAAGATTAGATATCAAGAGTAATGAAGCCGGAATGAAATACTTCCTGATGGGTTCATTCGCCTCTGGCTTTATATTATTTGGAATTTGTTTAGTGTATGGTGCTACCGGATATTTTGACTTAGAAAGCATCTACGCTTTGTCTCAAGGAACCGGTGCTCCAGTTTGGTTTCCAATTGGAGTAACATTGATCGTTATCGGAATGTTATTCAAAATTGCAGCTGCTCCTTTTCATTTTTGGGCTCCAGATGTTTACGAAGGTTCTCCTTCTATGACTACTGCCACGATGAGTACATTGGCTAAAGTTGTTGCTATGGCGACTTTATACAAACTGCTATCTGGCTTAGGATTGCCTACTAATATGGTTCCAACATTCCAAACGATTATTGTCGTTGTTTCTATACTTTCTATGACGGTTGGAAATATAATGGCTTTACGTCAGAAGAATGTAAAAAGAATGCTCGCGTTCTCCGGTATTTCTCATGCCGGTTTTATGGTGATGGCATTGCTGAGTTTAACAACCGCCGCACCTACATTGCTATATTACACCGCAGCATACGCTTTGGCCGGAATTGCTTCGTTTGCAGTTATCATTTATGTGACCAAAGACAAAGACAATCAAGATATTTTAAACTTTAACGGTCTTGGTAAAACAAATCCATTACTAGCAGCGGTACTTGCAGCTTCCCTTTTATCTATGGCAGGAATTCCGATTTTTTCAGGATTCTTTGCTAAGTTTATGTTGTTTACCAATACTATAAAAGCGGGCTATTTATTTGTTGTTATCGTAGCTGTGATTAACTCCATCATCAGTGTTGGCTATTATTTCAAATTGATTTTGGCAATGTATACCAAAGAAGCTTCCGAAGAGAGAAAAGCAATTCCATTTGTATATTATGCTGTGGCCGTTGTAGCAATTTTACTGAATATCATCATCGGAGTGTATCCCTCTTTTGTAACCAATTTATTGAACTAAATATTAAAATAAAGTTATTTAAAAGTCATCTTCAACGGATGACTTTTTTGTAAAATCCTACTACTACAATGAACTATACTACTCTACCGAATACAAATATAAAGGTTAGCAAAATTTGTCTTGGAACAATGACTTTTGGAGAACAAAACTCGGAAAGCGATGCACATTCCCAGTTGGATTATGCCATTGATAAAGGCATTAATTTTATTGATACTGCCGAAATGTATCCTATTGCCAGCCGAGAAGCAACACTTGGCAACACAGAACGCTATATTGGAAGTTGGTTGAAAAAATCAGGAAAACGAAACGATTTAGTCGTTGCTACTAAGATTGCGGGGCCTAACCGAGGAATGGCTTACATTAGAAATCCTTTAGATTTTTCAAAGAAAAACATACACGAAGCCGTTGAATTGAGTTTAAAAAACCTCCAAACCGATTATATTGATTTGTATCAAATGCACTGGCCCGAACGTGTTATGAATATGTTTGGACAACGCGGTCTTTCAAAAATAGATCCCAATTGGAACGAAAATATATTTGAAGTGTTGAGCATTTATGACGGATTAATAAAAGAAGGAAAAATCAAACATATTGGCGTTTCTAATGAAAATCCGTATGGAGTAATGAAATTCATCAGTGAAAGCGAAAAACACAATTTACCAAGAATTGTAACGATTCAAAATCCTTATTCATTGCTAAATCGTTTGTATGAAGTAGGGCTTTCGGAAATTGGCATGCGTGAAAATGTGGGTCTTATGGCTTATTCTCCGCTAGCATTTAGCTTTTTAACTGGAAAGCATCTGAACGGTACTTTACCTACTTCACGCTTGGGTTTATTTCCACAGTTTACTAGATACGCAAATGATAACTGCTACAAAGCCACAACATTATATAACGAAATAGCAAAAGCAAATGGATTAACTTTGACCCAAATGGCACTAGCATTTGTAAATCAACAAGATTTCGTCATGTCAACCATAGTTGGCGCCACAACTTTGGAACAACTTCAAGAAAACATAGTAGCTTTTGAAACGGTTCTAACTCCCGAAATTATTACAGCAATTAATAAAGTTCAAGAATTGATTCCGAATCCTGCGCCTTAAAGGTCAAATTATTATTGACTTTTACTCAACAACTAATTTAGATTTATATTGATTTCCTGTGAAATCTTCCACCGATAGTAAATACAATCCAGCTGTTAATTTAACAATATTTACAGAGGAAATTTCAGTATTTTGGATTGGTTGAGTCAAAACTAATTTGCCCGTTAAATCATAAATATTAACTTTCGAAAGCGTAGTTTCCGATGTGTTTTTAATGAAGATTTCGGTCTTCGCCGGATTTGGATAAAAGCTTAAACCATTTTTATTAAAATTATTGGTGCCTAGCGAGGAATCCATAATTTTGAAAATAGTTCCACCTACAGCAGCATAAAGTTCTCCATTCACATCCTCTCCAAAAGTAGTAATAGAACCCGCTGGGTTAATCGCCCAAGTTATCGTACTAGAAGTTCCAGTTAGATAACCAATTTCAGCAGTACAATAATCCGCAAAGAAGTACTTATTGGCAAAATTAGGATACATTGAACCAGTATAGGCATAGCCTCCTGTAATCGAACATCTGCCAGAACCGTGACCATATTGACTTAAAGGAGCAACTGTTGAAGCATATGCTGGACAAGTGCCTGCAGTATTGTTATAAATTAAATTACCTTCGTAACAGCGCCATCCAAAATTTAATCCAACTGGCAACGGACTAGATATTTTATTAATTTCTTCCGCTGCACTTTGACCTACGTCTGCAACCCATAAATCACCGTTCAATCTGTTGAAAGAAAATTTCCATGGGTTTCGCATCCCAATAGACCATATTTCATCATTTCCAACAATACCAACATAAGGATTAGTTGGCGGAATGCCATAAGGCGACGCAGAGTCAACATCAATACGCAATATTTTGCCTAAATTGTCATTTATGTTTTGCGCTCGATTATCTGGATCACCACCAAAACCACCATCACCCATTCCAATATAAAGGAATCCATCTGAACCAAATTTGATAGTTCCGCCATTGTGATTACTTGCAGGTTGCGCAATGGTCAATAAAATTGTTCCACTACTAGCGTTTGCAACATTGGCATCAGTCGTAGAAACAGAATATCTAGCAATTACAGTCGCACCGTCTCCAGCACGAGTATAGTTAATATAGAAATAACCATTAGTAGCATAATTTGGATGGAAGGCCAAACCTAACAAACCTCGTTCTCCACCAGAAAGTACAACCGTAGAACCCAATGAAAGAAATGAAGTTGCGTTTACTGTACCGTTGGCATTTAAAATTTTAATACTTCCAGCCTGCTGCACTACAAAAAGACGCGAATCTCCAACAGGGTGCGTGATTTCGGTCGGAGCGGTAAATCCGGTAGCAAAACTTTGCAAAGCTACAGTTTGTCCTTGCGCAGACAATGTTAGAAGACATCCAAAAAGTAAGAGTTGAAATTTTTTCATAGCAAGAATTTTTTAGTGAGGTAAAGTTAGGAATAAAATCTTTGCAATCAAATTGTTATCTAAAATCTACTCTTTTGTACTGCTACCAATTAAAACTCAAACTCTTGTATCGAATTTACCTCGATCTCTGCGGCTGTTGGTTTTTGCTTCAAAAATAGTTTTGCAGGACCTGCAATTGAAAACGGGAAATTACCAATAGTATCAGTTGCAACCAAAAGATTTCGGCGAAACATAACTTTAGTAAGGAATTTTTGCTGTTGTTTAGCGTAAGGTTTCAGTTCGTGATCATTTTCCAAACGATACATAAAGCCTTTTGGATTCGGTATTATTGTCGCTAAAAACAAACATTCATTTAAATTCAAATCGGAGGCTTTTTTTTGGAAATAAAATTGTGCTGCTTCGCCAATTCCGTATACATTTGGTCCCCATTCTATGATGTTAAAATACACTTCAAACATACGCTGTTTCGAACTGATGTGATTATTTTCTAAAATATAAACCAACAAAATCTCTTCTAATTTACGAGATAAAGTTTTTTCACGAGTAAGAAAAATATTTTTCACTAGCTGCATACTTATCGTACTTGCTCCACGTGAAAACTTCTTAGTTTTAATGTTTTTAACAATCGATTCTTTAAACGCTTCATTAATAAATCCACGATGGGAATAAAAAGAAGGATCTTCACTGGTCAAGACACATTTTTGCATAAACGGTGAAATTTCGCTTAGCGGTGTATAATTCCAATTTCCGAAACCAACGATTACCGGCCGTTGTAAAACTCCTTTATCTATAGCGCGATACGTAAATTCGCCGTTAAGTTTGTTGAGATTGGCTTCACCATATTTTATAATTTTTAATCCTTCAGAT
This sequence comes from Flavobacterium sp., assembly GCF_029945805.1. GTDB lineage: Bacteria > Bacteroidota > Bacteroidia > Flavobacteriales > Flavobacteriaceae > Flavobacterium. The sequence continues at coordinate 24,275 of NZ_JAQSDH010000022.1, forward strand.
TTAAGCGTACTTTCAAAAATAATATTCTTGGGTTTGTGATTATTATATTCAAAATTCAACGAATAACTAAAATTTCCTTGTGCTTCCATACCTTCAAAATGACTGAATAATCCACTCGGAAGTGATTCAATAAAATCTTGGGCTTTCATTTTTGAAATCTTTACCTTCAAGGCATAAATTTTATCTTTATCGTTTGTATAAGAAAGATAAGGCTGGAATTTAATAGCGTTAAGCTGGATAGTAGAAGAGCTGTCTAAAGCTATGAATCGCTTGCCAACAACACAATGGTAATCAAAACGAGCATTCTGAACAACAACATTTTTACTCGCAATTTTTGGATTGTTTACAAATAAATTCTGAATAGACGAATAGCCTTCAATATGCAGTTCGCCACTTTCCATTGCAATATTTTTCAGATTGAAGTGAATGGATTTAAAGCCCGTTATAAGCTTGAATTTTTTGTCGATGTACGGAATTTTAATCGTGTCGTTTTGGGCATTGGCAAAAGTTAATTCTGCTTTTCGGTCTCTAGGATCAGCAAAACCCTTGATCGTCCATTGTTGTGAAAAACCATCGGAACTTACTTGAATTATAGTGTTGAGTTTTTTATCGGCTAAAGCCAAACGATTGAAATCAAAAATAACCTTGTTACCGTTATCATTTATCCTGACGGCAAACCCTTTCACTTCCATATCGGTCGGAACCAAATCTAATAATCGCGACGAAATTCGGTTCAGAAGTCGGGCATAATTTACCTCAACGCTCTCTTTTTTCTCCTTTTTGGAACGCAGGAAAGACTCATAATTACTTCCATTTTTGTCTTTAACTAATTGTATGAAGCCGTCGCGAATTTCGAGTTTTCCCAACTGAACATCACCAACCAAAAGCTTCCATAAACTCACACTGGTTTTAAGTTCTTTTATATGGATTAAAGTATCCGATTTTTTGGGAACAAGAGCAATATTTTGGAATTGCACATTAGTTAAGCCTTGAAATTCAGCTTTTTGAATTGTAAAAACGCACTGGTAATCATGTTCGATTTGGACAGCAACACGGTGAATGACTTTATTTAAGATGGTATTTCTAAAAGAAAAAAGAAACACTACACCTAGTAGCAGTAAAACGCCAATGACTTTAAGAAGGAGAAGTGCTTTGCGCTTTGTTTTTTTCATCTTACTTTACGTTTTCAACTGCAAGTCCAAGTCCGATTACATTGGGAAGATATGGCCCTTTGAAACTATGTGAAATTGTGACTTTGTACTTTCCCTTCTGCATTTTTGTTTTTTCCTTAATCTTATAAAATAAATCACACACATCGCCAGAACATTCAGCGAGCTGTTTTCCTGAATCGTCTGCAATTTTTAAATCTATGTTTAGTTCTTCTGTTTTACCATCAGGACTTTCAATGGAAACTTGTAACGGAATACTAGCAAACTGATAGCCGTAAATATGACTAAACTGAAAGATGATGTTATACATTTGGGCATCATTCTGAATGTCAAACTCAAAATTTTTTTTATCAGAGGATTGCCAGCGCTGATCCTCAGGCAATAAGTCGAATTGACGAAAATGATTATCCGAGCAGGAAGTTAAAAAAGAGAAGGCACAAAAAAGGAATAGGAATCTTGCTTTCATAAATAGTGGTGTATTTATTTAAAACGCTTTTTTAAAACATTTATTGTATTCCGTTTATGAACAAATATAATTATAAGTGCTCCTTTCTACGTTACATATTATCCGCAAAAAATTCTAAAATTTGAGTCTAAAATCATCCGAATAATTGTTCGACTACTTCCTCAATTTTGGAAACCAGCACCACTTTTATACCAGGAAATTTTGTGGCAATTTTATTGTATTTGGACACAAAAATAGTAGCAAATCCTAATTTTTCAGCTTCTTGAATCCTCTGCTCTACGCGGTTTACGGGACGAATTTCACCCGAAAGACCAACTTCACCTGCAAAGCAAACATCTTTACCAACTGCAATATCTTCATTAGACGACAAAATCGCAGCCACAACAGCCAGGTCAATCGCTGGATCATCAACTGAAATTCCGCCGGTTACATTCAGGAAAACGTCTTTGGTACCGAGGCGGAAACCAGCACGTTTTTCCAAAACAGCCAAAATCATATTGAGTCTTTTGGCATTATAACCTGTTGTACTTCTTTGTGGCGTTCCATAAACTGCGGTGGACACCAATGCCTGAATTTCGATCATTAAGGGACGCATTCCTTCAAGAGTTGAAGCAATTGCAGTTCCAGAAAGTTCCTCCTCGCGGTGCGATATTAATATTTCAGACGGATTCGAAACTTCTCGTAAACCAGAACCTTGCATTTCATAAATTCCCAATTCGGCAGTAGAACCAAAACGGTTTTTTAACGAGCGTAAAATTCGATACACATGATTCCGATCACCTTCAAATTGAAGCACCGTATCGACCATGTGCTCTAGGATTTTTGGTCCAGCTATATTTCCGTCTTTAGTGATGTGTCCAATTAAAATAACAGGAATATTGGTTTCTTTAGCAAACTTTATAAGTTCTGCCGTAGTTTCTCTAATTTGGGAAATGCTTCCGGCTGTGGAGTCAATGTAATCGGTATGCAACGTTTGAATGGAATCGATGATTACAATATCAGGTTCCGTTTCAACAATATGTCGGAAAATATTTTGTGTTTTGGTTTCGGTCAGAATATAACAATTATCGCTTTCCGGATTGATTCGTTCCGCGCGCATTTTTATTTGCTTTTGGCTTTCTTCGCCTGAAACATAAAGCGTTTTGTATGGTAATTTTAAAGAAATTTGAAGCAATAAAGTACTCTTTCCAATTCCAGGTTCGCCCCCCAATAGTATCAGCGAACCGGGAACGATTCCACCACCAAGAACGCGATTTAATTCGCCATCAGTAGTATCCATTCGGATTTCCTGAGTAGAATCAATTTCCTTAATTTTTAAGGGTTTGGAAACCCTTTTAGATTCAGAGGTTGTGGGTTTCCAACTTGCTTTTTCTTCTTTTTGAATAATTTCTTCGGCAATAGTATTCCATTCTTTGCACGAATTGCATTGTCCCTGCCATTTGGCATATTGAGCACCACAATTTTGACAAAAAAAAGTCGTTTTTATTTTAGACATTTAGGCTGAGTTATTCTGTTTTTTTCTCTCCAGTTGGCGTTTCTGTTGGCGTTCCTTCAGCCGGAGTATCCGTCGGAGTATCTTCTACTACTGGTTCTTCTTTCCCTTTTTTACCTTTTTTAGGCATTGATTTTTTAAGTTCATCTGATCTTTCAATCATCATATCCTTAGTTAAATCTCCAATTTCTTCTTTTTGAAAAGCAGCTAAATATGATTTTACAGCTCTTGCATTATCTCCTTTTTTTTCATACATCTGTGCCAATTGATAATCAGCAAGCATTGATTTTGGATAATTTTTTCGGGCGAGTTGGGATAACTTATCGAATTCATCGTACGCTTTGTTTTTAAGGATTGCTGCTTCAATAGCCTTGAAATCGTTTAAACGAATTGCCAATTTTAGTGCAAAAGATTGTTCGATTACATCATATTTCTTAATCAAATAATCAACATATCCTGAAGGCAATACTGCGATTTTTTCATTAAATTCTGAAATGGAAATGGGTTGATAAACCGAAAATATCTGGTACAATGCACTCGGAATCGAATTCAAAACCAACGAATAATGCGATGCACCTTTGAAATCGTCAAATCTGTAATTCAGTGTTTCTTTGGTTACTTTTTTTGCTTGTTCATCTAAGGCAATAATTCTATTACGCATTTTTTTTACATCACCATCCGCAGAAGAATGATAATAAAAAATCGGCTTTTGAACAGCTGCTAATCGTTCAGGAATATTTACTTCCATTTCAGCGGGAAGTTCTGGACTCATTGAGATATAGGCATCAAAAACAGGATTGTCTTTGTATAAATATAAGTTCAAAAAACCAGCAGTAGTATCTAATCCAGCAATCATTTTGAATGGCGCCGTTCTGTATTTTTTCTGTATGTACGGAATCAATTCCATTCCAATAAATTCAAAGAATTGTTCCCCTTTTTCTGATGGCAAACCTGTTGTTTCGTCAACCATACAATCGGTTTCACGCTCATTGTTTTTGTTTTGGCTAATTCCAACGATTATAACTTCAGGCAAATCATCCCAATAGTATCCATAACTCAAAGCACCCTGGAAAGGATCAAAAAGAAAGTCGCCATCAAGTAGTACTAAAATCGGATACTTCTGATTGGTATTTTTAGCATACGACGGTGGTAAACCGATAGTTATTTCGCGGTCTTCTTTTAGTCGTTGCGAAGTAATTGTATCCGTTATTTTTTTGTTTTGCGAAAAAATCGCGCTAGAGCAAATAAATAGAACAAACAGAAGTGATTTTTTCATGACTATCGGGTTCGGTTGAATAGCACTATTGCCAAATTAATCAGCAAGATAATAAAATTATCATTCTGTGGATTGTTTAACCGCCAAAAAGAATCTACTTCTTAATTGAGTCGTGGCTTTGAGATGAAATACCATTATTCCACAATGTGAGAATATCTGTTGCCACCGCAGCGCCACTTCCGGCAGCAATACTCAATTGACTTCTCCATCCTGAAAGCGTCCCAGTAACATAGATACCTTTAACCACTTTGTGATCCTCGTTTTTAAGTTGGATTCGCTGCTTTTCGGCAAGTGCTTTTTTATGCGGTTCAATATATTGATTTAACCCTTCAATATTAAAGGTGTTGGAATATCCAATCGCTACAACGATAGCTTTTGTCTGGTATGAATTCTTATTAGTTGTAACTGTAAAACTTGGGAATTCACCTGAAACTTTCAGGACTTTTTCACCTTCTATTTGGATTACATGCGGATACGATTCTTGCAAATGTTGAACGCTTTCGTTCAATAATTCTGAGCCCAATTTTCCTGGAGCAATTCCGTATGCATTAAAAAATACAGCCTCTTGAAGACTGGATGTTTTTTGATGTGTAATAATACCGATTTTTTTATCTACAACGAATACTTTCTTATGCGCTGAACCCAATACCAAAGCACAGGACATCCCAGAAACGCCACCACCAAGAATTAAAACATCAAACATGATTTAGTTTTTAGATTTTTCTTCAATTTTTTTTGACATTCTAAAAATCAGAAGAATAAGAATGGCGCACATAGAAGCTGAAATACCAATTAAAGCAGCCATACTGTTGCCTTCAAAAGGTTTGTCAAAATCTAGCAAAGTCAAATTAAAAATCACCAACCCAAAAGCAATAAAAATCAAAATTGTGGTAAAAATTTTCATGTAATTAATTTAGACAACAAAAATACTAAAATTTGGTGTTACACAAATAGTCCTTTAACATTAGTAGCAAATAATTTAACAGCGATGGCCAAAAGGACAACACCAAAAACTTTTCGAATGATACTTAGTCCGTTTTCGCCTAACATTCTTTCAATTTTGGCCGAGGATTTCAAAACCAAATACACCAAGATAATATTTAAAAGTATAGCAAAAATTATATTTATGGATTGAAATTCGGCGCGCAGCGAAAGCAGAGTTGTCATAGTCCCGGCACCTGCAATCAAAGGAAATGCGATAGGCACAATGGAAGCCGAAGTGGCCTGCTCATCTTTATATAATCGAATTCCGAGTATCATTTCCAAAGCTAAAAAAAACAACACAAACGAACCGGCAACAGCAAATGAATTCACATCAATACCAATCAATTTTAGAATTTCTTCACCAACAAAAAGAAAGGCAATCATAATTCCAGCCGAAACTAGACTAGCCTTTCCAGATTGGATATGACCGAATTTTGCCCTTAATCCTATAATTACCGGAATGCTTCCAATGATGTCAATCACGGCAAAAAGCACCATTGTGGCAGTAACTATTTCTCTAAAATCAAAATTCATTGTTTAATTTTTTTTACAAAATTAGCTTTTTAATCGTTTATAACTGCTTTTGAAATTACCTTTGCAGTTGTAAATCATAAATTCATCATGTTTCAATTAGGCAAAACCATCGTTTCTGAAGATATTCTCGAAAAAGATTTTGTATGCAATCTTTCTGCCTGCCATGGCGCATGTTGTGTTGATGGTGATGCGGGCGCGCCTTTAACTATCGAAGAAACTAAAATTCTAGAAGAGATTTATCCTAAAATAAAACCATTTCTTCGCAAAGAAGGCATTGAAGCTATTGAAAGGTTAGGAGCTTGGGTTGTGGGAACGGATCAAGATTTAGAAACGCCACTTATTGACAATAAAGATTGCGCCTATGTGATTTTTGACGGAAAAACAGCGCTTTGCGGAATTGAACAAGCTTATAATCAAGGAATTGTAAATTGGAAAAAACCAGTTTCTTGTCATTTATATCCAATTCGTGTAAAAGATTTTAGCGATTTTGCGGCTGTAAATTACGACCGTTGGGATATTTGTAATCCTGCTTGTTCTTTAGGAAAAGAACTTGAAGTTCCGGTATATAAATTTGTTAAAGAAGCGTTGATTCGGCGATTTGGAGAAGACTGGTATGCTGAACTCGAAAAAGTAGCCGAAGATTTGAAAAAAGAGAAATAGAAGCGAGAATTGAGCAACAGTCTAGTGGATTACTATAGTTTGGTGCCAGATTGTACTTCAAGCTAATTGCTATAGAGAGTAAGGCAGTATCGTTCAGAAAACGAAACACCTTTTCTGTGTAGAATATCGGATTAACTTCGTTTTTCCTCAAAGCGACGCTTTGAAAACAGAAATCCAACTAAACTAAAAAAAGCAAGCTATTTTAGTTTAGCCTACTTTCAGTTTATTCGTGGAGAATATCGGATTCGAACCGACCACCTCTTGCCTGCCAGGCAAGCGCTCTAGCCAAATGAGCTAATCCCCCATAATTGTTTCGCAAATATATACTTTTTGTTATTAATACAGAAAATTTAAACTGCAAATAAATCATTCTAAAGCAATAGATTAGAAAAAAAAAATTGTATAATTGCAATTATTTTAATATCTATATACTAACCACTACTAAACTTTATTCATGAAAAAAATTACTTTACTAATTGGTTTATTTTTTACTTCTCTAATTGGTTATTCGCAAACCACTTACTATTCAGAAGACTTTAACGCTGGAGCTCTAAATGGATGGACAACATCTGATTTAAATAGTGATGGATTGCAATGGTCCGTACTAAACGCTTCTTCTATTAATACTACTTTTGGCAGCGGTTCATTACTGTCATTTTCTTATGATGATGCTGCACAAATCGGTGTAACTCCTGACAATTTGGTTACCTCTCCAGCAATTAATTTAAGCACAGTGACTGATGCAAATTTATATTTGTTTTTTGATCAGATTACCAATGGAAGTTGGCCGGCCGAACACTATGCGGTTTATGTAACCACATCAAATGATCCCGCTGCAATTACTGCCTCCACTCCAGTGTATGAAACTACAGTAGCAAATGGTACTTTAGCTAATCGTTTTTTAAATCTTACCAGTTACATCGGTCAAACCGTATTTGTAAGTTTTAGACATTTTGAATGTTTTGACAACTACTTCCTTGTAATTGACAATGTTAAGGTAAAAAGTTTAGCCGCAAACGACGTTCAATTGGTTTCTGCTAAGTTGAATAGATACAGTTTGTTAAATACAAATAACACATTAACGCTTACGGTTAAAAATACTGGAAGCAATCCCATAACTAATTTAACTATTAATTGGAATGATGGTATAGATCATTCTGTTACCGTAAATAAAAACTTAGCTGTTGGAGCAACGAGCACGGTAAATCACCCAACTACAGTATCATATGGTACTGTTGTAGAGAAAAATTTAGCATTAAGCATAACTGCGGTTAATGGTAACGCAGACGCTGTGCCAACTAATAATGTAGGTGTTGCCAAATTTAACACGGTTAGCCAGGCTTCATTTAAAAAAGTATTCTTTGAAGAAGGAACTGGCACTTGGTGCGGCTGGTGCCCTAGAGGCTCTATTGCAATGAGCTATATGGACACAACTTATCCAAATGAATTTGTGGGTGTTGCTGTACATAATCAAGATCCTATGATGCTTACGGAATATGATGGTGGTGCAGATTTTTCTGGTTTCCCAGGAATGAATGTTGATCGAGTTGTTAAAGGGGCTGATGTTAGTCAATCTACAATGGTTAGTAACTTAAACGCGCGAAAAACCTTAACTACGCCGGTTAGCCTAAATGCAACAGGTGCTGTAAATGGTTCTCAAATTACAATTAACGCAAATGCTACTTTCAGAACTATTTTTTCAGCTGCCAACTACCGATTAGGCGTTGTTATAACGGAAGATGGTGTTACAGGAACGGCTACAGGATATAGACAAACAAATTACTATTCAGGCGGTGCTAACGGAGTAATGGGTGGATATGAATTATTAGCAAATCCTGTTCCTGCGGCTCAAATGACATATAACCATGTTGGGAGAGCTTTATTAGGTGGTTATGCTGGACAAGAAAATTCTATACCATCAACTATTAGTGATGGACAAACAGCAAGCTATACATTTAATTATACCGTACCAACAACAAGCAATGTTAATAATATGCATGCTGTCTTGATTTTAATTGATCAAACGACTGGAGAAGTCGTTAATTCACAATTAGTTGAGCTTGCGACACTAGCTTTGAATGATAGCCAACTGACAACTTTTGATATTTATCCAAACCCTGCAAGTGATCAAATTAATATAGCTAATCTAATTGGCGGTAGTTATACAATCACCATTTTTGATATGCTAGGCAGAACAATTCTAAGCGCTAAAAAAGAGATTTTAGATAATGAAACGCTACTATTGCCGATTAAAGGAGTTTCTAAAGGAGAATATATCGTAAATATTGCTAGTGAAATAAGTTCATACAGCAAACATTTATTGGTAAAATAATTTTAAGAACTCATATTATTAAATCATTATGAAAAAAATATTTGTTGTCATCGCGTGTTTTTATACCTTTTTGTCTTTTTCTCAAATGACAATGAAGAAGTTAGATGGAACTCCTATTCTTAATGGAGACGTTCTTACTTTCTCCTCATTGGGAGATCCAGCAACAGCTTCATCTTCAGACCCAGCTTATTTGGGATTGAAAATTTACAACAGCTCTAATAGTAACATTAATGTAAAAATGAAACTTATTAGCATGAGTAATGCAGACGGAAGTAATCTTCAGTTTTGTATCGATCCAATTTGTGTAGGTACACTTACCGTTGGAAACTCATATCCTGCTAGTGGTAATTCTGTTGTCCCTGCCAATGGCCAAAACGGAAACTTTGATCATTTCATTAACAATAATCCCGGAAATGGAACGAGCAATGTGGAATACGTTCTAAAGTTTTATATGGTAAATTCTTTCGGAGCTGAAGTTGGTGCTTCTATAACTTTTACTTACAGATATGCTATTTTAGGTGTTTCAACAAATGCTTTGGCCAATATGGGTGTCGATGTTAAATCAACATTGGTAAGTTCGCAAGTAGAGTTTGACGCCAATTCAAATGGAAAAGCAGAACTTTATGACATCAACGGAAGAACAATTACAGCTTTGAGCTATACTGCAGGATACAACTATTTGGATGTTTCAAATTTGAATGCTGCTTTATATATTTTGAATTTCACAAACGAGGAAGGCAAAAAAGCAGCCTTGAAAATTATTAAGAAGTAACAAAAACTTTTAATACTGAAAAGCCCCATCATAATTATGATGGGGCTTTTTTATTGTAATCAATTTCTATTAAAAACTTGTATTCAGTGAAAGTGAAACTCCTGTACTCTCGGGAACAAAGCGACAAACGCCTCCAACACAAACCAATCCGCCTCTTTGTCTTCCGTAAGCTAAAGCTACTCGTGTTGACTTGTATCGATAAGAGTTTCCAATGTTGTAGTAGTGATGGCGTAATTTAGAATCATCATTCCCATAATTATACATATCAGAAACATAAACAGTATATTTAGTACCAAGATTGAATTCAGCTAACAACGCAGCCCAATTTTTCTTATCACTATCCGCCCACATGTGTTCCGCTTGTACTCGGACAGATTTATTTCCATTAAATCTATAGGTAGATTCAGCTCCCAATATATTGGTATTCACTTCACCAACAGTTTCCTGTATGTATTTTTTATTATAATACTGATGAATAAAACTAAAATTAGATTGCCACTTATCATTCCACTTTTTTGTAACTTCTATATTATATTCTGAAAAATATTTTTTACCAAAACCAAAAAAATCTGTTTGGTAATCCTGCGGTGAGAAGATATAAAATTCACCTCCTAAACCGTGATATTGCGAATAATTTAAGGCAACCTTAGTTCCGTATTTTCCTCCTAAAGATGTTCCTTTCTTAAAGTTATAAAACAAATCAATCTGACCGCCAATTTCTCCAGCTTTAACCAAGTTTACGTCATTTAGAATTACATTTGGCTGTGCTTGATACACATAAATATTAGCCAAATTAAGATGATGTTGCTTGGTTAAACTTGGCACATAATTCATGATTAAATCATTGAATTGATTTCCTTTAGCAATTCTTTCCGAAAAGAAACTCATGTTTTCTAATCTTCTGAATGTACCATCAACACCAAATCCTTTTTTAGAATATCCCATATTAAGCAACAACGCACTTCCGGGTTTAATCAAATTATTATCGATTTGATTTCTAACCTGAACTACAGCATCTTTCGATTTATAATCATACTCCGTTGAAAAGTAAAAAGAGTCATGCGTAAAGTTCAATCGTCCGGCAAAAGAATTAGTCAAATCATTAAACTTCGGATCAGGAATGTCTGTTTTTTCATCTCTACCCACATAAGTTACACCAATGGACAATTCATCTTTCTCAAACTTAAAAATATCTGAAAGCGACAATTCCGCATCAGTTCCATAAATTTTTCCTTCCGAAACATCAAAACCAGTACGCTGTTGCCCGTAAAGCGTTTTTAAAGTAAAATAAGTAGTTGGTTTGTATATAAATCGAATACCGCGCAAAGCATTATTAATTCCCAAAGCTCGGTCTTCCCAAGTTCTTAAAAGCAGACCGCTACCAAATTGCTCATAAAAATAACCAGCTGTAATATCTATTTTCTCATTTTTAAATTGGGCAAAATAAGTAGCAATATTGGCATCTTTATACTTTGGATTATAGTTCAGAAGCGCATCCTGAAAATAGCCTTCTCCCTGAACGCCAAAAGTCCAATTCTTGATTTTGTAATTAACGAATAAGTAGTTGTTGGAGCGTATTGGATTTTCCGGATGTACAACCGGATTGTAAAATTCATCCAGTAATCCTGTGTCATTTAAGTACCATTGCGCATTCGATTCAAATCCACCTGAAACAGTTCCGTTATCTTTTTCCTGAGCAAAAATAGCTGTCGATGAAGCTAACAGTCCAAATAAAATAAGTCTTTTCATGGATTAAAGCGTCTTAAGTTTTTCAAATAACTCATTTTCACTTCCTGGAACATAACCATTTTGAATATGAACTATAACACCATTTTTCACAACTAACGTATACGGAATATTCACAATACCTAAAGCTCTTTTCAATTCCTGATTACTGTCTAATAAAATTTTGTATTCCCAGCCTTTTCCATTTACCAATGGTTTAATTCTTTTTTGCGTCCTAGAATCATCGGTAGAAATGGCAACTATCTCAATTGGCAATGTTTTTTTCCACTCTTCCTGAAGATCATTCATCTCATCAAGTTCACTGATACAAGGCGTACACCAAGTAGCCCAAAATGAAAAAATATAGATTTTATCCTTCTCGACAAAATCTGTTGTAACGGAGGTTTTTTTACCATCAATATCTGATAATGAAATATTTGGCATTTGCTTTTGAGAAAAAGCTGTAATTTCTATAAAGAAAAATAAGGCAATGAGTACGTTTTTCATGTTTAGTTTAGATTGTTTTACAAATAAAGATATAATAAGTTTAAGATTGAAGTTTTTTTAGTTATTTTGCTAATCTTTAAAATAAATCTTTGCAATGAAAACAATAAAAGTATTTGTATCGTTTTTTACCTTAATCACTATTTTTTCTTGCAGTGATACGAAAGTGATTGAAAATGTCCCTGACGATACCGAAACAGCGCCGCCTGTTTCCGGCTATTTCAAAAAACGTGTTCTAATTGAAGATTATACTGGAACTTGGTGCGGCAACTGTACCAGAGTATCTCATGCAATTGATCAAATGTACGAGCAATCAGACAAGGTTGTTTCAGTGGCGATTCATAACGGAAATGATCCATATCATTTTGCCGGTATTCAACCGTTGAAAGATTTGATAATGCCTGGATCTGATTTAGAATTGCCACAATCGCGTTTGAATAGAACAATAGTTTGGACTTCTCCCGAACCATCAAATCTGCAACAAGCAAAAAGCTTAACAGGTAATAACGCTGGTCTCGGAATTGCCCTATCGTCAACCATTGCAAATGGAATAGTAAATCTTGATGTTAATTTAAAATTTGCACAAAACTATACTGGCTTAAAAATAGTAGTGTATGCTCTTGAAAATCATTTACTCCATTACCAAGCTAATTATACTTCCTATTATGGGAATATCAATCCGGTGCAAAATTACGAACACAATCATGTACTTAGACAGAGCATCACCGATTTGCTAGGCGATGCAATTGTTGAAAATACAAACTCGGGTCAAACAATCACTAAATCATTTTCTTTTCCAATACCAAGCAATTTCACTAATTCAGAAAATATCAGTTTTGTGGCGATGATTGTTAATGCAGATAATTTGGCATTAAATGCTAGACATGCGGATAAAAATGAAAATCAATCGTTTGAACAAAATCCGTAACTTAAAAAATTAAAATATTTAAAGGTTGCCCAAAAGGCAACCTTCTTTTTTTTGTAAATTTGCACAACAAATAAAAATGTTATGACAACTTCTGAACAAGGCACAATCACCGTAATTATTCTAGATAAAATCGCAACAATAACGTTCAGCCATCCCGCAAGCAATTCGTTTCCAAGTGAATTATTAAAGAAACTTACGGACGAACTTAATACAATTTCTACTAATTCCGATGTCAATGTTGTTGTGTTACAAAGCGAAGGTAAAACCTTTTGCTCAGGAGCGTCATTTGACGAATTGCTCTCGATAACCAATTTAAAAGACGGAGAAAAATTCTTTTCAGGATTTGCGAACGTGATTAATGCAATGCGTAAGTGTTCTAAAGTCATTATAGGAAAAGTTCAGGGAAAAGCTGTTGGCGGCGGCGTTGGTCTAATTGCAGCTTGTGATTTTGCTTTTGCACACCAAGACGCTGCTGTAAAATTATCTGAAATCGCTATTGGCATCGGACCTTTTGTGATTGAACCTGCAGTTTCCAGAAAAATTGGCAAAACTGCCATGACTGAACTAACGTTGCAACCTACGATTTGGCAATCTGCTGATTGGGCTGTAACCAAAGGATTGTATGCGGACCTTTTTGACAGTATGTCCGAAGTTGATGACGCCGTTGCCCATTTATCAGAAAGATTAGCATTCTACAATCCGGAAGCCTTAGTCGAAATGAAAAAAGTATTTTGGGAAGGAACTGAAAATTGGGACGAACTTTTATACGAAAGAGCCGCAATTTCTGGAAAATTAGTGCTTTCTGATTTCACCAAAGAAGCTTTAAGTCAATTTAAAAAATAAAAAATATGCCCTTATTTTCACTTATTCAACAAATTGATGTCAACGAAAAAATAAAGAATGCTCCTGACAATGGATATGCAATAGGCGTTTGGATTGGAACCGTTTTACCATTCGCACTAATTGTTGGTGTCGCGTTTTGGATGTATCACCGTGCTAAAAATAGACGAAACGAACAGTAGTTTTATTTACTAAATTTGTAGCCTAAAATATTTCTTCATGAGTAACATTAGAATCACCAAACAATTTTCTTTCGAAACCGGACACGCGCTTTATGGCTATGATGGTAAATGCAAAAATGTGCACGGACACAGCTATAAACTTTCGGTTACGGTTATTGGTCAACCGATTTCGGATAACACCAATGTAAAATTCGGAATGGTAATCGACTTTTCAGATTTGAAGAAAATTGTAAAAGAAGAAATTGTAGATATTTTTGACCATGCTACTGTTTTTAATAAAAATACGCCTCATGTTGAACTGGCAAATGAATTAAAAAACCGCGGCCATCATGTAATTTTAGTTGATTATCAGCCAACAAGCGAAAAGATGGTGACTGATTTTGCCCAAAAAATTAAAAGTCGTTTGCCGAATGACATTAAATTACATTCGCTAAAATTACAAGAAACAGATACGTCTTTTGCCGAATGGTACGCTTCAGATAACGAATAATCTAAACGATTAATGACTATTTCTCCCAACAAAAAAATATATTTTGCTTCCGATCAACACTTTGGCGCACCCACGCCCGAAGCCAGTTTTCCGCGCGAACAAAAGTTTGTTGCTTGGCTTGATGAAGTAAAGAACGATGCCGAATGCATTTTTCTTTTAGGTGATTTGTTTGATTTTTGGTTTGAATATAAAACCGTTGTTCCTAAAGGTTTCGTAAGGGTTCTTGGTAAACTTGCCGAAATTCGTGACAGCGGAATTCCAATTTATTTCTTTGTGGGAAACCACGATTTATGGATGGGTGATTACTTTCAAAAAGAACTTAATATTCCCGTTTATCACAATAATCAAGAATATGAATTTAACGGAAAAACGTTTTTAATTGGTCACGGCGACGGAAAAGGGCCAGGTGATAAAGGCTACAAACGCATGAAAAAAGTGTTTACCAATCCGTTTTCAAAATGGCTTTACCGCTGGTTGCATCCAGATATCGGCGTAAAATTGGCACAACACCTTTCGGTAAAAAACAAACTCATTTCTGGTGATTCCGACGTAAAATTCCTAGGCGAAGAAAACGAATGGCTAATCTTATACGCCAAACGCAAGCTCGAAACCAAACACTACAACTACCTTATTTTTGGCCACCGTCATTTACCAATGGTTTTACAAGTGGGAGAAAACTCTGAATATGTCAACCTTGGCGATTGGATTGGCTATTTTACGTATGGCGTTTTTGACGGCGAGAAGTTTGAGCTGAAAGAGTATTAGTTACTTCTCATTTCTAAAAAGGAGAAATTGTATAACCCTCAACGCAAAATACACTCAAAACATTCTTTGTCATTTCGACAAAGGGGAAACCACATAACACTCAACGCAAAACATCATCAAAATGGGAATTTAAAAACTCAAGTTTTGGATTAAACTCCCTGATTAAATTTAATTTCTTTTCCCTTCTCCACTTTTTTAATTCTTTTTCACGGGCAATAGCCTCCCGAACCCAAATAAATTTTTCATAATAGACTAAGAATTCAACATGATATCTAGAAGCAAAAGTTTTATTTCCAGAAAATAAATTTTCCTGATGTTGGCTTAATCGGACTCTCAAATTATTAGTCATTCCAATATAGAATGTCTTTCGTTATTTGTTAGTGATACTATAAATGTAATAAGAATGAAAGCCTAGTCGCCGATTTAACATATTACAATTTTGAATCTTTAATGCGATTTCTCCCTTAGGTCGAAATGACAAAAGAATGATCAAAATGGCAAACGGGGTGAATGCCAAAACAAACTACCTCAAATCTCGCAATCGCAACTGCACCGTTACATTCCCGTTAAATTCATTTTCATCGATACAATACACAGCATCAAAAGGTTTTTGGTTTGTAACCGATTCTAATTTGTTGCCTACTCCAAAACCAATGGCACCAAAACCTTCCGAATTATTTTGCTTTACGAAGAGTTTCAAATGTTCTTGCTCGTTCCCTATTTGCTTTGCATAACCAGTATCTTTTAGATTTTTGGTTATAAAATTGGGTGTCATATTTAATGGCCCAAAAGGTTCAAACTGATTGAGCAATCGAACCAGCCTTTCATTAATATCGGATAAATCAATTTCGGCATCAATCAAAATTTCGGGAATTAGTAAATCAGGATGAATGGTTTCAGCCACAACTTTCTCAAAGGCATTTTTAAAGTTCTGGTAATTCTCTTCTTTCAATGTCATTCCAGCTGCATACATGTGTCCTCCAAATTGTTCCAGATGTTCCGAAACGGCTTCCAAAGCATTATATACATCAAAATCTTTCACAGAACGTGCCGATGCCGCGAGTTTGTCACCACTTTTGGTAAACACAATGGTCGGTCGATAATGCGTTTCTATCAATCGAGAAGCTACAATTCCGATTACGCCTTTATGCCAGTTTGGATTATAAACCACCGTAGAAAAACGAAGTGTTTCCTCATTAATTTCTATCTGATCTAAAGCTTCAATCGTGATTTGCTTGTCAAGATCTTTTCGGTCCGAATTGTATTTTTCTATTTCGGATGCAAATTGCTCTGCTTGATCTAAATCGTATTCTGTTAGCAAAGCCACAGCAGCATTTCCGTGCTTTATTCGTCCGGCGGCATTTATTCTTGGCGCGATGATGAAAACGACATCGGTAATCGTCAATACTTTTTTCTTTACATTTTGGATTAAGGCTTTAATTCCAGGACGCGGATTGCTATTGATAACTTCCAATCCAAATTTGGCCAAAACCCTATTCTCACCCGTCATCGGAACAATATCAGCCGCAATTGCTGTGGCTACTAAGTCAAGATAAATCATCAAATCATCAATAGTTTGATTTCTGTTTTCTGCTAAAGCCTGAATGAGTTTAAAACCAACGCCGCAACCGCATAATTCATCATACGGATAAGAACAATCGTCCCTTTTTGGATCGAGAACCGCAATTGCATCGGGTAAAGTGTCGCCCGGACGGTGGTGATCACAAATGATAAAATCAATGTTTCTTTCCTTCGCGTAAGCTACATGGTCAATCGATTTTATACCACAATCTAAGGCAATGATTAGCGAAATTCCGTTGTCATCCGCATAGTCAATTCCTTTATAAGAGATTCCGTAACCTTCATCATAACGATCCGGAATATAAGTCGCAACATTCGGATAATAGCTTTTCAGGTACGAAGAAACCAAGGAAACTGCTGTCGTTCCATCCACATCATAATCACCAAAAACCATGATGTTTTCCCCGTTAGCAATGGCCGATTCTATTCGAGAAACCGCTTTATCCATATCTTTCATCAAAAACGGATTGTGCAAATCATCCAAACTCGGCCGAAAAAATTCCCGCGCTTGCTCAAACGTTTCAATTCCGCGTTGCACCAAAAGTGTCGCGATTAAATGGTCAACTTTTAATAGGCTTACTAAATTGTTTACTTTGTGGGAATCCGGTTTTGGTTTGAGTGTCCAGCGCATTTTCTAATTATGAATTACGAATAATGAAAACAAAAATACAGGAAAGGCCCTAAACATTGCTATACTTTTTCTGTATATTTTGGTCGGTAGAAACAAATTAATTTTTGCTACTTTTGAACTATAAAACAATTGCAAAATGCAGATTCAAGGCCAAATTGTCGATATTCCAAATCGCAGAATATATTCAGGTGAAGTTACCATTGAAAACGGGAAAATAGTTGCTGTTTCCGAAAAGGAACACAACATCAAAAACTATATTCTTCCTGGTTTTGTTGATTCGCACATTCATATTGAAAGTTCCATGCTAGTTCCTTCAGAATTTGCAAAAATTGCTGTACTTCATGGAACGGTCGCGACTATTTCTGATCCGCATGAAATTGCCAATGTATTAGGAAAAGATGGCGTGCATTATATGATTGAAAACGGAAAACAAGTGCCGTTGAAGTTTCATTTTGGAGCACCATCATGCGTTCCTGCTACTTTTTTTGAAACCGCAGGCGCCGTAATTGATTCCGAACAAATAAAGGAATTGATGGCATCACCCGATATTTATTATTTATCCGAAATGATGAATTACCCAGGCGTTTTATTTGATGATGAAGAAGTTTTAAAAAAGATAGCTTGGGCAAAACAGTTCAACAAACCCGTTGACGGCCATGCGCCAGGATTGCGTGGCGCACCCATAGAAAAATATATCGCCGCTGGAATTTCAACCGATCACGAATGTTTCACTTATGATGAAGCGGCCGAAAAATTATCATTAGGTATGAAAGTCTTAATCCGTGAAGGAAGTGCCGCTAAAAATTTTGAAGCTTTAATCGATTTAGTACCGGATAATTTTGAAAATATGATGTTTTGTTCTGATGATAAGCATCCCGATGATTTGATTGTTGGACACATTAATTTACTTTGTGCGAGAGCTATTGCCAAAGGTTTTGACTTGTTCAAAATACTACAAATGGCATGCATTAACCCGGTGAAACATTACAAAATGAACATTGGTCTATTGCAAAAAAATGACACTGCCGATTTTATTGTGGTGGAAGATTTGAAGGATTTCAAAGTATTACAAACGTACATCAATGGCGAATTGGTTGCCGAAAACGGAAAATCATTTGTAAAACACATCGAATTTGAAAAACCAAATAATTTCAATACCTCCAAAAAAGAAATTGTAGAATTTGAAATCGGAAGTTCAGCCTCAAAAATTAGAGTAATTGAAGCTTTAGAAGGACAATTAATCACTAATGAAATCCATCACAAACCTCAAATAGTAAATGGAAAAATAGTTTCCGATACCGAGAATGACATCTTGAAAATGGCGGTTGTCAATCGTTATGAAAATGCTCCGCCAGCTATTGCTTTCATTAAAAACTTCGGATTGAAAAGCGGTGCCATTGCGAGTTCTGTTGCGCATGATTGTCATAATATTGTTGTAGTTGGAACTTCTGATGAAGAAATTTGCAAAGCTGTCAATGTTTTAATCGAAAATAAAGGCGGAATCTGTGCAGTAAATGGAAACGAAAGCAAATCATTAGCGCTTCCCGTTGCTGGAATTATGAGCGACAAAGATGGTTGGGAAACCGGAAAATTGTATCAGGAAATCGACGCGATGTCAAAACAATTGGGAAGCAAATTGAAAGCACCATTCATGACCCTTTCATTCATGGCGTTATTGGTAATTCCGGATTTGAAATTATCCGACAAAGGATTATTCAGCGGAAACTCGTTTTCATTTGTAGATTTAGAGGTGGAAAAAGTTTTAACCGCAAATTCACAAATTATTTTAAAGTAAAAAAAATAGAAATTTGTGAATTTGCGGTCAATTTTTTTTACGTTTTTTATTCTTCTGATTTGTCTTGCTTCTTGCTTCTTGCTTCTGTTATCTTCCCTCCAACAACAACTACAATTTCACCTTTTGGTGGTTTGATTTCGAAGTGTTTTAGCACTTCCTCCGCAGTTCCACGTATGGTTTCTTCGTGTAGTTTTGATAATTCTCGTGAAACAGAAACTGGTCTGTCGGCTCCAAAATACTGTACGAATTCGGTCAAGGTTTTAACCAATTTATGTGGAGAAACGTAAAAAATCATCGTTCTATTTTCTTCGGCTAAAGCCAAATAACGGGTTTGTCTTCCTTTCTTTTCGGGCAAAAATCCTTCAAATATAAATCGGTCATTAGGCAAGCCACTATTCACCAAAGCGGGAACAAATGCAGTAGCGCCAGGCAAACAATCTACTTCAATATTATTTTCAACACAAGCGCGTGTCAACAAAAATCCAGGATCAGAAATGGCTGGAGTTCCTGCATCAGAAATTAGCGCAATAGTTTCGCCAGCTTTTAATCGTGAAATTAAATTATCCACTGTTTTATGCTCGTTGTGCATGTGATGGCTGTGCATGTGCGTGGAAATCTCAAAATGTTTTAGGAGTTTTCCGCTGGTTCGCGTGTCTTCAGCCAAAATCAAATCGACTTCTTTCAAAACTCTAATCGCTCTGAAAGTCATGTCTTCAAGATTGCCAATCGGCGTTGGAACGATGTATAATTTTGACATAAGTAAGAGTTAAACACAGATTTCACAGATTTTCACAGAATTAATTTGTGGAAATTTGTGAAATCTGTGTTTTATAGTGTTAATCGAATTTTTTTTCTACAATTTCCATAAATCGTTCCAAATAATCTTCTTTGCCAACCCAGTAATTATAATCTGGGATAACCATTTCATTGATGAATGTTTTGGCCTCTTCGAACGTATCAAAAGTATTCAATTGAGAAATCACGCGATTAAAATCCTCGTTGCTGTCGTTGAACAGATGCTGTACAAAACCAATTCTGTCATTAAGTCCAATCGCAATGGATTTTGACATTGCATCGTTCATTGCTGCTGTTTTTGGAGCTTCAACTTTTGATTCCTCTTTTGGTTCTTCCTGAGTTCGAGTCGGCAGTTCTTCTTTTACTTCCGAAGAAAATAAGGAAACTTCATTTGGTTTCACAAAAATCGGATCAACATAATTTTCACCTAAGAAATGCTCAAGTGCTATTTTTTTAGTTTCGTGCTTTTCTTCAATTGTTGGCTGAACAAGTTGAACTTCTTCCTCTTCTTCAACTTCCAATTCAAAAGCGGGAATGAAAGCAGGTTCCGCATCGGTAAGCGCTTCCTCCTCTTCCAAAACTTCTTCTACGAGTTCTTCTTTTACTTCTGAAACAGTGGTTTCTTCTTCCTCAATTTCTAGTGCAGCTTCTACTTCTTCATCCGCCTCTGGTTCGGCTTTAACGGGAATTTCAGCTTCAACTTCCACTACATATTTAGCATCCTCGTTAACTTCAGTTTTTTCAAGAACACTACTTTCATTGAATTGCTCTAATTTTTCTATCAAAACTTCTTCCGACACATCAGACTTTACCGATTCGAAATTTTCGTGATAAAACTTTAGTACAGCCAACGTTTCGTATAATTTTTGTGTCTCTTTATACAACTGATCGATTTCCGACTTGTTTTTTAGCTTTAAAATTCGGTGCGCAATGCTGATTAATTCGGATTCTAATCTTTTTTTCATAAGTTTTGAAATTATAGGGAATACGCTCGTTTCTTTTAATAAATACCTTCTACGGATATTATTTGCCAATCAAGAAGGAACCTTGTTAAAAATTTTCTACATTTGAATCGACGTAAAAATAACAAATATTTAAGTCGGTTTGTTTTCGTTACAAAGTAATAAAAACTATTCATTTTTAGCGCTAGAAAAATACAAAATGTTTCTCGAAAATACAGTAAATCACAAAGAACAATTTGGTTGGATCGAAGTCATCTGCGGCTCGATGTTTTCGGGTAAAACTGAAGAACTCATACGTAGATTGAAAAGAGCCCAATTTGCCAAACAAAAAGTCGAAATTTTCAAGCCCTCCGTTGACACACGTTATGACGAGGAAATGGTAGTTTCACACAACAAAAATGAAATTCGTTCCACTCCAGTTCCGGCTGCAGCCAACATCAGGATTCTGGCTCAGGGTTGCGACGTTGTTGGAATTGACGAAGCTCAGTTTTTTGATGACGAGATTATTTCGGTTTGTAATGATTTAGCCAATTCTGGAATTCGAGTAATTGTGGCAGGTTTGGATATGGATTTTAAAGGAAATCCTTTCGGACCAATGCCCGCGTTAATGGCAACGGCAGAATATGTAACCAAAGTACACGCCGTTTGTACCCGAACCGGAAACTTAGCCAATTACAGTTTTAGGAAAAATGACAGTGACAAATTAGTCATGCTCGGCGAAACCGAAGAATACGAGCCATTAAGCCGCGCTGCTTATTATAATGCCATTCGACAAAATATGATTGTCAAAGATGCTGAGCATTTGTCCAAAAAAGAATAAATCCCCAAAATTTGAAACTATCCATCCAAAATATTATTCCCATCATAAAAGCCAAATGGTTTGGGAATGATGATACTGCTGTAATCGATTTTATTTCCATTGACAGTCGCTCACTTCAAAACGATAGAAACACCTTGTTCTTTGCCATTTCCGGACCCAATCACGACGGCCATGTTTACATAGAAGAACTCATTAATAAAGGCGTTGCGCACTTTGTTGTCAACCAAATTCCAAAAGGAATAGAAGATAAGGCAAACTTTTTAATTGTGGGCAATACACTTGAGGCTTTACAAAAATTAGCCACCTTTTACCGCAGTCAATTCGAATTTCCTGTGATCGGAATTACAGGAAGCAATGGAAAAACAATCATCAAAGAATGGCTGAACTTTTTGTTAAGTCCCGATTATAATATTATAAGAAGTCCAAAAAGTTATAATTCACAAGTTGGCGTACCGCTGTCGATTTTAGGCATCAACGAAAAACACAATCTTGGGATCTTTGAGGCCGGAATTTCCCTGCCACATGAAATGGAAAAACTCCAGAAAATCATACAGCCCACCATTGGAATTTTATCCAATATTGGTTCGGCGCACGATGAAGGATTTGCAACCGTAGCCGAAAAAATAAAGGAAAAACTAAAACTTTTTGTTTCGGTAAATGTGCTAATAATGAACAAAAACAAAACCATTTGCGCGTTTGTCAACCCAAAAACTAAGTTATTCTGCTGGTGTTCAGATGATAAAAGCGCTGATGTTTACATCACCAAAAAGAAAATCGGCGAAGTAACCGAATTACAAGTTACGTATAGAGAAGACACTTTTTTAGTTACAATTCCATTTTTGGATCAAGCTTCGGTAGAAAATGCAATTCATTGTATGATGTTACTGCTTTATTTTGGCTACAGCCATAAAATTATCCAGACCAGAATGGTACAATTATATCCTGTAGAAATGCGACTGAAAGTAAAAAACGGCATCAACAATTCAACCATTATTGACGACAGCTATAGTTCTGATTTCCAATCGTTGAAAATCGCACTTGATTTCCTTGAAAACCAAAAACAACACAAAAAGAAAACCATAATTCTCTCTGATATTTTTCAAAGTGGTTTGAGTAACGAAGACTTATATTCACAAGTTTCACAGTTGATTATTTCGAATAAAATTTCGCGTGTAATTGGAATAGGAGAAACGATTTCTCAGTTTAAAAATAAGTTCATAAACAGTACAACTTTTAACAATGTATCTGGATTTACCCAAGCGTTTGATACTCTAAATTTTGAAAACGAAACGATTTTGATTAAAGGTGCGCGCAATTTTCATTTTGAAGAAATTGTGTCCCTCCTTGAAGAGAAAACGCACGAGACCGTACTTGAAATCAACCTCAATGCCATTAGCCACAACCTGAATTTTTATAAATCTAAGTTGAAACCAAAAACCAAGATGATGGTTATGGTCAAAGCTTTCGGCTATGGGAATGGCGGATTTGAAATCGCGAATTTACTCGAGCATCACAAAGTAGATTATCTTGGTGTGGCTTTCGCCGACGAAGGAATTTCACTTAAAAACGCAGGGATTACAGTTCCCATTATGGTTTTAAATCCAGAAGCTACCAGTTTTGCTGCAATTATTCAATACCATTTAGAGCCTGAAATTTATTCGATAAAAGGATTGAAAGCATTTCTAAAAATTGCTGCACAAAAAAACTTGAAACGGTTCCCAATTCATATCAAGATTGACACTGGAATGCATCGCTTAGGATTTGAGGAAGAAAATCTTGAAGACCTAATCCAAATTCTGAAAGGAAATGAAACCGTTCAGATAAAAAGTATTTTGTCACACATGGCAACAAGTGACGATTTAAAACATGATGATTTTTCAAAGTCACAGATTGCTCTGTTTGAAAAGTTATCATCCAAACTTCAAAATGAACTAAACGTAAAACCAATTCGCCATATTTTAAACACCTCTGGAATTACGAATTATGGAGATTCTCAATACGACATGGTTCGCTTAGGCATCGGTTTATATGGCATTTCTAACGACGCGGAAGAACAAAAAGAATTGGAGATTGTTGGCACTTTAAAATCAGTTATTTCTCAAATCAGAACCATCGATACTGGAGAAAGCGTTGGCTACGGAAGAAAATTTATCGCTGCTGAAACAACAAAAATTGCAACAATTCCAATTGGTTATGCTGATGGCATCAGCAGAGCTTGGGGACACGGTGTTGGCTATGTTACAATTAATAATAAACAAGCCAAAATTGTAGGCAGCGTTTGTATGGATATGCTAATGGTAAATGTTACTAATATTGAATGCAAAGAAGGAAGCACTGTAATCATTTTTGGCGAAAATCCAACGGTTAATTTCATGGCTAAACAACTCAATACCATTTCGTATGAAATTTTGACTAGTATTTCCCAGCGTGTGAAAAGAGTGTTTTTCAGAGAATAAATCAAAATTTTTTTAAAATGTTAAAATTTTTGTTAATTTAGTTATCTAGTAACCAATAAAACAAAACAATTATGGGATTTTTTGCAGATTTTAAAGCGTCTTTAATGAAAGGCGATGTATTAAGTTTGGCAACAGCGGTAGTAATCGGTGGCGCTTTCGGGAAAATTGTCGGTTCGGCAGTTGACGATTTAATTATGCCTTTAGTAGGACTCATAACTGGTGGTATCGATTTTACCACAAAGTTTATTGCATTAAATGGACAAGCCTACGAAAATTTAGATGCTGCAAAAAAAGCGGGCGCTTCTGTCATGACGTACGGAAATTTTGTTCAAGCAGTAATCAACTTTATTATTATCGCGTTTTTCATTTTCGTTGTCTTAAGAGCTGCTGAAAAAGCTAAAAAGAAAGAAGAGGCTGCACCTGCTGCTCCAGCTGGACCTACACAAGAAGAATTACTTATTCAAATTAGAGATTTGTTGAAAAAATAATACCGCCACACTATATAGTCTAATTTATGCTGAACTCGTTTCAGTACTAAACCGTTCCTCAATTGGGACGGTTTTTCTTTTTTAATAGCAGATCATTTGTCTTTCTTAATACTATATCCTCCCGCTATCCGCGCTACATGGTAGCCAGCTCCTATCGGGGCTAACGAGAACTATAGCTGCGTTTTTTGGTCTTTCTCCTTTCTTCTATGCTCTTTTTTCTTTTTTCTATTTACTTTTGTATTTCAAAAATTATAAATTGATAAAGATAAAAATATGAAAGTTGCTGTAGTTGGCGCAACCGGAATGGTTGGAGAAGTAATGCTTAAAGTCTTAGCGGAAAGAAATTTTCCGGTAACAGAACTAATTCCAGTTGCTTCAGAAAAATCGGTTGGTAAAGAAATTGAATTCAAAGGAAAAAAATATAAAGTGGTTGGTTTACAAACAGCAGTTGACATGAAAGCCGATATTGCTTTATTCTCAGCTGGTGGCGAAACTTCTTCAGAATGGGCTCCAAAATTTGCTGAAGCTGGTACAACAGTTATCGATAATTCATCAGCTTGGAGAATGGATCCTTCTAAAAAATTGATCGTTCCAGAAATCAATGCGGCTGAATTAACGAAAGAAGATAAAATTATAGCAAATCCAAATTGTTCGACTATACAATTGGTCATGGTTTTGGCGCCTTTGCACAAAAAATACAACATCAAGCGCGTGATTGTTTCTACCTACCAATCCATTACAGGAACGGGCGTAAAAGCAGTGCAGCAATTAGAAAATGAATACGCTGGAATCAAAGGTGAAATGGCCTATAAATACCAAATCCATCGCAATGCCATTCCACAATGTGATAGTTTTGAAGAGAATGGCTACACTAAAGAAGAAATGAAATTGGTTCGCGAAACGCAAAAAATTATCGGAGATAAATCTATCGCGGTTACGGCGACAGCAATAAGAATCCCAGTAGTTGGTGGTCATAGTGAAGCCGTGAATGTAGAATTTTCGAATGATTTTGACGTGAATGAGGTTCGTAAAATATTACACCACACCGATGGAGTTACAGTTCAAGATAACAACGACACCTATACGTACCCAATGCCTTTGTACGCCGAAGGGAAAGACGATGTTTTTGTTGGAAGAATACGCCGTGACGAAAGCCAACCCAATTCCATCAATATGTGGATCGTTGCTGACAATTTAAGAAAAGGAGCGGCTACAAACACTATACAAATCGCTGAATATTTGGTTGCTAATAGCCTAGTATAATCGATCTCATTTCACTGTATAAAATAGTATGCTCGAACTGAGCCGTTAATCCTAATAAACGAAAATCGTTTGGTTTTACAAATCATAAAATTTGTTAAAATCAAACGGTTTTTATTTTCACCTACTTACATTTGCAATCAATGAAAAAAAGGTTTCGAATAGTAAACTCGATAATGGGATTGGTGGTATTGTTAGCAATACTATTTCAGTCGTTCGATGCTATGAGCCATTTGAAAGAAAAATTTTCAAAAGAGCATTGCCAACACGAATACAATCATTCCAAAACAGAACTTCATCATGGTCATCACGTTTTAGATCATTGTTTTGTTTGTGAATTTGCCTTTAGCAGTTTTATATCGCCTTTAAAAACAACTTTTGCCACTCAAAAAGTTCAGGTTGAAAGCAAATATTCCCTTTATTATTCAAAAGAAATAACTCAATTTTTCCGAGGAAGTCTTTTTGCCCTTCGGGCGCCCCCGAGTTTTATTGCATAAATAGTCCCGAAACTTCGGGTTTTCTGACTGAAATCACTTCGGTCAAATTATTCATTTATCAATAAAACATTTTTATGAAATTTATATATATTGCCCTATTCATGGGGTTATCATTCGTCGCGTCTGCGCAAAATAAAGTTAAAGGAATCATTTCCGATAAAGACAATAGACCATTAGCAGGCATAAACATTTCAATGCCTGAAGTCCATAAAGAAGCTATTTCTGACGCTCAAGGAACTTACGAATTCAGCAATTTGCCAAATGGGACTTTCAAAATTATTTTTTCTTCTATTGGGTACACCACAAAAATAATTTCACTGCCAATTTCAGAAAAAGAAATCATCCAAAACATAACTTTAGAAGACAATATTGTCCACATGGATGAAGTAATTGTTTCTACGGCTTTCAACAAAATACAATCCCAGAACGTAATGAAAGTCGAGCACGAAAGCATAAAATCATTACAACAAAAGGGAAGAGCGACTTTAATTGAAGGATTGGCAACGATTCCAGGAGTTTCACAGGTTTCGACCGGAACTTCTATCGGGAAACCCGTTATTCGTGGGTTGAGCGGCAATCGCGTTTTAGTTTACACTCAAGGTGTGCGATTGGAAAATCAACAATTTGGAGAAGAACACGGTTTGGGATTAAACGATGCTGGTGTAGAAAGTGTAGAAGTCATTAAAGGCCCAGCTTCATTACTTTATGGTTCGGATGCTTTAGGCGGCGTCTTATATTTCAACCCTGAGAAATTTGCTAATCCTCAAGAGTTCAAAGCCGATTTTAGCCAACGAATATTTTCAAATACATTGGGAAGCAATAGTACTTTAGGATTAAAAACGTCTACTGAGCATTGGAAATTCTTAGCGCGCGGAAGTTTCAATACGCATGCGGATTATCAAATTCCAAATGGTGACAGAGTAACTAATACACGTTATAACGAAAGTGATTTCAAAACCGGAATTGGTTACAGTAATTCGAAGTTTTCAAGCATACTTCGGTACAACTTTAACAAGTTAGATTTAGGAATTCCAGAAGATGGATTTGGTGAACAAACTACCAACCATTCCACTATTTACCCAAAACAAGCGGTTGACAATCACATTTTAAGTCTGCATAATAACTTCTACTTCAAGAACTCAAAATTGGATGCTGATTTGGGTTATATTTATAATGATCGGAGCGAATTTGAAGATAGCAATGTGGCTTCATTACACATGAAATTGAGCACACTGAATTATGATTTGAAATACTATCTTCCAAAATTTGGTAAAGTAGAAACCATTATCGGAATTCAGGGAATGCATCAAACCAATACCAATTCGGGTGAGGAATTATTGATTCCAGATGCCACAACAACTGATTTTGGAATTTTCGGAACTGCTAATTATGAATTTGGAAAGAATGTTCTTCAAGCGGGCCTTCGTTATGATAACCGAAAAATAAGTAGTGAAACCAATGGACTTTTTGGCAATGAAGGCTATTTCGAAGGCATTAATAAAAGCTTTGATAGTTTCAATGCTTCATTGGGATACAAAACAAACTTGGCTACTGATCTAACACTTCGTCTCAATATTGCTTCCGGTTTCCGTGCTCCAAATTTGGCGGAATTGACTTCAAATGGAGTTCACGAAGGAAGCAATCGTTATGAAATTGGAAATGCTAATTTGGAAAACGAACAGAATCTTCAAACTGATTTGAATTTGGAGTATAAATCTTCTCACTTTGAATTATTTGCAAATGGATTTTACAATCACATCAATAATTACATCTTTATTTCACCGAATGGGAACGTAATTGATGGCAATAATGTATACGATTATGTTCAGGCGAATGCCAAATTATACGGAGGTGAAGCTGGAATTCACTTTCACCCGCATCCGTTAGATTGGTTACACTTTACCAGTAGTTTTGAAACTGTTATTGGTCAAAATGACAACGGAAGTAATCTTCCTTTGATTCCGGCGAACAAATGGAACAACACTATAAAAGGTGAATTTAATATTAAAAACTGGTTTAAAGAAGGATTCGCCACTTTGAATATTGAAAGTACTTTTGCACAAAACAACAACAGTGAATTTGAAACCAGAACCAACGATTACACCCTAATAAATATGGGATTAGGTGGAAAAGTAATCATTGGCAAAACGATTTTTAATCTGAATTTGAATGCCAATAATCTATTCGACAAAACGTATGTCTCGCATCTTTCCCGATTAAAATCGGATGGAATTCCGAATATTGGACGAAACATTGTACTTGGAGTTAATTTTATGATTTAAAACAAAGCGTCCCGATTTTAATCGGGACGCTTTTCTTTTTGTTAAAATTTATTGTCGCCATCAAGCATTCGGCCTAAACCTCCGAGTAAACTTCCTTCATCTCTGCTGTTTCCTCCATTTTTTGGTGCCGAAGCTATAATTCGATCAGCCAATCTGCTGAACGGAAGCGACTGTACATAAACAGTTCCTGGTCCGCGAAGAGTGGCATAAAACAAGCCTTCACCACCAAAAACTGAATTCTTAATTCCACCTATAAATTCGATATCATAATCAACATCTTTTGTAAAACCCACAATACAGCCGGTATCAACTTTCAAAATTTCACCTGAAGCCAATTCTCTTTTTGCTAACGTTCCTCCAGAATGAACGAATGCCATTCCGTCGCCTTCTAATTTTTGCATGATGAAACCTTCTCCACCAAAAAGTCCACGTCCTAATTTCTTCGAAAACTCTATTCCAACAGAAACCCCTTTGGCAGCGCAAAGAAATGCATCTTTTTGGCAAATGAATTTTCCTTGAAATTGTTTCAAATCTAATGGTACAATTTTTCCCGGATAAGGCGAGGCGAAACATACTTTACTTTTTATAGAATTTTGATTGATGTAAGCCGTCATGAACAAACTTTCACCTGTTAGAACTCTTTTCCCTGCCGAAAGCAGTTTGTCAAAAAGCCCCGTTTGCTGTTGCGAACCATCGCCAAAAATAGTTTCCATTTGAATTCCGTTATCCATCATCATAAAACTTCCTGCTTCTGCAACAACAATTTCCTGCGGATCCAATTCTATCTCTACATATTGCATTTCTTCACCATAAATATGGTACTCTATTTCGTGTGCTTGCATGGTCTTTAATTTTTAAATTTAGCTATTTGTAAAATTATTTTGAAAATGTTACAAATACAATTTAAATTCTATTTAATTTACTAATAGCAAAAAAGTGTTAATAATTTGATTATATGTAGCGTGTTTTGTTAAATTTTTAATACTATTTTTACCTTATTACTAATCCAAACACCTACTTTTTATGAATTCAAAGTTTACTAAAATCGTTAGAATAGTTTTAGGTTTGGCGCTCTTAGTTTTTGGCGCCAATAAATTTTTACACTTCATTCCAATGCCAGAACCCGTTGGTGGCGCCAAAGACTTTATGAATTCTCTTGGAGCCACAGGCTATCTCTTTCCTGTAGTTGGTTTTTTGGAAGTAATTATAGGCATACTACTTTTATTAAAAAAATGGGTTGCTTTTGCTTTGGTTTTGCTCGCACCAATTTCCATCAATATTATGTTATTCCATTTATTTTTAGACATCCCGGGCGCGCCATTCGCGTTACTAATATTAGTATGTAACGGAATTTTAATTTTTAAACATTGGCAACAATACAAGCCTTTATTTTATTAGATTTTTGAAATGATAAAGCCCCAATTAAGGGGCTTTATCAATATTTAATCTTACCTATTTGGCGCATAATTTTCATGATTTTTTCTTTTCTTCTTTCAGTGTATGCAGAAGAATTAGAGGCTTTGAATTTACGCGGATTGGGTAAAATGGCAGCTATTCCAGCAGCTTCTCGAGGTGTTAAGTCTTTTGCAGTGGTTGTGTACCAATGCCGCGCCGCTTCTTGTGCACCATAAACGCCGTTACCCATTTCGATACTGTTAAGATACACTTCCATAATCCGCTCTTTACCCCAGATTATCTCAATTAAAACCGTAAAATAGGCCTCAAGTCCTTTTCGGATGTAACTTCTTCCCTGCCACAAAAAAACATTCTTGGCTGTTTGTTGCGAAATAGTACTACCTCCTTTTAATTTTTTTCCTTTACTATTACTTTTAAAAGCTTTCTGCATGGCTTTGAAGTCAAAACCACTGTGTTCTAAAAAATTTCCGTCTTCACTTGCAATAACAGCTTTTTGAAGATTTGGCGAAATTTCTTCTAACGGAACCCATTTATGACTATAAATAGCGTCGCCGCCTGCTACTTTAAATTCAATGATTCGGGTAATCATTAAAGGCGTAAACGGAATTGGAACCCATTTAAAAATAATTACCGATAGTATAGAGAGGGCAAAAAACCATAGTATCGCTTTCCAAATCCAACGAAAAATTTTTCTTATCATAGTTTATTGTACTAAATCTGCTAATTCTTTTCCTATTAAACTTCCTATCGCAACTCCCATTCCACCTAATCGTACACCACAATAAACATGGTCAGAAAGTTGTTCCACAATTGGGTTTTTACTCGACCCTAATCCCATAATACCACTCCAGCGGTGTGCAATTGTGTACTCGGTATTTGGTAAAATTACTTCTTTTAACAATTGCTCCAACCGGTTTTGTATAATTTCTGTTTGTCCCATTTCCGTAGTAGTCTCGGTTTCAAAGGCCAAGTTTCTTCCACCACCCAATAAAATTCGATTGTCAATATTTCTGAAATAATAATACCCCTTATCTAAATGAAAAGTTCCTTTGATATCCAAATTCAGAATCGGTTCGGTAATCACTACTTGAGCTCTTGCCGGTTTTACTTGGTTATTCGTAAGTTGACTGGCAAAACCATTGGTGGCAAAAAGTAATTTCTTTGTCGAAAAAGTAAAATCTGTTAAGGCAACTGTTACCGTATCCTCTTTTTCTATATACGACGTTACTGCTACTTGATTTAAAATTAATATGTCATTGACAATGGCTTTTTGAAGCAAGGCATGCATCATTTTACCCGTGTCGATCTGAGCTTCAAACGGATTAAAAACCACATAGTCCTGAATTCCTTGAAAAGCAAAACGGTCTACCTCTTTGGTAAAAACATCGGTTCTAAACAACGGTTTCAGCAAATCATTGATCAACGGCAATTTTTGCAAACACTCAGCATAAGTACTCTCGTCGTCTTTGAGATACAATTCGTAACCACCATAAGGTTTGAAATCAAGTTGGGTGTCTCCTAAATTCTTGCGTAATAATTGCAATCCGTTCCAACGTTTTTGAATCAGCTGAAGGACTTCTTGCTCGCTATGCGATTTTAAATCATCTAAGATTTCAGAAATGCTGCCAAAACAAGCAAATCCTGCATTTTTAGTACTTGCTCCTTGCGGTAAAACTCCCTTTTCCAAAATCAATATTTTACTTCCCGGGAAACGTTCTCGCAAAGTCAAAGCGCAATGAAGTCCTACTATGCCACTACCCACAATAGTAAAAT
This sequence comes from Flavobacterium sp., assembly GCF_029945805.1. Lineage (GTDB taxonomy): Bacteria > Bacteroidota > Bacteroidia > Flavobacteriales > Flavobacteriaceae > Flavobacterium. The sequence goes on from NZ_JAQSDH010000022.1 coordinate 56,150, forward strand.
CAACATCTGTAAACCAATTTTTAAGTTCCCAATAACTAAGATTCATGCTGGTTATTTTTTCTAAAAATACTTTATTCAGATAAAAGTTACTTAAAAAAAGCGAGATTTGTTGTTTTCATACAGATTCTACTTATTTTTTATGCATAAAACAACAATTTTTAGACTAGTTTATGAATTTGTTAACAGTTTTATTAAATATTCAAATCTTTTATAAAAAATAATTTTATTTTTGACTTCTAATTAACCAATTTTATAAACTATGAAATGTAAACTACTTATTGTCGCTTTTATTGCGACTACAAGTTTCTCTTTTGCTCAAAACAAAAGCATGCTGTGGAATCCTACCACAAAAAAAAGCACTATGGTTGCACTTGAGGCCAAAATGCAGCTTCCTGAAAACCATCTTTTTAATTTGAATCTTGTAAGCTTAAGAACAAGTTTGACTTCCGCTCCAAACCGAACGGCAAATTCAAAATCCAACACCATCTTGGCTATTCCAAATGCAGATGGCGTTCTAGAAAACTACCGCGTATACGATAATCCAAGTATGGATCCCGCTTTATCAGCAAGATATCCTGAAATTAAATCCTACCTAGGTATCGGAATTGACAATCCAGCGGCAACAGCATATTTTAGTGTTTCGCCTTTAGGTTTCAAATCGATGGTGCTGGCACCCGATAAATCAGCTGTTTTTATTGAACCGATTTCAGCCGATTTGGGAACGTATAGTGTCTACAGAAAAGCAGATAAAAAACAATCCCTAACACCATTTGAATGTAGTGTTATCGATGTTGCTGCTCCTCAAATAGACGCAGCTACTGCAAGACCAAATGCCGACGATGCAGTGTTGCGAACTTTTCGTTTAGCAATGTCTTGTACAGGCGAATATACAGCCTACTTTGGCGGTACAAAAGCTTTGGCTTTGGCTGCTATCAATAATTCTATCACCAGATGTAATGGTGTTTTTGAGAAAGATTTTGGTTCTCGAATGCTAATTATTGCCAATACGGATTTAGTGATTTACACAAGCGCTGCAACGGATCCTTATGCTGCCGCTGCAAGCATGTCACAATGGAATGCGCAATTACAATCTACACTGACCTCAGTAATTGGTGAAGCTAACTATGACATCGGTCACTTATTTGGAGCTTCAGGTGGTGGCGGAAACGCAGGTTGTATTGGATGTATCTGTGCTACTGGAAAAGGAAGTGGTATTACTTCTCCTGCAGATGGTGTTCCGTCTGGAGATAATTTTGATATTGATTATGTAGCACACGAAATTGGCCACCAAATGGGAGCCAATCATACTTGGACTCACGGAGGAAACGAAGGAAGTGGCGCTCAAATGGAGCCTGGTTCTGGTTCCACAATTATGGGATATGCCGGAATCACAACGCTAGACGTGCAACCGCATTCTGATGCATATTTTCATGCAATTAGCATCCAACAGGTAACTAATAATATTAAAGCTAAAACGTGTTCTGTGAATATTGCCACAGGAAATTCAGTTCCAACAGCAGGAGCTGGATTAGATTATACAGTTCCTAAAAGCACTCCGTTTATGCTAACCGCTACCGGAACAGATGCCAATGGCGATGCGCTAACCTTCAACTGGGAGCAGTTTGACAATCAAACTACTGCCGCTGTTCCTAGTGCAACAAAAACAACTGGAGTAAACTTCAGATCGTTTAATGCCAGTACTTCACCCACAAGATATTTCCCAAGAATGGCTTCTGTTTTAACTGGAGCTACTACCACTGCCGGAAGTGAACTAACTGTTGAAGCATTATCATCAGTAGCAAGAACTTTGAACTTTAGAGTAACAGTTCGCGACAACAGAGCGGGCGGACCGGCAAATAATAGCGATGACATGGTGGTTACTGTAAATGCCACTGCTGGACCATTCACGGTAAGTTCCCCAAACACTGCTGTTTCGTATGTTGGTGGAAGCACCCAAACTGTAACTTGGGCTGTAGCAGGTACAACAGCAAACGGTGTCAACTGTGCCAATGTTGATATCCTTTTATCTACTGATGCAGGTGCTACTTGGACGACATTACTAGCGGCTACGCCAAATGACGGTACCCAAGCAGTTACAATTCCAAATACGGCCGGAACTACTAATAGAATCATGGTAAAAGGAACCAATCATATTTTCTTTGACGTTTCTAATACCAACTTTACAATTACAACTGGTGCTGCACCGGATACTGTTGCACCAACAGCACCAACATTATCTGCTTCAGGAACTACTCAAACTACAACCAATTTATCATGGTCTGGAGCTACGGATAATGTAGCAGTAACCGGATATGATGTGTTAAGAAATGGGACTTTAATTGGTTCTACAACTACTGCAACTACTTTTGCAGTAACAGGTCTAACCGCAGCGACAGTTTATTCCTTCACTGTAAAATCAAAAGATGCTGCTGGAAATGTTTCACCTGATAGTAATAGCGTAAGTGTTACAACTTTAACTCCAGCTCCTGACACAACTGCGCCAACAGCTCCAACATTAGCATCTTCAGGGACTACTTTAACTACAACTAATTTATCTTGGTCAGGTGCTACAGATAATGTTGCAGTTACTGGTTATGATGTATATCAAGATGGTGTATTTAGAACTTCTACTACTTCTACAACATTAGCAGTAACCGGACTTTCAAATTCTACTACTTATGCTTTCTACGTTCAAGCTAAAGATGCTGCTGGAAATCTTTCTCTAGCAAGTAATACCTTTACTGTTACAACATTAGCTCCAGATACAACAGCGCCAACAGCGCCAACATTATCAGCTTCTGGAACTACTCAAACTACAACCAATTTATCTTGGTCTGGCGCTACAGATAATCTTGCGGTAACCGGATACGATGTCTTTAGAAATGGTTCATTAATTGGTTCTACAACTACTGCAACTACTTTTGCTGTAACCGGTTTAACTGCTTCAACAACTTATACTTTTAATGTTAGATCTAAAGATGCCGCTGGTAATATTTCATTAAATAGTAACACCGTTTCTGTTACAACTTTAGCTGTTTCAACTATTACTTACTGTGCTTCCAGAGGGAATAACACGGCAGATGAATTTATTAATAGAGTTCAATTGGGAACAATCAATAACCTATCAGGTAACAATGGAGGTTATGGCAACTTTACAGCACTTTCTACTAATTTAGTTCGTGGTACCAGTAATACCATTACCATAACTCCGCTTTGGACAGCTACAGTTTTCAGTGAAGCTTACAGAGTGTGGATTGATTACAACCGAGACGGAGATTTCCTTGATGCCGGAGAACAAGTTTTTAATAGAAATAGAACTACTGCAACTCCTATCTCCGGTAGCTTTACAGTACCAACCACTGCTTTATTAGGCTCAACCAGAATGCGTGTTTCTATGAAATATAATGCTTCTCCAACATCATGTGAAATTTTTGCAGATGGAGAGGTTGAAGACTATACTGTAAACATTACATCAACTGCTAGATTTGATGAAACAAGTTCAAAAATTTCTTTTAACTTATATCCAAACCCTGTAAAAGGGGACATTTTAAACATCTCTAATCTTGAAACGACATCAACCTATAGAATATTCAATATGATGGGACAAGAATTAGGAAGTGGTAAAATTGAAAACGATAGTATTTATGTAGGTTCTTTAAAAACAGGAACATTCTTAATCGAAGTTTCTAATGGAATTTCAACTACAACTAAACGCTTTATCAAAGAATAAACCTTAACAAAAATCTAAGAGCCATACTGAAAAGTGTGGCTTTTTTTGTGGATTAATTTTGTTACTTTTAGCATCTCAATAAATTTATCAAAAATGAAAAAGATACTTTTTTTAATTCTCTGCACTATGGGCATAGCAGCATCTGCACAACAGGTTTTAACTCCGGAAACCTTATGGAAACTTGGTAGAGTTTCTCCTTTAGGAATAACTAAAGATGGAAAAACAATCGTTTACAAAGTAGCAACCCCTTCTGTAGCAGAAAACAAATCAAATTCAAAATTCTATACCATTCCCGTTACTGCCGGAAATCCAATAGAAATTGAAGAAGCGCAGACTAAAGAGTTATTATCTAACAAAAATGTTTCTCCTGATGGAATCTATATTTTATCCGATGCCGAAGTGAAAACCGAAAGTGTTTTAGGAAAAGATTTTTATCCAGAATTAGACCAATCAGAAGCACAAATATACGACGGACTAGACTACCGCCATTGGGACACTTGGAATAACGGAACGCACAATCATGTTTTTTATGCACTCAATAAAGGAAGCAAAGCAGCTCCAATTGACATCATGAAAGGAGAACCCTATGATGCACCACAAAAACCATTTGGTGGTGATGAAGATTACATTTGGTCCCCAGATAGTAAAAGCATTGTCTATGTTTCTAAAAAGAAATTCGGAACGGCCTACGCTATTTCCACCAATACGGATTTGTACCAATACAACATCGAAACAAAAACAACTAAAAATCTAACCGAAGAAAATTTGGGTTACGATACCAATCCCGCTTTCTCTCCAAACGGAGATTTGACTTGGCTCCAAATGAAACGCGATGGCTATGAAGCCGATAAAAATGACATCATCGTTAGTTTCAAAGGAATTAAAATAAATTTGACTGCTGCTTGGGATGGTTCTGTAGAAAGTTTCAAATGGAGCGCCGATGGCAAAAAAGTATATTTCACGGCAGCAATCGATGGAACAATTCAACTATTCGAAGTTAATTTTCCAGGGGTTACCAAAATCGCTGTGACGGTTAAACAAGTAACTTCGGGAGATTTTGACGTTCATGCAATTGTAGATCTTTCTGGAGACAACATCATCGTTATGAGAACCGATATGAATCATGCGGATGAAATCTATTCCTATAATCTAAAGAAAAAGACATTTACACAATTGACGAAAACAAATAACGAAATGTACGCGTCATTGGCTTTACCAAAATACGAAAGAAGATATGTAACGACAACTGACGGCAAAAAGATGTTAGTTTGGGTAATTCTTCCTCCTAATTTTGATAAAACTAAAAAGTATCCAACTTTATTATATTGCCAAGGTGGACCACAATCGCCACTAACACAATTCTATTCGTTCCGTTGGAATTTTTCGCTAATGGCATCTCAAGGATACATTGTTGTAGCGCCAAACCGTCGCGGAATGTACGGTCACGGACAAGCATGGAACGAACAAATCTCAAAAGATTGGGGCGGACAAGTGATGGACGATTACCTTTCGGCGATTGATGATGTATCTAAAGAAAATTATGTAGACAAAACACGTTTAGGTTGCGTTGGGGCTAGTTATGGTGGTTACTCAGCTTTCTTCTTAGCCGGAATTCACAACAACCGTTTCAAAACATTTATCGCTCATGATGGGGTTTTCAATACACAAAGTATGTTTGGTACAACCGAAGAAGTGTTCTTTAATTACTGGGATTTTGGTGGCGCGTATTGGGATAAAAACAATGCCGTGGCCCAAAAAGGATATACAACCTTCAACCCAATTAATTATGTAGACAAATGGAATACGCCCATCTTAATTATCCAAGGCGGAAAAGATTACCGAGTGCCAATCGGACAAGGACAAGAAGCATTCCAAGCAGCACAACTTCGCGGAATAAAAAGCCGTTTGCTTTATTTACCAGAAGAAAACCACTGGGTGTTAAAACCTCAAAACGGTATCGTTTGGCAACGCGAATTTTACAAATGGTTGAAAGAAACCTTATGAGTAATATGAATTTACTATATAAAAATCCATTACGTACAATAGTTATTTTTGGTGCTTTATTGCGTATCATTATTTTGGTTTTTTATCAACACATTTCTACTTTCCCTGATAGCGATGGTTACAGAGAGTTGTCCACGCTGCTAACAAATTTAAATTTATCAGGATATTTCGGCTATAGAAGTCCCGGTTATCCTTTGCTCCTATCACTTGCCAACGGGAACTTCTACATTGTTATTTTTTTGCAATTTTTGATAGGTGTTGCTAGTATGGTTGTTTTGTATAAAAATATGCTGCTTTTAAAATTCAGCAGTAAAAATGCCTTGTTTGCAACTCTTGTTATGAACAGTTTTTTACATGTGGCTTTTTATGAAACTTGTATCCTAACAGAATCATTGACATTGTTTTTTATGACATTTGTTTTCAATGTCATGCTAAACAATTATTTTAATAATAAATCCATTAAAACAGATTTATTGATGGCGTTTTTACTGGCTTATCTGGTATTTATTAAGCCTTTTTATATCTTTCTGCCTATCCTTATTTATGGTTTTTTTATTTTAAAAAATTTTAATGCGGGTATTTTTCGCAGCTCTAAAATAATCATACTTTTTTTTCCGATAATGATTTTCTTAGGTTGGTCTTATGTAAACAAAATCAATACCGGATATTTTGTGCCTACTACTTTTTATGGCTATAACCTATCTCAAAACTGCGTTTATTTTGCAGAAAAGACTTCACCCAAATACGAGGAAATTTCAAAAATCTATGTGCGTCACAGAGAGGAAAAAATAAGTCAAGGAAAAGATGTTTCAATGTCAATCTGGGACGCATACAACGATATCCAAGAGGCAACAGGCTTATCTTTTGTTGATTTATCCTTCGAGTTAAGTCAGTACAGCAAAGAACTTATAAAAAACAATCCAGCCGATTATCTAAAACAGGTAACTGTTTCATGGTATGATTTCTGGAGAACTGATATTTATTGGAATGAAACACAATTTAAGGTAAAAAAATCGGCGCCTGCATTTATTTGGGTTTGGGATATTCAGCATTATCTACTTCGTTTTTTTAAAATTGCCTTTCTCTTTAACATCTTGCTTCTACTTTTTTCTTTCATGAAAAATCGCACTTTTTCATCAGAAATTATCATTACAACAATTATTATAGTAACATCTTTACTTCAGGCATTTTCAACTTATGGAACCAATTCGAGATTCAGTTATCCTTTTGAATCATTGATGATCGTTGTAGTTTTATTACAGTTTAAAAAACTTTGGTTAGATTTTAGAACCAAAAAAATATTTTGAATTTATAGGAAAAATTCTTGTGTCGAAATTATTTTAACGCATTTAATCTATAATATTCCCATTTTGTCTGCTTTTTTATTATTTCTGAGTACCATAAATTCTCAAAAGATAACAAGTATACTATTAGTTTGCATTTTGTTCTTGATTTCAAGCACAACGCAAGTCGGCATAGCAATCCACACTCCTAGTGCAGCTTTAGACGTCAATGGCGCCATGAGAAGGCGCTCTACTTAAACAAATAACCGTGAAACTTCGGCTAAAGATTCTAGTTTCGGATAGATATGGAAATGTGCAACATATTCTTGCGAATAGTTTAAAGATTGGCGCTTAGCCCGAATTTGCAAAAGAATTTTATCAACATTCATACACACAAAATATTAGGTATATCCAGAGACATACTATTATAACTATACTAAATTGTGGTATTTGCAAAAACCAAATATACCAAAAAAAAAAACTAATCCTACAAAAAATTAAACATAAAATTATTCCATTTGCGAATAATTTTGCGAGCTTAGTTTTATAACACTTCCAAAATAATTAGTCAATTTTACATTCAACAAAACCATTCTGCAGAAAATTATTTTTGTTATAAGTCAAAAATTAGTTATAAGTTTAAAATGAATTAAAATGAAAAAATTATTTTTTACAGCTATTGCACTAGTTGCATTTAGTGGAGTTTCGATGGCAGAAACGGTTGTCATAAAACAAAAAGTTGATTTAGTTAGAGGTAGTCATGAAATGTGTAATGAAGCAGGCCATAAAGCATTTGTTCAAGCCATGTTAGCAGACGTTCCACTTGAAGGATCATTCAATATAGCACAAGCGGTTTATACTTTATGTATGTCGATTTAATTAACTAATTTAAAAGAGTTCACTAATATCCATTCATTAAAAACACTTGCAAAACCTGCAAGTGTTTTTTTCTAAAAATAACAACGATGAGATCTTTATTTTTTATTTTATTTTTTTCCTCATTAAACCTGCTTGCTCAAAATGATAAATTAAATGTCAAATATGATGTCATAATTGGGGATGACGACAAAATTTCAAAAGACAACATAATTAGTGTGTATCATAAATCTGCAAGTGAAAATGCAAAATATCTTAGCTTTACCCTAAGTGTCAATAATTTGGAAACCTATTTTTATGTCAATAATACTATCGAAGATAGTTCCTCAGGTGGGATAGCGTTTGCAAAAGCATTTAGTGGATTCACTTCAACAACTTATTCAGAATTAAATTCACCCTATTATTACCAAAGTTTTGATGAGTCAATTTTAGGAAAATATGTTCTCCAAAAAGTAAAAATTAAGTATAATTGGCGGCTAACAACAGAAACCAAGGATATATCCGGTTTTTTATGTTACAAAGCAACATTTGAGGATGTTGTAACCAACCTGTTAAGTGGTAAAGAATCGAAATTTTTAGTCACTGCTTGGTATGCACCACAAATTCCTATTTCAAGTGGACCGCTTTTTTATAATGGATTACCAGGTTTAATCTTAGAATTAGATAGAAGAGGTGTGGTTTTTGGTGCTAAACAAATTGAATTTAATCCCATTAAAGAACCCTATATAGAAAGACCAGATTTAAATAAATTAAGAGATGCAAAAGAAGTTGAAAATTTAAAATTAAATTATTTTAATCCCAAAGAATAATTTTAATGCACAAAACGCTTTTCTTATTATTAATAAGTTCATTCACCTTCTCACAAACCCACACCATCACCCGTGTGGTTTCTGATTCTATAAATGTTCCGTTAGAAAGTGCCAACATCATAGCAAAACCCTTGATGGAAAATGCACAACTTAAATTCGCCATCGCAGACAATAAAGGACGTTATTGCTTAGAGTTAGAAAACGCCATAAAATATGAAGTTACAGCTTGGTTTTGTCCTCAAATTCCACTTAACTTCGGACCAGTATATTATAGGTTTGATATTAGAAATCAGCTATCTGGATGTAACTTTAGTTGCAACTAAAATAACTCTTGAATTAGAGGAAAAGAAAATTATAAAACCATATGGAATTAATAAAATTTCTATTGATGAATACAGTATTAAATTATCAGATAAAACTAATCCTACAAAAAATTAAACATAAAATTATTCCATTTGCGAATAATTTTGCGAGGTTAGTTTTATAATACTTCCAAAATAATTAGTCAATTTTACATTCAACAAAACCATTCTGCAGAAAATCATTTTGTTATAAGTCAAAAATTAGTTATAAATCTAAAACGTATTAAAATGAAAAAATTATTTTTTACAGCTATTGCACTAGTTGCATTTAGCGGAATTTCGATGGCGAATACAATTATTAAAATTGAATTTAAGACTGTAGAGGCGATTAATCTTAGTTTAAAAGATCAAAAAAACACAGAAGAAGCCGTAGGACCCGATTGTGTATTTGAAAAATTTAAAGCTTATAATGCTGCCAGAGAGGCTGGTTTTAGCGTTAGTGACTCAACAAGCCTTTCATACTCTATATATTTTGACTGTATGAAGAATTTTTCCATAGAACCATAATCTAAAACAAAACCCCCCTTTGACATTATCTGGGTGGGTTTAAATATAATTGACTATGAAGTATTATTACTCCTTATTTTTTATTTTCGCATTTTTCAACCTTAACGCACAACTAAATACAATCAGCATTGAATATAAGGTGATAGTTAACGATGAAGAAAAACTTTTTGACAACAACAGTGCTCTAAAACAATTACTTAAAAATGCAATAACGAATTCGGGAAAGCTATCTTTCTTATTATTGGCAAAAAATGGCAATTCAAAATTCGTAAATAAATCGATTTTAAACCTGGAGGATGGTAATGGCTCAAATAATGCAATTTTCCCTTTCATAGGATATGCCGGAAATGTTTATACCTTTAAAGATTCAGTACTTGTTCAATCTTCCATTCTAGGAGGTAAAATATATGTCAGAAAAAACAATATTTCAAATTGGAAAATAACTAATGAAACTAAAATGATTGACAAACATCTATGTTACAAGGCTACTAACGTATATACTGTAATTAGTCCTGACAAAGAGTTTAATCATCCCGTTACAGCGTGGTTTTGTCCAAATTTACCCTACCCATTCGGACCAAATGGTTATGGAAATCTACCTGGATTAATATTAGAATTACAAGTGCGAAATAGTGTTTTTGGCGTGTCTAAAATCAATCTTGAAACCAAAGATGATTTTGATGTTAGTGAAATCAAAAACATAAAAATAATTACTGAAATACAATTGGAAAAATTACTTTTAAAAAAAATGGAAGAGGAGTAAAAGCATTTGACCCTCAATTTATCTGAATAAATGGCAAACAAACTCATTGTAATATTCTATCTATTCTTAAGCGCTATATGCTTTTCCCAAGTAAGAAAGAAATTAACAGTTGATTACACGTTGTATATATCTGATCAAGTAGGCGTGACCGACTCACAAAATTCACAAATACTAAAAGGGATAGTAAAAGAAAGTGGAAATGTTTATTTTAGGCTATATATAAATGATACTATTTCTTATTTTATTGAAAATAACGGGATTTCATCCTCGAATCTTTCTACACAATTGGCGATAAACAAATCAAAATATTCAACTCCAATTTATTTTAATACCGATAAAACATTTATTTTTAACAACAATCCAAATTTTATTTTCTTCCATAAAAATGAGTTCTTAATAAGGAAAGAGCAAATTAAGAATTGGAATGTAACTAAAGAAAAAAAAATAATTGATGGTAAAAGTTGCTACAAGGCTACTACTAGCGATTATTTTTACAATAATAAATCCGCTAAAATTGAATACGAAGTTACAGCTTGGTTTTGTCCTCAAATTCCAATTAACTTTGGGCCAGTATATTATAACGATTTACCGGGTTTGATATTAGAAATCAGCTATCTGGATGTAACTTTAGTTGCAACTAAAATAACTCTTGAATTAGAGGAAAAGAAAATTATAAAACCATATGGAATTAATAAAATTTCTATTGATGAATACAGTATTAAATTATCAGATAAAATTACAGAAATGATTGAGGAAGCGGATATTCAAGAAGGTAAAAAATAACTAAATTTATTGATATTAAGATATACATTTTTTCTGCCTGCATAGCTTTAAAAAAAACATAATGATAAAGAAAATAATTTTAACATCATGCCTGTTCATAAGCACCATTTGCTTTTCCCAAAACAACTATGGAATAGTTGAATATGGAATAGCAGAAGTTAATGTTCCATTGAAGGAAGGTAACAGCCAGAACGAAATGGTTAAAAACATCATTAATACCGCTAAAACACAAGAATTTGAATTAAAATTTAAAGGGAAAATTTCTTCATTTACTAATAAAGAATCTTTAGACATTGAGCAAGATGAAACATTAAGTAAATTAGCTAAAATTGCCTATACCACATCTGACTCATTTTACCTTTACTTAGATAAAAAAATACTTTTAAAAAAAAATGAGGAGAACATTTTAATAAAAGAGCAATCCAAAGATTATGGCTGGGAAATTTCGACAGAGTCAAAAAAAATAGATCAATATATGTGCTACAAAGCTACTTGTTCTATTTCATATATAAGCAGGGTTGGCAAAAAAGAAAAAATCATAACGGCCTGGTTTGCCCCCAGTCTCCCGTATTCTTTTGGCCCCAAACAATATTTTGGGCTACCTGGATTAATTTTAGAATTAACAGAAAGCTACACAACCTATATTGCTAAAAAAATAATCTTAAATGACAAAGAAATAGCTATAGATTTCCCTAAGGGCAAAACAGTAACTAATGAAGAATATGAACAAAAAGTATTGTCGGGAAATTAATAGTTAAAAGAATGAAAGAAAAAATAATCTTCCTCACAATGTTGATTACCCTTAATGTTACTTCCCAAATCAAATCGGGCACGGTATCTTACGGCGTAACTGTTATAGAAAACAAAGACAGTAAACTAGATGAATTGATGTTATCTATGAATGCCAATTATCTAACAATTACAAAAGAGTTTGAATTTACACTCACTTTCAATTCTAAAGAATCTTTCTTTTTAAAAACTGAAAAGTTGTATTCTGATGAAGATGCCAGTAAAATGGGAATATTAAAAATTGGTTTCCACGGCAATATTCTACAAAAAAATGATAGTCTATATAAAGAGACTTCTTTAGAGAGAATAGGAAATTTTATAGTAAAAAAAGAAATTTTAAAAGGTTGGGTTATTTCTGCTGAAACCAAATTTATTGACCAATACAAGTGTTACAAAGCAACAAACGAAATAGTAGTTATTAATCCAAAAGGAACTTTTAAACATCCTGTAACCGCTTGGTTTTGTCCTCAAATTCCATTCGCTTTCGGGCCAAATGGTTTTGGAGCATTACCTGGATTAATTCTTGAACTTCAAACAAAGGATGCTGTTTTTGGCACAAAAAAAATTATTTTAAGTAATGACACAATTGTGCTAAAAACAAAACTTAAAAATTACAAGGCCATTACAGATCAAGAAATAGAAAAACTGATAGAAAAAAAGCATGAAGAATTTATGAATGAAAAAGAATAATATTAATGTACAAAGCTCTTTTCTTAGTATTAATAAGTTCATTCGCCTTCTCCCAAACCCGCACCATCACCGGTGTGGTTTCTGATTCTATAAATATTCCTTTAGAAAGTGCCAACATCATAGCAAAACCATTACAGGATACTGCTCAACTTAAATTTGCCATTGCAGATAACAAAGGACGTTACCGTTTAGAGTTAGAAAACGCCATAAAATATGAAGTAACTGCTTCGTACATCGGTTTTGTTGAAGAAGTACTCCTTATCGAGCCCAACTCTTCTATTACTTCACACAATTTCAAACTTAGAGCTACAGGACAACAGCTTAAAGAAATCGTAATCAAACACGAGTACAAACCCATTGTGGTCAAGAAAGACACTCTTACTTATGATGTAAAAGCATTCGCCAATGGCAACGAAAGGAAGATGAAGGAAGTACTCGAAAAACTTCCGGGAGTTGAAGTGGATAAAAAAGGAAACATAACCGTTCAAGGCAAGAAAGTTACTAAAATGCTGGTGGAAGGCAAATCCTTTTTTGGTGGAGGAAGCAAACTAGCTGTAGAAAATATCCCTGCAGATGCGTTAGATAAAATTGAAGTGATAGACCATTTCAATCAAGTTGGTTTCATGAAGCAAGTTTCAGACAGTGATGATTTAGCCATGAATGTAAAACTAAAAGAAAACAAAAAGAAATTCGTTTTTGGCGATATCGAAGCGGGTGTTGGCAACAACGAATATAATTTCGCGCACACCGGACTATTTTATTATTCGCCCAAAACCAATTTTAGTTTTATTGGCGACATCAACAATATAGGCAGAAGCACCTTTACTTTCGAGGATTTAATGCGTTTTGACGGCGGAATTAGCAGCTTTCTTTCGGGCAGAAAATCATTCACTAATTTGTATTCGTTTACCAATGACAATACAGATGTAGTACAAAACAAGTCACAATTTGGCGCACTTAATTTTAGTATTGATGCTTCAGATAAATGGAATATTTCTGGTTATGGTATTTTCTCTAAGATATTCATGGCATCCAAAACAGAAAGCACAAATGAATATTTGCAAAACAGCACCATCAGCTTCGAAAACAAATTACAAAATAACGACAGCCGTTCTGTACTAGGAATCGGAAATATTAAACTAGATTATTCTCCAAAAAAGAATGAAAAATGGTATTATAACGCCCAAGTACAATCGAGTACTAACGACATTAACGCTACTCTAAATTCGGTTACCGATATAAACAATACAACATTTAAAACCCTCAGTCAAGCCGATAATGTTTCTGTAAAACAATACATCGAATGGCATAAAAACTACAATACGCATCACACAACAACTTTTGTGGTCAATCAAGCCTACGAAAACAATACACCACAAAACCAATGGTTGACCAATCAGCCTTTTCTAGACGGATTAATTCCGTTGCAAACAGATACCAACTATAACATTGAACAAGTAAAAAAGATAAAAAACAACAGTGTTGATGCGCTATTTAAACATTATTGGATATTAAACAACTTCAATCATTTGTATACGGTTCTGGGTAATAATTATGGGTATTCAAATTATGAAACTTCAGAGAAACAAGTGTTAACCAACGGAACTGTTAATGATTTTGCAACAGCCGGATTTGGTAATAAGGTGAACTATCAATTGAACGATGCATACATTGGCTTCGAATACAAATTCAAAATAGGAAAATGGACAAACAAGCCCGGACTTTATTTGCATCAATATACTTTAAAAACAAACCAAACTGCGGCTAACTTTTCTATATCAAAAACGCTCTTACAGCCCCAATGGAATAGTGATTATGAATTCAATAAATCGGAAGCAATAAACTTTACGTATCGATTAGCCAATACTTTTCCCGAAGTTAGTCAATTGGCAAATCAGTTTACGTTACAGAGTTACAATACGGTTTTCAAAGGAAATGCTTTACTCGAGAACGAGCAATACCACACAGCAAATCTGCGGTACTCAAAAACCAATATGTATCGTGGCATTATGCTTAACGCTATGGCAAGCTTCAACAAAAAAGTAAAAACCACAAGAAATGTAATTGAACTTGACGGAATAAACCAATTCAACACGCCTATCTTAACTGATAATCCGGAAACCAATTGGCGTTTTAATGGTTCAATAACTAAAAAGCTATATCGTTTCAACTTGAAATTAAATTCGAATGTAAGTTGGTTTAACTATATTCAGACCATAAACAATACTACATCAACAAACAATAGAAACAATCAAGAACTGGGAATTTCTCTAAAAACAGCTCACAAAAAATGGCCCGATTTCAGTATCGGATACACAAAAGGATTCAGCCAGTTTTCGGGACTAACAAAATCAAATTTTCAATCAGATGAATTTAATACTGATCTAGAAGTTACTTTTTTAAAGTATTGGATTTACAAAATCGAATACCAAAATCTAAAAAACACAAACAATACCAATCAAACGAATTACTTTGAAATGGCGAATACATCACTACGACATCAAGAAAAAAATAGTCCTTTTGGTTTTGAGTTTTCAATCAATAATTTGCTCAATCTAAAAGCTAAAAATGAGTATTCTTTTTCTGATTATGTAATAAGCCAACGAAACACCTATGTATTGCCAAGAGTATTTTTATTTACGGTAAGTTACAAATTGTAAAAAAACCCAACCATAACAGTTGGGTTTTCAATTGATATTAATTTACAATTTAAAAACAGCTCCAATATTTATAGAACCATAACCATTTTTAAGAGTAGCATCTTTCGCAGCATTGGTTAATCCAGCCATTCCTTGGTAATCCACTAAAAGACTTAACTTTTTAGTCAACTCAAATTTATACCCAATACCCACATTAAATCCAACCTGAACCTTATTGAAATCATCTTTAACATCCACATCGCCTAATTTTGCATAAGTTAGTAAGCCAACACTCGGTCCAAAATTTAAATTCCATTTTCGTTCTTTACCAAAATGCCAGTTCGCGTTCAAAGGAACAGTAAGATAACTCAATCCCAGTATGGTATCACTCACATCAGACCCCATGGTTTGATAATGCAGCCCCGAACGAATACTCCAGCGGTTGTTCAAATAATAGTCTGCTCCAACGCCAATACTTAAGGTAGAAATCGCATCATTGTCAGAAGTGTCGCTTCCATAAAAATTTGAAATTGAAAAACCAACTTGAGGAATAAGCTCAATAGTTCCTTTTTCTCTTTGTTGCGCTTGAGTCATCCCTACGCAAAGAATTGCCAGTGCCAAAATAATTTTTTTCATGTTTTTGTCATTTATGATTAAACGACAAATCTATAATTATCACGATGTGATATTCCTTACAAAACGTTAATTAACTTTTATATAAGGCGTTAAATAAAACAAAAAACCCAACTGCTAGAGTTGGGTTTTAAATAGTTATTCTGGATCGTTCATTTTAAAAGTATCCATAAAGGCTGTTGTATAATTTCCGGCCACATAATCGGGTTCGTCCATCAGTTGTCTATGAAAAGGGATGGTGGTTTTAATGCCTTCAATCACAAATTCATCCAGAGCACGTTTCATTTTATTGATGGCTTCCTGTCTGGTTTGCGCAGTGGTAATCAACTTCGCAATCATCGAATCATAGTTTGGCGGAATGGTATATCCTGCATAAACGTGCGTATCCAATCGAACTCCATGTCCTCCTGGAGCATGCAAAGTGGTTATTTTTCCTGGTGAAGGTCTGAAATCATTATACGGATCTTCCGCATTGATACGACATTCAATAGCATGCAATTGTGGCAAGTAGTTCTTACCCGAAATTGGCACACCAGCAGCTACTAAAATCTGCTCCCGAATCAAATCGTAATCAATAACTTGTTCCGTAATAGGATGCTCTACTTGTATACGCGTATTCATTTCCATAAAATAGAAATTTCTATGCTTATCTACCAAAAACTCTACGGTTCCTGCTCCTTCATATTTGATAAACTCCGCAGCTTTAACCGCAGCTTCGCCCATATTGTGACGTAATTCGTCCGTCATAAAAGGTGAAGGAGTTTCTTCTGTTAATTTTTGGTGACGACGTTGTACCGAGCAATCTCTTTCCGATAAGTGACATGCTTTTCCGTATGAATCTCCAACAACTTGTATTTCTATATGTCTTGGTTCTTCAATTAATTTCTCTAAATACATTCCGTCATTTCCGAATGCAGCAGCAGATTCCTGACGAGCACTTTCCCATGCTTTCAATAAATCTTCTTCTTTCCAAACCGCACGCATTCCTTTTCCGCCACCACCGGCAGTTGCTTTAAGCATTACCGGGAAGCCCATTCCTTTAGACAATTCAAGTGCTTGCTCGTAAGATTCTAGCAATCCTTCCGAACCAGGAACACAAGGAACACCGGCAGCTTTCATGGTAGCTTTTGCCGAAGCTTTGTCTCCCATTCTATCAATCATCTCAGGCGAAGCACCAATAAACTTGATACCATGTTCCTGACAAATTTTAGAGAATTTAGCATTTTCGGATAGGAAACCGTATCCAGGATGGATGGCGTCTGCATTAGTAATTTCTGCAGCCGCTATAATATTGGACATTTTTAAATAGGACAAATTACTTGGCGGAGGTCCAATGCAAACAGCTTCGTCTGCAAATTTTACGTGTAAACTTTCCGCATCCGCAGTGGAATAAACCGCTACCGTTTTAATGCCCATCTCACGACAAGTCCTAATTACACGAAGTGCAATTTCCCCTCTATTGGCAATTAATATTTTTTTAAACATCTTAATAGGATTATTTTAAATTATAAATTATAAATTTTAAATGATTTAGATGAACGATGAATAAATTCATAATTCAAAATTTAAAATTTAAAATAATTATGATGGATCAACTAAGAATAAAGGTTGGTCAAATTCAACTGGTGACATATCGTCGACAAGAATTTTTACAATTTTTCCAGTAATTTCTGCTTCAATTTCGTTGAACAATTTCATTGCTTCTACTACACAAAGCACATCGCCTTTTCCAATAGTAGTTCCTACTTCAACAAAAACCGCTTTGTCCGGAGATGGTTTGCGGTAGAACGTTCCAATCATTGGAGATTTGATAGTCACATATTTTGAATTTTCCTCGGGTGCAGCTGGTGCAGCTGGTGTTACTGGAGCAACTGGCGCTGGAGCAGCAGACATTGCCTGATGCATTGGTGCTTGTTGTACATAAGTAATATCTGGCGAGTTTCCTTCTAATGTTGTTCTAATCGTAATTTTAATTTCTCCCGTTTCCAATTTTACTTCAGCAACTCCCGAATTGGATACAAATTTGATTAGGTTTTGAATTTCTTTTAAATCCATGATTTATTTTTTAGTTAGTTTATTGTTTGTTGTATGCCCATTTCAGGTAGATGGAACCCCATGTGAAGCCACCACCAAATGCTGCAAAAATTAAATTATCCCCTTTTTTTAATTTGTGTTCAAAATCACTTAGCAACAAAGGCAAAGTAGCCGATGTTGTATTTCCGTATTTTTGGATATTCACTAATACCTTTTCCTCATCAAGCCCCATTCTGTTTGCCGTAGCATCGATAATTCTTTTATTTGCCTGATGCGCAATTAACCAGTTTACATCTTCTTTAGTAAGGTTATTGCGTTCCATTATTTTTTCACTAACATCCGCCATTCCTGAAACTGCATATTTGAAAACTGTTTTTCCATCTTGAAAAACAAAATGCTGCCCATTTTCAACGGTTTCTTTTGATGGAGGCAAAATAGATCCACCGGCGTCAATTTTTAAATATTCTCTACCTATTCCATCGCTTTTCAATAATTCATCCTGCAATCCTAACCCTTCGTAATTTGGCTCGAATAATACAGCTCCAGCGCCATCTCCGAAAATAATACAAGTTGCTCTATCCGTGTAATCAATTATAGAAGACATTTTATCGGCACCAATTAAAAGTACTTTTTTATACCTTCCGGATTGGATATAAGCGGCGGCGGCTGACATTCCGTATAAAAAGCTAGAACATGCTGCTTGTAAATCGTAGGCAAAAGCATTTACCGCTCCAATTTGTGTTGCTACAAAAACTCCTGTTGAAGCCACTGGCATGTCAGGCGTTGTAGTTGCCATAATTACCAAATCAATTTCTGCTGGATTAATATTCGCTTTCGCAATTAAATTCTGTGCGGCTTTGATAGCCATAAAAGAAGTGCCTTTACCTTTTTCTTTTAGTATTCTTCTTTCTTTAATTCCAGTGCGTGTAGTAATCCATTCATCATTAGTATCGACCAAAGTTTCCAATAGTTGATTTGAGAGTACAAATTCGGGGACATAAGCTCCAACTGCGGTGATTGCGGCTGTGATTGTATTCATAAAACGGTTTTTTTTCTTCTCACTTTTTTTAGTGTGAAAAGTTGTGGAAATTACGAAAAAAAATTACACCTAACTTCATTTAAAGCGTGATATTTATTTAAATTCTTTAAAACAAAAAACTCCCACAAAGTGAGAGTTAGCTTTTGTCAAAAACTTTAATTATGCAACAGCTACCGATTTATCAATAACTACTTGTCCTCTATAGTACATTTTACCTTCATGCCAGTAAGCTCTGTGGTATAAATGTGCTTCACCAGTGATAGGGCAAGTTGCGATTTGAGCAACAGTTGCTTTATAGTGAGTTCTTCTTTTATCTCTTCTAGTTTTCGAGATTTTTCTCTTAGGATGTGCCATTTTACTGTATTATTTATCCGTTAATAGTTTTTTTAATTGGTCCCAACGCGGATCCGTATCTTCTTCTTTATTCTCTTTTTTTACTTCTTTAACCTGCAATTCTTTTAGTTTTTCTAATGCCTCCGTTTGCAAAGTACCATCCTTTACTCCGGGATGAATCCTTTTTAGCGGAACAGACAACACTATCATTTCGTAAATGTATTGTGAAACATCTATCTGATGTTCGCCATGAGGTAAAATCAACATTTCATCATTATCATTGTTGAATTCTTCTCCAAACTGCACTACTATTTTAATTTTACCTTTAATTGGTAAATCAAATTGCTCGCCTGTCAAATCACATGGCACATTAACTGTACCACTATGTTTAAAGGAAATCTCGAGCATTGTTTCTTTTTTATCAAGAACAACATCTGCTGTAATATCACAATTTTCAAATTCATCAAAACCAAACTCGTCAAAGAACTTTTTACCAATTTTAAATTCAAACTGATGCTTTCCTAATTTTAATCCAATGAAAGGAATTAAATATTCATTCGTACTTTTCATCTAAACAACAATTTGAGCCCTAAATCGGGAGTGCAAAGATATAAAATTATTGCAATTTCAAAAGCGTTATAAACATTTTTTTGTTTATAACTGTTTTTCTTTGATTTTCAGTGGGTTTTTACTCATTTCCTGATAACGATTTCTCGAATGATAGATGTCAATTGCGGTATAAACGGCTTCTTTAAACGAATTATAATCAGCAACGCCCTTTCCTGCAATTTCATAAGCAGTTCCATGATCTGGTGAAGTTCTGATTTTATTTAGTCCAGCTGTATAATTTACTCCCCTTCCAAATGATAATGTTTTAAACGGAATTAACCCCTGATCGTGATAAGTTGCTAAAACGGCATCATATTTTTCATATTGGCTGCTGCCAAAAAATCCATCTGCTGCATAAGGACCAAATACAAGCGTTCCTTTTTCAAATAATTTCTTTATTACCGGCTTTAATAGTTCATCATCTTCTTTTCCGATTACGCCATTGTCTCCTGCGTGTGGATTCAAAGCCAAAACTGCTATTTTTGGTTTGTTGATGCCAAAATCTTGAATCAAAGAAAGTTTTATGGTTTCGATTTTTTGAACCATTAATTTCTCCGTAAGATGTTTTGCTACTTCATTGACCGGAATATGATCTGTAAGCAATCCAACTTTCAAATTATCATTAACCATAAACATTAAAGCATCGCCTTCTAATTCTTTATCTAAATAATCAGTATGCCCGGGGAATTTAAATTCTTCCGATTGAATGTTGTATTTATTGATTGGCGCTGTGACCAAAACATCAATTTGACCATCTTTCAAAGCTTTGGTTGCCTCAACGAATGATTTAATTGCATATTTACCCATGTTTTCGTCATCGGTTCCAAAATTCAAGTCAACACTTTCTTTCCAAATAGTTAGCACATTGATTTTACCAATAACAATTTGATTGATTTGTTCAATACCATGTAAAGGCGTTTCTAATCCTAATGTTTTCTTTATAAAAGACAACACTTTCACATTTGCAAAAATTACTGGAGTACAAAGTTCCAGCATCCTTGAATCGTCAAAAGTCTTTAAAATGACTTCACTGCCAATTCCGTTCAAATCACCGATAGAAATCCCAACGATGATATTTTCTGCTTTTTTCATAAGAAAAACAAGTTATTTATTGCTAATTTTGAAGTGCAAATTTAGTAAAATAAAACCACAATGTTTACAGGAATAATTGAAACCCTAGGAATTATAAAAGATTTAATACAAGAAAATGACAATCTTCACATTACCGTTTCCTCTGCCATAACTAATGAGTTGAAAATTGACCAAAGCGTAGCTCATAACGGCGTTTGTCTTACAGTAGTTGCTATCCATAATGACGAATATACAGTTACCGCAATTAAAGAAACAATTTTAAAGACCAATCTTGGTGAATGGAATAGTGGCGATTTAATCAATTTGGAACGCGCTATGAAATTAGGCGATCGCCTTGACGGACATATTGTCCAAGGGCACGTTGACCAAGTTGGAATCTGTAAATCAATTGAAGAAGCCAATGGAAGTTGGTATTATACTTTTGAATATGATAAAAACCTAGCTAATATTACAATTGAAAAAGGGTCTATTACTGTAAATGGCGTGAGTCTTACTGTTGTAAATTCTAAAGAAGATGAATTTAGTGTAGCGATTATACCTTACACTTATGAGCATACTAATTTCAAAAAAATTAAAATCGGGACAAAAATTAACCTTGAGTTTGATGTTGTCGGAAAATACGTAGCCAGACTAAACGCTTTAAGGTAGTAAATTTTTAAAATCACAGAAACAAAAAGAGCTTCAAATTAATTTGAAGCTTTTTTTATACTTTTTATTTGATTGAGTTTGTAAATTCCATAACACACTGAAAGCATAACTAAAATATATAAGGCTCCGTCCAAAGGCAGACCTGGTGGCGGTGGCGGTGTGGATGGAGGTGGCGGTTCGGGCGCAGCAAAAACATTAGTTTGCTCCAGGAAAAACACAACCAGAATAATTAAAACTCTCTTCGGGACAGTATTCATATTGCGTAAAAGTATAAAAAAAATCTATTTTCCAAAATAAATTCAATATTTAATCGGTAAAGTTAATAGAAAATTAATGTCTCGCAAACCTGCGCACTAACATATTCAATATTATAGTTAAAAAATCGATAACATACACATATTAACGTTGTATAATCGCTTCCAGTTTTAAATAATAAAAAAGACCTCATATTTTGAGGTCTTATTTACTGTGGTCCCACTTGGGCTCGAACCAAGGACCACCTGATTATGAGTCAGGTGCTCTAACCAACTGAGCTATAGGACCTACTTTCAATATAGTAAAAACGATATTGAGGATGCAATATTAGCACTATTTTTTATTCAAAGCAAGTCTTTTTATTGGATTTCTTGACAAAGTTCAATTAGCACTCCATTTGTTGTTTTTGGATGTAAAAAAGCGACCAACTTATTATCAGCTCCTTTTTTAGGAATTTCATTCAAAACAACAAAGCCCTCTTTTTTTAATCTTTCTATTTCTTCTACTATATTTTCAACGTCAAAAGCAATATGATGAATTCCTTCTCCTTTCTTTTCTAGGAATTTAGCGATAGGGCTTTCAGCATTTGTGGATTCCAAAAGTTCTATTTTATTGGGTCCATTCATAAAGAATGACGTTTTTACACCTTCACTTTGTACTTCTTCCTGCTTGTATGGTGGATTTCCGAATAATTTTTCAAAAAGTAGATTAGAGGTTTCCAAATTATTGACTGCTATTCCAATGTGTTCAATTTTACGCATTTTTAAAACTTTAACCGCAAAGTTCGCAAAGTTTTTCGCAAAGCGCGCAAAGTTCGCCTACTTTTTTATTACCAACCAATGCATTTAAGTATTTGACATTAAAATTGTATTTTTGCAGGATGGAAACGAACAGACAGAAAAAAATAGGCAGTGTACTTCAAAAAGATTTAGTTGATATCCTTCAAGGTGAAGTGCGTAAAAACGGAATTTCAAACCTTGTAATCTCCGTTTCTAAAGTTATTGTAACTACCGATTTGTCTATTGCTAAAGTATACTTGAGTGTTTTTCCACAAGAAAAAGCAGCCGAATTAATGGCAGCCATAAAAACAAATTCTCCTTTAATTAAGCACGATTTATCGCAACGAGTAAAATTGCAATTGCGAAAAGTGCCGAACCTTTCCTTTTACATTGACGACTCTTTAGATTATATCGAAAAGATTGACAGTGCATTATCTGGTAAAGAAAATCCTATAGAAAATCGTGACCTTTTAGATAAACGCAAGAAATTTTAAATTGAACTTCTCGCTTTACATCGCCCAACGCTATCTTTTTAGCAAAAGTAAAAACAATGCTATTAACATTATTACTGGCATTGCATCGATGGGAATTATTGTGGGAACACTTGCTCTTTTTGTGGTTCTTTCTGTTTTCAGCGGATTGCGGGTTTTCAGTTTATCCTTTTCAAACACCATTGATCCCGATTTAAAAGTTGGGCCACTTCAAGGAAAAAATTTCTTTATTTCTCCGCACCAAGAAAGTCAAATCAAAGCAATTGATGGCGTTGCTTATTACAGTAAAATTGTTGAAGAGCGTGTGCTTTTCTTTTTCGACGGAAAGGAACAAGTTACTTATTTGAAAGGCGTTGATACCAATTACACCAAAATTAATGATGTTGCCAAAAGTCTTTTTAACGGAAAATGGCTCAGACACAACACAGCTGAAGTAGTTGTTGGCTACGGAATTTCGCAAAAATTATCTCTTGGATTATTCGATTTCAACAATTCCTTGGAAGTTTATGTTCCACGAAAAGGAAAGGCCGTAATTGAAAGCGAAGAAGATGCATTCAACAAATCGGTGTTGATTCCAACCGGAATTTATGCCATCAGTGAAGATTTGGATTCTAAGTACGTTTTTGCGGATTTGGCTATAACCCAAGAATTATTGGAATACAAATCCAATCAGATTTCGGCGGTTGAAATTAAAACGAAGCCAAACGCTGATGAAAATGCAATTATAGAAAAACTGAATGGCATTTTCCAGAATAAGACAGAAGTAAAAACGCGTGCTCAATTGAACGCCACTTTATATAAGATGCTGAATACCGAAAATATTGCGGTCTATCTTATTTTTACTTTGGTGATTATCATTGCTTTATTCAATTTGATTGGTGCTTTGATTATGATGGTATTAGACAAGAAAAACAACTTAAAAACACTCTATAATTTAGGCTCTGAAATCAAAGATTTGAAGAAAATATTTTTGCTTCAAGGAAGTTTGCTGACTATTATTGGTGGCATTATTGGATTGATTTTAGGAATAATCATTGTACTAATTCAACAACACTTTAAAATCATAATGATCACCGAATCATTAGCTTATCCGGTAGTCTTCAACTTTCAAAATGTATTGATTGTATTCGGAACCATCGTAACGCTTGGCTTTATCTCTAGCTGGATTGCAAGCAGTCGTGTGACTAAAAAATTACTAGATTAAACAAACTGATATTCGGCATAGATTTCTTGGATTTCGTCTAAAGCTTTAAATAAACTTTCAGCCGTTTCAAGCGTAACCAATTTTAATCGGTGTTCCTTAAAGTTTGAAACGCCTTTGAAGTAATTGGTATAGTGACGACGCATCTCCACAATTCCCACGCGTTCTCCTTTCCAGTCCATTGACCATGTAAGATGATTTCGAGCTGCTTCAACTCGATCTGCAATTGTTGGTTTTGCCAAATGTTCTCCCGTTTTGAAGAAGTGTTTGATTTCGTTAAAAATCCATGGATAACCAATCGCAGCGCGACCAATCATCATGCCATCCAAACCGTATTTATTCTTGTATTCTAATGCTTTTTCGGGAGAATCTATATCGCCGTTTCCAAAAATCGGCATTGTAATTCTAGGATTATTTTTTACTCGGGCAATGTGCGTCCAATCGGCACTCCCTTTATACATTTGGGCACGGGTTCTTGCATGTACGGTCAACGCTTGAACTCCGATATCTTGTAGTCGTTCCGCCACTTCATCAATATTAATGGAACTTTCATCCCAACCCAATCTTGTTTTTACCGTTACGGGAAGACTGGTACTTCTGATTACCGCTTTTGTCAAACGAATCATCAAATCCACATCTTTCAAAACTCCGGCTCCAGCGCCTTTACAAACTACTTTTTTAACTGGGCAACCAAAATTAATATCTACCAAATCAGGACGCACGGTTTCTACGATTTTTGCTGACATCGCCATTGCATCTTCATCACCACCAAAAATCTGAATACCAACGGGTCTTTCATAATCAAAAATATCCAGTTTCATTCGGCTTTTAATAGCATCGCGTATCAATCCTTCAGATGAAATAAATTCGGAATACATTAAATCAGCACCGTGCAATTTGCACAGCCTACGGAATGGTGGATCACTTACATCTTCCATAGGCGCAAGAAGTAAGGGAAAATCGGGTAATTGGATAGTGCCAATTTTTGGCATAGCTGTATTTTTTTTAGCAAAATTACACTTTTTTAAACAAAATAGAAATCTTGACAACAGAAGTAATTTTAAAACAAAATCGAAAAATAATATAATCCCACTAAACTATAAATAAATAGATTTGTACCTTGGAATGATAATACTAATATGGAAACAAAACTCACGATGCATGTAGCTTTTAGAATTTTTAAAGATACTCTTCAAAACTTTTTAGACGACAAAGGCCTAAAATTTAGTGCTTCACTTTCCTATTATACTGTGTTTTCAATGGCACCGTTGTTATTGTTAATGATTTCACTCGCAAGTATATTTTTTGGACGTGAAGCGATTCAAGGACAAGTTTTTGGCGAAATAAACGGCCTTATCGGAAATGAAGCCGCACTACAGATTCAAGATATTATCAGAAATATGGAGCTTTCAGGAAAAACAACTGTTGCAATAATTATTGGCAGTATCACTTTGTTAATTGGTGCGACAAGCGTTTTTAGCGAAATTCAAGATTCGATCAATATCATTTGGAAAGTCAAAGCAAAACCTAAACGAGGATGGCTAAAACTGATTCAAGATCGCTTACTTTCTTCCTCCTTAATTGTTGGGTTAGGATTTTTATTGATTGTATCCCTGTTGGTCAATGGGGTTATGTTAGCACTAAGCGCATGGTTAAAAAATTATTTTCCTGATGTTACTTTGATTATTTTCCAAATTGGTAATTTTCTATTAAGTTTTACCGTTATTATGACACTTTTTGGCGTAATTTTCAAGGTGCTGCCCGATGCGAAAATTGCTTGGAAACACGTTCGTGCCGGTGCTTTCTTTACAGCGTGTCTTTTTATGTTAGGCCGTTTTTTAATTGGACTTTACATTAATTACAGCGGAACTGGATCTGCTTATGGAGCAGCTGGATCATTAATTATAATACTGGTTTGGGTTTATTATACTGCTGCAATACTGTATTTTGGTGCTGAATTTACCAAAGTCTATGCTGAATATACTGGCGCCCGAATTGAACCTGCGGATTATGCCGTATATGTAGAGCAATTTGAAAAAGAAAAAACGGTAAGCGTACTTCCGGACACAGCAAAACCTGACGCTGAACTTATAGGGAAAGCTGAACCAAAATCAATTAAGAAACCAAAGGCTAAAACTACTCCGTAACTTGTTACAAAAACAGTAATGGAGAGCAAATCACAATCTGAAAAAAAGCCTAAAAAATAGCGCACTATCTAATTTTTACTGCGTTCTTTTTTAATCAAAACTTTGCCTTATATTTGTGGATTAAATGCGGGACACCTATTGTCCAGTAATTGACAGATACAGAAGATGAAGCACATTAGAAATTTTTGCATAATTGCCCATATTGATCACGGAAAAAGCACACTTGCTGACCGACTTCTTGGCGCAACTCAAACCGTTACCGCTCGTGAAGAAAAAGCGCAATTGCTTGACAACATGGATTTGGAGCGCGAACGCGGTATTACCATAAAAAGTCACGCCATTCAAATGGAATACACCTACAAAGGGGAAGAATACATTTTGAATTTGATTGACACCCCTGGACACGTAGATTTTAGTTATGAAGTTTCTCGGTCAATTGCGGCTTGCGAAGGCGCACTTTTGATTGTGGATGCAGCTCAAAGTATTCAGGCACAAACGATTTCAAATTTATATTTGGCTTTAGAAAATGACTTGGAAATTATTCCAGTTTTGAATAAAGTAGATTTACCAAGTGCAAATCCTGAAGAAGTTAGCGACGATATTATTGATTTATTAGGGTGCAAATTAGAAGATATTATTCACGCTTCAGGTAAAACTGGTTTTGGAGTAGAGAATATATTAGCAGCCATTATTGAAAAAATTCCGCATCCAAAAGGAAATAAAGACGAACCCTTACAAGCCTTGATATTCGATTCACATTACAATCCGTTTCGTGGTATTGAAGTTATCTTCCGTGTGAAAAATGGGGAAATCAGAAAAGGCCAGAAAATCAAGTTCATGGCAACCGGAAACGAGTATTATGCGGATGAAGTGGGAACGTTGAAATTAAATCAAGTTCCAAAAAATGTGATTTCTACTGGTGATGTTGGGTATTTGATCTCTGGAATAAAAGAAGCAAAAGAAGTAAAAGTTGGTGATACCTTAACGGATGCAAAAACGCCAACAACCAATATGATTACTGGGTTTGAAGATGTAAAACCAATGGTTTTCGCCGGAATTTATCCTGTTGACACCGAAGATTACGAGGATTTGCGTGCTTCAATGGAGAAATTGCAATTGAACGATGCTTCCTTGGTATTTTTACCTGAAAGTTCGGCAGCTTTAGGATTTGGTTTTCGTTGCGGATTCTTAGGAATGTTGCACTTGGAAATCATTCAGGAACGATTAGAACGTGAATACGATATGACTGTAATTACAACAGTTCCCAACGTTTCGTACTTGGCGTACACCAAAAAAGAACCTACTGTTTCGTTCGTAATTAATAATCCGTCCGATTTACCAGAGCCTTCAAAATTAGATCGCGTTGAAGAGCCCTTTATAAAAGCTACCATTATTACAAAAGCTGATTATGTTGGAAACGTAATGAGTTTGTGTATCGAAAAACGTGGTGTTATTACCAATCAAACGTATTTAACAACCGAACGAGTTGAATTGACTTTTGATATGCCTTTAGCCGAAATTGTATTCGATTTTTATGATCGATTGAAAACGGTTTCTAAAGGATACGCTTCGTTTGACTATTCTCCTATTGGAATGAGAGAATCTAAATTGGTACGATTAGATGTGTTGTTAAATGCACAATCAGTTGATGCACTTTCTGCTTTGATTCACGAAAGTAATGCCTATAATATTGGTAAAAAAATGTGTGAAAAACTGCGCGAATTGATACCAAGACAACAATTTGATATTCCCATTCAAGCGGCAATTGGAGCAAAAATTATTGCCCGTGAAACCATAAAAGCGTTGCGTAAAGACGTTACCGCCAAATGTTATGGTGGTGATATTTCGCGTAAGCGTAAACTTCTTGAAAAACAGAAAAAAGGTAAAAAGAGAATGCGTCTGGTAGGAAACGTTGAAATTCCGCAAGAAGCATTTATGGCTGTTTTGAAGTTGAATGATTAATTTTTTTAGATAAAAGATACTAGACTAGATAATAGACAAGTCCAATAACGAAAGTTGTTGGGCTTTTTTTATATAAAAAAAGTTTTTGAACCATTAAGGAATTAAGCTTCATTTAGACATAACTTAATCAACCTTAATTCCTTAATGGTTAAATTTTAATTTAATTTAATTTATTTCAATAATTCATACCAAATAAAAAAGGTGAAACTTTCGCTTCACCTTTTTTTTATAATGTTCTTCTATTATCCTCAGAATTGGTATCAATCAACTTATTGTAAGGATCTACGCCAACTTCTGTCGGTTTTTCATTGACAATTATCGTTGCTTTGTTATCAATTCTATCAATTTTTACTTTTTTAAGATACAGTTCTTTGTCTTGTTTTTTACCCTTAACCGTTTGCTCATTAAATATGCCAATGTCTATGTAATCCTCTAACGGATAAGATTCAATTGGAAATTTTGTGCCTTTTTTCAAATAGGTAAGCGTTTTACCATTTTTGTCTTTAAAGCTTCTTTTCCCTTTATCATCGGCTTTGTATTTGGAAACTTCAAATTCTATATTCACTTGGTATTTGCCGTTTGGTAATTTCTTATACTTAGCTTCCTTCACTCTGTTATCGTACAATGTTATGGTTTCAAACATATCATTTATAACATATTGAAGCGAATCGGGTGTTGCTTTTTTTAATTCGGCAACAAATTCTATAGAGTTTGTATAAGGCGATTCTTGATATGCCACTTTTTTAATATAGGTTTTCAACGCATTATTCATGTTTTTTTCGCCGATATAATCACTCAAAGCATACAAGACCAAAGATCCTTTATTGTAATGTATGTATTGCTGATTTTCGTTGAACATCAAAGGTTGTTCCTTACCACTTTCAAAAGTTCTGCCTTGTAAATATTTATCTAAAGCATCTTTAAGAAATTTACGCATTTGGGTTTTTCCATAAGCATGTTCTAAAACTTTTAACGAACTGTATTCTGATAAACTCTCAGACAACAAAGTTGCACCTTGAACATTGGCCCCAATAACTTGGTGCGCCCACCATTGGTGCGCGACTTCGTGTGACGTTACTGCAAACGGGTAATCTACCGCATTTTGATCTTCATCATCAACAGCGGCAATAAATCCGATGGCTTCTGAAAACGGAATAGTATTCGCAAAAGACTGTGCAAACCCACCACCCGTTCTAGGGAATTCGATAATTCGAACTTGTTTGTGCTGGTACGGACTAAAGTTTACGGTGTAATAATCTAATGATTTTTTTACTGCTTTTATCATTCGGTCCACGTTATATTCATGACCCTTATTATAATATATTTCGATATTTACATCTTGCCATTTGTCCTTTCTAACTTCATACCTAGCCGAATTATAAGCATAAAAATTGAGCATTTTTTTATCCATTTTGTAATGAAAATAGCTTCTGCCGTCTTTTTTCCATTGCTTCTGCAAATATCCTGGCGCAATGGCTATTTGATCGTCTGAAGTGCTAACTGTAGTTTCAAAAGTTATCCAATCGGCATCGCTACTTATATACGTGTTTTTGCGCGCAATGCTATCCGTTGGTTTAGCCATTCTATCTTTTGGTTTTAAACCGTATTTTTTTCGAACATCTTCATCTTGCAATTCGGATTGATCACTATAGCCGATAGAAGGGAACATTCCATTATTTATGAAGGTTCCGTTATAAATCACCGGTGAGTTATCCGAAAATAAGGTGTTGGCTTTATTTTTTACTGTGAAACGCATTTGAATCGAATCTCCAGCGACTAATGGTTTTTCTAGGCGATAAATATCAAAATTATAAATAGTGTCCTTTGATACTAATCTGGTTTTTACATTAAAAGAAATTTTGGTTTCCTCGCCATGATTTACGAATATAGAATCGATAGTTTGTGTTGATTTATTTTTCAAACTATATTTTCCATTGGCCACAAAATTGCGTTCTTTTGGAAACAAATCCATACTTACATTTACATCTGTAATTCGAGGCTGTATTCTGTTTTCATATTTTTTGTACTTCTTTTCCCAGTTGACCGATTCAAGTTCTTGTTCGTTTCCAGTTTTATTGTGATTCACGATATTATCTTGATAGTAAATAGTACTTCCTATTCCTAGGAATACCAGAAGGGAAACAAGTATTGGAATTGCAATTTGTTTGTTCATTCTAATTTTTGCGTCTTTTAGTCGGGCTTTAGCCGATTGACCTAAACCACGCGTCCAAAATACGAGTGCTAATCCAAACAGAGCAATTCCAATAAACAGCCAATATATTTTATAGAAATAGTAGAATTTTAATCCGTGACCGTAGCCATTCATATCGGAATAATTAAATCCGGGATCACTATTAAAAATAAATATATCTTGGTCAACTCCAATTGCTGGCAGGAAGCTTAAGCCAATTGAAAGCAGTAATAAAACAAAAAATCCGAGTAAATAATTTTTAAATAACGTTTGAATGAATACCGCCAATAAAGCCCAAATGATGAAATGAATTAATCGTATTCCGTATAGTTCAAATAAATAATGCCCGATTTCAAAATTAAAATACCCTTTATAGATTTGAAATAAAATGCCGGAAATCATGATTAAAGACAACAGTACTATTTGCATTTTAACGATTGCCAAAAATTTTGAGAATAGCAACACCCAGTTTGGCGTTGGCGTAACATCTATTAAATGATTCATTCTTGCTGTTGCGCCACGATGAATTAACAAGCCTGCAAACAAGAACGTTAACAAGTTTATGAATAACCCAAAAGTGCTTCCGGGAACCAGTAGCATTTGCCACGTTACAGGATAGGTTTCGGTTCCAAAAAAGGCTCCAGCGCTAAGAGATGTAATTAAGATGAATAACATTCCAACAATTACAATACTGATGAAAACCCAATTTTTTACAATGAATTTAAAATCAATATTGGACAAACTCCAGGCATTTTTAAAATTTTGCGCCATTGAAAAATCAAAACGAGTAGCAGGTAGGTTTATTTTAGTTATTCCACCAAAGTTATTTTTGGTAATTCGATCGTTATTTTTACTTTTTTTAAAGGTAAAAGCCGTTTGAGTAAACGAGAAATAGCGGTACATTAATCCTAAAATTACTATTGAAATTCCCAACCAAATCAAACGATTATACAAAACCACGCCTTCAAAAGGCAACAGATTTTCATTCTTTTCAAAAATCGTCCAATATTTAGTGTAATAACTTAATGCTTCGGAGCCAAATGGTTCAAAAAGCGCAACAACATATTTATTATCGGCATCTTGCGTAAAACTACTAACGATTCCTTGCAAAAACAGCAATAGGATTACGGTAATAAATCCAACTGAGATATTTCGAGTAATAGTAACTACAGAAAAAACAATTACACCATAAAAAATTAAATTCGGTATAATAAAAATTAAATAACTCTGAGTATAGGCCAAAAATCTGTGTGGTCCAAGTAAATCGTCATTAACTCCGGGAAGAAACGATGCTAAAAAAGCGCCAAGTCCAACAAATAAAGTGATGATGATCACAACTAGCAAAGAACTTAAAAATTTACTCATCAAATAATCCCATTTCGTAAACGGATAGGAAAATAAAATGGAGTGCATGTTGTATTTAAAATCTCTATAAACCGAAGCGCCAATAATAGATGGCAATAGAAAGTAAATAAAGACCGACAAGCCATTAAGCATGCCGTTTAACGCAATAGCAGAATTGGCTAAGGCGTTGGATGAAGTGGTCGTTTTGAAATTATCAAAAATACCCAAACTACTTCCCATAATCAGTAATGACAAACCAAAGAAAATAGCGATATAAATATAAAAAGACGGATTTTTAAACCATCGTTTTAATTCGAATGTAAATATGGTTCCAAACATTTTATTGGTCTGATTTAAGTGCAACAAAATAAACATCCTCCAGCTGTGGTAATGCTTCTACAAAGCTATCGTTAGGTTTTTCGATACTAAAAACTCTAATATTTAAAGTGTTGTCTTGATTATAATTAGAAGAAATTAGATTGAATTCTTTTTCGTGTTGTTCTAATGCTTCTCTTTCAACTACTTTGGTCCAAATTTGTCCTTTTAAGGCTTCCGTTGCTGCTTTGGGTGTACTTTGATTTAAAATTTTTCCTCCATTTAAGATGGCCATTTCGTGACACAATTCTTTAACATCATCAACGATATGCGTGGAAAATATCACGGTGTGATTCGTGCCAATTTCGCGTAACACATTTAAAAAACGATGTCTTTCTGCAGGGTCAAGTCCGGCTGTTGGCTCATCAACAATGATTAATTTAGGATTATTTAGTAGTAATTGAGCGATTCCAAAACGTTGTTTCATTCCGCCCGAATAACCGCTTACATTTTTTGTACGAACATCATATAAATTAGTAACTTCTAAAACGCTTTTAACTATTGCTTTTCGTTCAGCAGTAGACGCAATACCTTTCAATCTTGCAAAATAATCTAAAAGATTTTCGGCAGACATATTAGGATAAACGCCAAATTCTTGTGGCAAATACCCCAATACTTTACGTAAATCCATTTGATTGTCGAGGACATTTATGCCGTCAAACTCAATAGTTCCCGAATCCGGTTTTTGCAATGTGGCAATTGTTCGCATCAAACTCGATTTTCCAGCGCCATTTGGACCCAGAAGTCCAAACATTCCTGAGCCAATTTCAAGATTCAAATTGTCCAATGCTTTTACTCCATTGGAATAGGTTTTAGTAAGATTACTTATTTTTAGTTTCATATTTAGCGGTTTATTGGAATAGTAAAAAATTTATCTGCTATTTGTTGCAGTTTTGTTAAAAACGTTACATTTCTCAAATATAGTAATCATTTGTAAAGGGAACGATTTCAGTTTCATTAAATCATCAAAAATAAACCGTAAATGATTTTACATCTTTGTAACTTTGCCGCTTTGTATAACTTTAATATTTGAACGATACCCTTGTTTCGTTCCTCGCAATGACTATGCTAGAAGATAAAACTCCGCAAAGAACGGCACTTTCCCAGTTGGGCGAATTTGGTTTGATTGATCATTTGACTAAAAATTTTGATGTAAAACAACCATCCACTTTAAAAAGTATTGGTGATGATGCTGCTGTTTTAGACTTTAAAGATAAAAAAGTAGTTGTTTCTACCGATTTATTGATTGAAGGCGTGCATTTTGATTTGTCATATATGCCTTTACGTCATTTAGGATATAAAGCAGTGGTGGTAAATATATCCGACATTTGTGCAATGAATGCAAAAGCAACTCACATTACGGTTTCTGTCGCGGTATCCAATCGTTTTCCTCTAGAAGCATTGGAAGAATTATTTGACGGAATTGCTTTGGCAGCCAAATTTTACAATGTAGATGTTATTGGCGGCGACACAACCTCATCACAAAAAGGATTGATAATTTCAATTACGGCTATTGGTGAAGCTGATGAAAATGAACTAGTGTACAGAGATGGTGCAAATGATGGAGATTTATTGGTTGTGAGTGGCGACTTGGGTTCGGCTTATATGGGATTGCAAATTTTGGAGCGCGAAAAACAAGTGTTTCAGGTAAATCCACAAAACCAACCCGATTTGGATGCTTACACGTATTTAATAGAGCGCCAATTAAAACCGGAAGCTCGTCATGATATTAGAGAATTATTATCAAAATTAGAAGTGAAGCCAACATCGATGATTGACATTTCTGACGGATTGTCTTCTGAAATTATTCATATTTGCAAGCAATCAAAAGTAGGATGTAATTTATACGAAGAAAAAATTCCTGTTGATCCGCAATTTATAAATGTTTGTGAAGAGTTCAATATCGACAGCACAACTGTAGCCATAAATGGTGGCGAAGATTATGAATTACTATTTACTATTGCTTTAGAAGATTTTGACAAGATAAAAGCCAATCCAAATTTTACGGTTATTGGACACTTGACGCAAGAAAGCGAAGGTGTACATTTAATTACAAGAGCCAACACGAAAATTCCTTTGAAGGCAAGAGGTTGGGATGCTTTGAATGAATAAAAATTAAAAAGCGGTACTTTTTCAAGTACCGCTTTTACCCCTGAATTTTAGATAAATCTAGCAATACACTTTTGTATTACTACTTAAATCTAGTATTAACCCTAAAATCTGCAGCTAATTTAAGGTTTGTTTTTTGATGACCAATTACGGTTTCCCGCATTATCGTTAAATGACACCTTTTGTTTTGGCTTCGTTGATTAAATCAATATCCGTTCCGCCTTTTACTTCAAGAATTTCTCTTATGTTGAGTTTGCGTTTCTCAATGGCACTAAGGGAAAGTGGAATATATTGTGGCAAATCTTTAGTCTTAACCCCTTTTGATAAATGAAATAATATTTGTTTATCAAAAGCATCAAGTTCGATGTTGTTGTATTGCGCTTGGCCTACTAATTTTATAACGGTTTGACTATAGTAACTTTCATTGTTAATGATTTTATCAAAAGCAAAAATCAATTCGTCAAAAGTCAAGTCGTTTTTAATAATCAATCCCCTTGGATTAATATTTTTGATGATGTTATTTATTTTAAGTAACTCTGTATGCATGGTCAACAAAATAATTTTGCAATCGAGCATTTCAATTTTAATCAGAGCAGCTAAATCTTCACCTGAATAAATTCCCTTTTCCGCATATTCTGGCATACTGATATCGAAAAAGGCGACATCGAAAGGTATTTTGGCTTCAGTAATGCTTTCGTAACCCGTTTTACAATTGTTGGCCTGCGTTACAACAAATTCGTATCCTTGCTGGCTGTATTTATCCAATGCATTTCGGTAGGCCTGAATAATAAAAGGATGATCATCTACTATTAAAATATGGATTGGATTTGTCATACTTCTTCTTCAATTAGTTTTTTGGTTTGTATTGGTATAGTGATTATTATTTTAGTTCCTTCTCCTTTTTTGGAGGTGATGTTTATGATTCCATGACAGTCGTTTGTTCTAGAAATCATATTTTGCATTCCTATTCCTTTGCTTTTCTTGTTGACATCAAAACCAATTCCATCGTCTTGGACTTTTAAGTAGACATTTTCCTTGTCGCCACTAATGTCCACCTTGATAACCCCAGCAGACGCATACTTATTGATATTCTGTAAACCTTCTTGCAATATTCGATACATGTTAATTTTGATAACATTTCCTATTTTATCCCAATCAATTTTGGTTTCAATATGGTATTCTACATTAGCTTCATGCAATGATTTCTGTTCTTCCAATAAATTATGAACGATGGAAACAAAGTTATTAATTAAAACCAATTTTTCTCTGTTCAGATCGTGTGAAATTTCACGAATATCTTGTTCTATGATTTTAAGTTCATTTAATAACTCATGCCTTTTTTTCATTGCTCCTTCATCCGTGCTTGAGTTTAAACTATCTAAATTTAAGCGAAGTCCGAACATCCTTCCCAAAACGCCATCATGCAGATCTTGCGCAAGCCGTTTCTTTTCTTTATCTCGACTTTCATCAATAATAGATTGCTGCGACATCATAAGGTTGAAAATTTCCTCATTTGCTTTTTGTTGGTTTTGTTTAAATAAGAGTTCGCGAGTCCTAGCTCGTTGTGCTCTAACCACAAATAACAACGCTACAAGAATAAAAGTGACTACAAAAATGTAGAGAAGATTTCTGTTTTTGTCTTCTAAGCTGTCTTTTTCTAGAATTATTTCATCTGTTTCTAGAGAAATGCGTGTGAAACGGTCTTTGGACTTTCGCTCTGCGATTTGAAGACTATCTGTTATTCTAAGATAATCATCTGAATATTTTGCTGCCCGCTCATTATCTACCACTGAAGCTTGTTTTAAAGAAAAAAGCAAATCAATAGGATTTTTATTTTTCTTTGCTTGTTCTAAAGCTAAATTGGCAAATTCTAGTGATTTTTTTTTATTATTTATTTTTAGGAAATACTCAGATAAATGAATTTCACTTATTACGATACCTGAATTATTAATTACATCTTTTCTAATTTTTAGTGATTTTAAAAATAGTTCTGGCAAACTTTTTAAATCTCCATCTTGAAGGTTGGAATATCCCAAATTATCAATTATGTTGGAGTAAGCTATAGGGTAATCATTCTCTAATTTATTGTACTTTAATGCTTTTTTGAAATACGATATTGCAATTTTATGTTTTTTTAAATTTTGATAAACTAAGCCTATATTACTTAAACAAACTGATTCAAGATATTGTTTGTTATCCAAATCCTTTTCGTTTATTAAATTCAACGCTTCATTAAAATAACCAATTGATTTACTATATTCTTTTAATTGATTAGCGTTTAAGCCAAGTAAAATTAGGATTGAATGCTTCTTTTCATTCTCATTAGTTCTCTTTAACGCAACTAGCGATTTTGAAAGGGACAAATCAGCACCTAAATAATCATTTTCATCAAATTGAATTGATCCCTTTTTTAAGAGAATAGTTGAGTAGCCCTCAAAATCGTTAATTTCTTTATAAATCTTTTCAGTTTTGGTATAATAATAAAATGCACTATCTAATCGTTGAGTTTGATTATAATAATTGCCAAAAGATCTA
Source organism: Flavobacterium sp. (assembly GCF_029945805.1). GTDB lineage: Bacteria > Bacteroidota > Bacteroidia > Flavobacteriales > Flavobacteriaceae > Flavobacterium. Next base: position 93,162 of record NZ_JAQSDH010000022.1, read on the forward strand.
TAAGACTTTGCTAAACTAATTTTATCATTAGCAGCTAGAGAATTCTTCAATAAAATTTTGGAAGCTACCATATAGCTTTTCCATGAACCAATTTCATAATATTTTGATATTAAGTCGTAATTTAGTTCTCTTATTTTTAAAGAATTATTAGATTTTTCAATTATAACGGTTGCTTTATTAAGGTAATTTCTTCTCTCATCATTTGACAAATCTTGGGATTCAAATTTTGAAAAATAATAATTAATGCTGTCAGAAAGTCTAATCTGTAATTTAGTATCCTTCCTCTCTTTTGAGCAAGAACATAAGAATATAAATAAAAAAGATATGAAAAAAGATTTTTCCAATTAAAGCTATGTTTTGTTTACTAAAGTAAACAAATATATTCAAAAAAAAAGCTACCAACAAGGGTAGCTTTTTTTCTGTGTTTTAAATTATTGACCGAGACCTTTACCGTCATCACCTTTCGTACCCTGCCCACCAATTTCAAATTGGCCTAGTCCTTTACCATTGTCACCTTTTGTACCTTGCCCTCCGATTTCAAATTGACCTAATCCTTTACCATTATCTCCTTTTGTACCTTGACCACCAATCTCGAATTGTCCGAGACCTTTACCATCATCACCTTTTGTACCTTGCCCACCAATTTCAGATGGTGTAGTAAAAGAAGTTACTATTAACATTAATGCTAATAATCCGAATGTTGTTGCTAATTTTTTCATAATTTGAGACTTTTATTGTTTGTGTTTTTTATCGTTTTAAATGTGTGGGCTGCGTATTGGTTTTGATACAACAGAACACTTTCACGATGTAAAACTAAATAGGATGTCTCCTCCAATCCCCATCAACCGGGGTGTATATGGTAGAATAGTGCCGTTTGGTAGTGAATGATAGTCAAATTTGGGTGGATGGTTTTTGAGAGTTTGGAAATTATGGCACAAAAGCTTACCAATAGTGACTTTACTTCAAATTGGTTTTGACCGATATTATGAAAATTTGAGTGAAATTAGATTTATAAAGTAAAGATGAAAAGCTATTCCTTCTTAAAATGAAGCTTTCATTTCCATAATTATTTTATCGAAAAAACGATATTAAGAGCTGTTTTTTTATTCTTTTTAGATTGAATAACTAATTCCCCATGCAGGGATTCTACTCTCTGTTTTATATTTTTAAGTCCTATTCCTTCTGAATTGGTTTTCGGGTTAAACCCTTTTCCATCATCTGTTATAGAGAGACGAAGGCTATTTTCATCTTGTATAAAACTTATAACGGCTGTTTTTGCTTCAGCAAACTTATTAATGTTATTGCTTGCTTCCTGGATAATTCGATATAAGTTCATTTTAATGCTACTTGAAATAGAATTCCAGTCAATTAAATCATCATTCTCTAATAGGTAATTAGTATTAGTAACCGTATTTTGCGTTGCTACAAATTCCTTAAGCAAGGATATAAAACTATTCTTCTCATTGAAAACTTCTGATTTCAAATCATGGGCAATATGACGTATTTCTTGTTCTATTTGATAAATACCATCAATCTCGTTGATGCATTTCTGAATAGTCTGTTCATCATTTTTATGAAACAAAATTCCAAGATTGAGTCTTGTGCTGGCTAATCTATTCATAACCCCATCGTGCAATTCAAGTGCAATTCTTTTTTTCTCTCCTTGACGCGCTATATCTTCCTTACATTTTTGTAGCAGCATTAAACCATAGATTTCCTCATTTGCCTTCTGTTGTGACTGTTGTAATTCAAGTTCCTTTCGTTTTGATCTTTGCCAAAATATAATTAGTAGAAATATAATCAGTACAATAATTAAGGAGCCTACCATACTTATAATCCATTTCTGTTTTATAGCCGTTTCTTTTTCTTGTGTAATTTCATAAGTTTGAAATTGAATTTTATCAAAACGCTCTTTTGATTTGCGCTCTTTTAGTTGAAGATTGTCAAAAATCAAAAAATATTTTTCTATGTAATCATTTGCTTTTTCTTTATCGATATGAATTGCTTGTTTCAAGGCATATAGTACACTTAATTTATTACAGTTATTATTTGCTTCATTCAAAGCTTTATTCGCATATTCTAGAGCAAGTTTGTTTTCTCCTATTTCTTCATAATATTCAGATAGAAAAATATAAATATTAATTAATACCGATTTTCCACCAAGTTGTTTTCTTAATTCAAGTGTTTGTGATAAGAATTTGATTGCTGATTCATAATCTTTTTTTTTAAATTTCGCATACGCTAGATTACTTTTTAAAAGAGCATATAATTCTACATCATCATTAATAATATCTTTACTTTTTAATCCCAATTCAAAATTATCTATCGCAATATTATATTTTTGTTGCTTCAAATATAAATATCCAATGTTATTGTAGCATATAGCATCTTGATGTAAGATGTTTTTTAAGTTATAATCTATAACTGTTTCTAATGCTTTTTTATGATAAAACAGAGATTTATTATATTCTGAAAGTTCATTATACAATAATCCTAGTTGATTTAAAGTACCATATAATTTCCCCTTATTTTTAGTTTTTTTGTACTTTGAATAAGCTTTTAATAATGAAACCTCGGAACCAACATAATCGCCAACTTTAAATTGAATAATACCCTTATTAAGAAATATATTCCCTAAGAGTTCTTTATCATTAAATTTCTTATGGAACCTCTCAGTTTTAAGTAAATAATAAAATGCGCTATCATTTACAGATAAATTAATGAAATATTCCGCTTTGTTTTTAAAATACCTTGCTAAGTTTAAAGTGTCTTTGGCCTTAGTGCTTTTTACAAAATGGAATTGAGCGATCTGATTATAGCTAGCTTTTTCCATTGTCTTAACATAATTATAAGAAATCGAACTCAAATAAAACCGAGTAAGCGTATCATTCTTTTTCAAATCAACCAATGAAAATGCTTTATCATTGTATTTATCTCTTACTTTAAAATCTAAAGTGTCATTTCCGGCTAATGCTAAATACTTCTTAATAGAATCATTAGTCGCCGCAGCTTGTTTGTCTGTGTTTTTAGAGGTGCAATTACAGATCAACACTAACAATATGCCCAAATAAAATAATCGTTTACTCATAAAACAGTATTAGGTATAAATAAAATTGAGTTCCGGCCGTAAAGCCGAAACCCAATTTCCCACAATTAAATGAATTTAAGCATTCATTTTTCTATTTAGCAAGCACTATTTAGTCTATTGCCATTGCTGTTAAAATTCTTTTTAGCTTTTTTGTCACTATCCCTAAATTTTCATCAGTGCAAAGAGTCGTTATTGATTCTGACAATACTACTGAGGCGACTCCAAGCGACATTTCTACTCTTATCATTAGTGTTATGTCACAGCCTTCCTTTTTTTCTATTTTTTTTCCTTTAAAATCAAATTCTTCAATAATTTCATCTAAGCCTAAATTTAAATCAGCCAAAGATTTGAACTTGTATTCCACAACTTCTTTATTATAGGAAGTTAGTATTGAAGCACTGCCAAAATAAACCTCTTCCCGTTCCTGCGCATTCAAGTTAATTACAGATAGTACACTTAGTAACCTAAACAAGAAATCTTTCATATCTACCTAATTTTAATTACCCCCGTTTTTGTTATTCAAAATAACATGACATCTGTGGTAATGGCATTAGATATTTTTATTAATCAGAATAAGTGTTACTTGATTTTGATATGGTAAAATTAATGTGTTGGTTTTATATTTTGGTACACTAAAAGTGTACATTTTCATTTTAAATAAAAAATTAAACTAAACCCTGTTTTCTAGCTTCATTTAGAATATCCTCATCTGTTCCCTTATCTATTCCAAACATTTGCTTAATGATGGCTTTCCTTTTATCAATAGCGCTTTTAGAAAGATGTAAAATCGCAGGAAAATTTTTGGTCTTCACGCCTTGTGACAGTAGCAAAAGTATTTGACGATTATAACTGTCCAACACTTTGCTCTTTTCTTCCCAAGTTTTTCGATGTTTAATAATGGTTGGACTAAAATAAGTACCTCCTTTTACAATGATATCAAACGCTTCCAATAAATCATGTGAACGAAAATCACTTTTTACTAAAACTCCATCTAGATTTTTATCATTAGCTACTTTAAAAAGAATTATAGATTCTGAATGTGAGGTAAGAAGAACAATTTTTGCTTTGGGGTGGTGTTTTTTTGCAACCGACACCAAATCTTCACCAGAATGTAAATTTTTTTCAAGATAAGGCGGCAAGGTTAAATCTAAAAAAACAAGGTCGAATTGGTCTTCTGCATTGATAATTGCATTGTATCCCATTTCACATGAATGCGCCTCTGTAGTCTTTAAAATATGGCCTTCAGAATTGAAAGCTAATATAGATTTATACCCTTCGATAATCGGAGCATGATCGTCAACCATTAAAACTTGTAGTTCCATAATAAAGAGATTTTTATCAAAACTACGAATTTTCTTCTAAATCTCCAAATAGTTGCCAGAAGCTATTCTGCTGATAATCAAATCAACATTTTCTTTATACGATTTTGAGAACGGAAGTTTGGTAGTAGAGTTTTTAATGTAGCAAACTGTATTCCCGGTATGAATTCTAGAAACTTGATTTACATTAATGATATAACTATTGTGAATTCGCAAGAACTGAGCGGGCGGCAATACCGTTTCAAAATGTTTCAAGGTTTTAAAAGCGGTAATCATTTCACCATTGTTTAGATGAATATCGGTCGAATTATTATCGGCTTCAAAATACAATACATCTTCTGAATCTATATAACGATAATCTCCATATGATTTAACGCAGATAACCAATGATTGGTTTGGTTGCTGAATGATAGTCGGCTTTTCTACTGTAATTGGTGTAACGGTAACATCAATATCGTTTACATTTTCATCTATTTCATCTTCTTTAAGCGCTTCTACTTCCGATTCATCTAAAACTTCATAGGTTGCTACTGGATTTTTTACTTCCATATGTGGCAAATCAGATTGTATAGCACGATCGAATTTCAGGATGGCTTTTCTAAAATCATTACTATTCATTGGTTTCAATAAATAATCAACTACTTCATATTGTAACGCATCATAAGCCAAATCCTTTTTGCTCGTAGTAACTATAATCTTTGGAACGATTTTTAAATAGCGATACAGCTCATTAATCAAACTTAAGGAAAGATTACTTTTCTTATCCGCAGGGTCAATTTCTAAAAAAACAAGATGGGGTTGGTGTTCTAGAATTAAATTTACACCATCGTCATAATTAGTAGCAGATGCCAAGAAAGACAAATTCCGAAAACGCTCAGCAATAGCTTGAGTTTTCGTAACGTCTTCTTGATTGTCATCAATAATTATAAAAGTATGACTCATTAATCGTTTTCCAATTGTTTAGGGAAAACATTAGTCAGTTTGGTTTAGTAGTTTGGGGAAACTAAAAATGCGTGATAAAGATTATGATAAATAAATTACCACAAAAATAAAATCGTCTAAACGTATGTATTTTCGTTATAACGAAATTATAAAATTGCATTTTGAAATTCTAAAATTGTTAATAGAAAGAACTCGCTTGTTGATATGTTAAATTTTATTCGGACAAATGCTTACAAAACACAGATTTCACAAATTATCACAGATAGAATCCGTGCAATTTGTGAAATCTGAGTAAAATATAATATTAATTACGTATTTTTTTTTTTACATTTTCATCAACCAGTTTTTAACTGAAACTTCCTCATTAATAATTCTGCTTAATTCAGAAATAGCCACTCGGTCTTGTTTCATTGAATCTCTGTGACGAATTGTAACTGTTTGGTCTTCTAATGTTTGATGATCCACCGTAATACAGAAAGGTGTTCCCAAAGCATCTTGTCTTCTATAACGTCTTCCAACGGCATCTTTTTCATCATAAGCCACATTGAAATCCCATTTCAACTCTTCAATAATTTTTTGAGCAACTTCAGGCAAACCATCTTTTTTAACCAATGGTAAAACGGCTGCCTTTGTCGGTGCCAATACGGATGGCAAGCTTAAAACAGTTCGTGTTGAACCATCTTCCAAAGTTTCTTCTTTTAAGGATGTTGCAAAAACAGATAAAAACATTCGATCCAAACCAACCGAAGTTTCTACTACATAAGGAACGTAGTTTGAATTCGTTTCAGTGTCAAAATATTGCAATTTTTTACCTGAAAATTGTTCATGCGCTTTCAAATCGAAATCAGTTCTGGAATGAATTCCTTCCAATTCTTTGAAACCAAATGGAAAATTAAATTCAATATCCGCTGCAGCGTTTGCATAATGAGCTAATTTTTCGTGATCATGAAAACGGTAATTTTCTTTTCCTAAACCTAGAGATAAATGCCATTTCAAACGCGTTTCTTTCCAGTATTCGTACCATTTCATTTCTTCGCCTGGCTTAACGAAAAACTGCATTTCCATTTGTTCAAATTCACGCATACGGAAAATAAATTGTCTGGCAACAATCTCATTTCTAAACGCTTTTCCAGTTTGAGCAATTCCAAAAGGAATCTTCATTCTTCCGGTTTTCTGCACGTTTAGGAAATTCACAAAAATTCCTTGTGCCGTTTCTGGACGCAAGTACAAATCCATTGCTGTATCAGCAGAAGCTCCTAATTTTGTACCAAACATCAAGTTGAATTGACGCACTTCTGTCCAATTTCTTGAACCCGTTTCTGGATCTGCAATTTCTAATTCTTCGATTAATGCTTTTACATCTTCCAAATCTCCGTTACCTAAGGAACGGCCCATTCTTTCCAGAATTTCTCTTTCTTTAGCCAAATATTCTACAACTCTAGCATTAGTTGTAATGAATTCTTGCTCATTAAAAGCATCACCAAAACGGACTTTCGCTTTTTCAATTTCTTTTTTGGCTTTCAGGTTTAATTTTTCGGCATAATCCTCAATTAAAACGTCAGCTCTATATCTTTTTTTAGAGTCTTTATTGTCAATCAACGGATCGTTAAAGGCATCAACGTGACCCGAGGCTTTCCAGGTTGTTGGATGCATCAAGATCGAAGCGTCAAGTCCAACAATATTTTCATGCATTTGAACCATCGATTTCCACCAATATTCTCTAATATTCTTTTTTAATTCTACTCCGTTCTGAGCATAATCATACACTGCGCTCAAACCATCGTAAATTTCGCTTGACGGAAAAATGAATCCGTACTCTTTTGCATGCGAAACTACATTCTTAAATAAATCTTCTTGTTTTGCCATAATGCTGCAAAAATATAAAAACGGAATGTAAAAAAATGATTAAAAAGCGATTAGAATAACTTTTTTTTATACTTTTATGTAAGAAAAATTCATTTTTATGATTCAGCATCTACTAAATTTATTTTTTCCAAAGGCTTGTGCTGGATGCGAATCGTTTTTATTGAAAGATGAAAAAGTGATTTGTACCCAATGCCGGCATGATATTCCGCTGACGAATCATCATAAAATTTATAACAATGAAATCTTCCAAAAGTTTTACGGAAGAATTCCATTGGAGTTTGGTTCAGCATTTTTTTATTTCCACAAAAAAGGAATTGTTCAGGAAATGATGCATAAATTAAAATACAAAGGTCAGGAAGAAATTGGAGAAGTCATAGGCAATTGGTACAGCGAAGAATTAAAACATCTGGAACAAATCAAAAAAATCGATTGTATAATTCCGGTTCCTCTCCACAAGAAAAGATTACGGGAACGCGGCTACAATCAAGTCGAAAGTTTTGGCAGAGCATTATCTGAAAATTTGAAAATCCCGTATGAAGAAACTGTGCTAAGTCGAAAATTATACACCAAAACCCAAACCAAGAAAAATCTTTTGGGCAGAAGCGATGTGATAGACAGTGTTTTTGACATTTCCTTTTCTGAAAAGCATCATGGCAAACATTTTTTATTGATTGATGACGTAATGACAACTGGCGCAACACTTGAAGCTTGTAGTCACGCGCTACTTAAAGTGCCCGATGCTAAAATTAGTATTGTTTGTATGGCGATGTCGCACAATTAATGAGTATTTATAAAATGTTTTACTAGATTTGAATGAAAAAAGAATTTCAGATATGAAAAAAATATCTTTACTATTAGCCATTACTTTTTTACTACAAAGCTGTTACAGCTATAAAAAAGTCAACATTAACCCAAAGACAATGGTTATAGGACAGACGTATAAAATCGTCCGAAACAATAAAACAACCAAAGCCGTCTACACCCAAAATGCAGATAGTGTCATTTTTGTTTTGAAAAATGGCTATGAAGAACGAATTCCAATAAAAAATATTACATCTGCTAAGGAAAAGAAGTTTTCATTGGTAAAAACTGTCTTGTTGGTTCCTGTAACACTAATTGCTATATCAGGGCTGTTTATTCTTACCTATTAATGCACTTCTAACAACTTCTATAAATTCTATGCTATTAAAACCATTAAATCAACTGCTGGATTTATAAACTTTCACAAAAAACATTTCATTCACACTGAATATAATTGTTATTTTGTGGATTGAAAAATCAGCAGTATGCCAAAGTCTATTCTTAAGTTTTTTTGTTTGCTTTTTGCAGTCCTTTTGGCTAGTTGCGCTAAGCGTGGCAATATCACTGGCGGAACAAAAGATACATTATCTCCTATTTTGAACGCTAGTTTTCCGAAAAATTTAACTACAAATTTTAAAGGACAAGAAATTAAATTGGTTTTCGACGAATATGTGAAGTTAAAAAACATCAATAAAAATTTGATTATTTCGCCACCGATGAAAATCCAACCGGAAATTTTACCTTATACAGCAAGTAAAGTTATTACAATCAAAATTAAAGACACACTTAAGCCCAACACCACGTACAGTTTCAATTTTGGTCAAAGTATAGAAGACAATAACGAAGGAAATCCGTATTCGCAATTCAAATATGTATTTTCAACCGGTTCTTATATTGACTCTCTGAAAATTAATGTAAAAATCAAAGATGCATTAGAAAACAAAGTGGCTAATTTCGTTTCGGTAATGCTTTATGAAATTAATGAAAAGTTCAATGATTCAACAATTTATAAGGAATCACCAAGATACATTACCAACACCTTAGATAGTTTAAAAGTAGTTACGCTCGAAAATATCAAAGCAGGAAAATATCTTTTACTAGCGCTGAAAGACAACGGCAATAATAAATTTAATCCGAATGTTGATAAAATTGCTTTCCAAAAAGAATACATTACGATTCCGAATGATAGCGTTTTTGAACTAAAATTATTCAAGGAAAAACTTCCTTTTAAAGCTATAAAACCAACACAATCTTCAAATAACAGACTAATAATGGGTCACGAAGGCGACGGAAAAAACATCAAAATAACCGTTAAAAATGGTTCGGAGGTAGTTCCATCAATGGTAACTCATTTTCCTAAAAAGGATTCGGTTCAAATTTGGTTCAAACCAATGAAGGCAGATTCACTACATATTTTGGTTGAAAAAGATAAATTTCTCAAAGACTTTACAGTAAAAATCAATAAACAAAAAACAGATACTTTAAGTTTTAATGTCGATTTTAATGGTGTTATTCCTTTACGCGAGCGATTTGCGGTAAACAGTGGCATTCCTTTAGTAAAATTTGACAAATCAAAAATTACTATTTTAAACAAAGATTCTCTAGCAGTAGCTTTCGATACCGAGTACGATGAATTTGAACAAAAACTCTTTTTAAACTTTAAGAAAGAAGAATTAGAAAGCTATAAAATTAGGTTTATGCCTGGAGCTTTGACCGATTTCTATGAAAAGCAAAATGATACTTTAACCTATAAAGTTGGGACCAAAAGCAACACCGATTATGGCAATTTACGCGTGCTTTTAGAAAACGTGAAGCGATTTCCTGTGATTGTCGAATTAACGGATAAAGACGGAAAAGTAAAAGCTTCAGAATATTCAGAAAGTAATACTACTGTTGAATTTGTGGCAATCGAACCAGCAAAATATACACTTCGACTTATCTATGACGACAATAAAAATAAAATTTGGGACTCCGGAAATTATATGGAAAGACGCCAATCCGAAGAAGTGATTTATTTCCCAAAAGAGATTGATGTGCGCTCCAATTGGGATGTTGAGCAGCCGTTCAACGTAAAGATTTAAGAATGTAATTAACGATTTTCATTTGAGAATTATTCCAACTGAAATTCATCCTTATCGTTTAAAAATGATAGGTTGTTTCTTGTTTCCAACAGTTTTTCTTTATCCAATTCTATCCTAAAAACGCCTTCGGCTTCCTGCGGTTCTATTAGATAGTTTCCGAGAAAATCAACGGCTTGCGAATGCCCAATATAATCATGATTGTTCGCATCAGTGCCAATTCGGTTAACGCCAATAGTATAGCACATATTTTCAACAGCACGTGCTTTTAGTAAAATATCCCACGCATTGATGCGGATTTTTGGCCAATTGGCAACATACAACAACAAATCATACTCTTCCCTATTTCTGGAAAAAACAGGGAAACGCAAATCATAACAAACGAGCGGACAAATTTTGAATCCTTTATAGTCTACAATCAGTTTATCTTTCCCAGCGGTATAGAATTTATCCTCACCAGCTAAGGTAAACAAATGCCTCTTATCATACCATTTTACTTCGCCTGTTGGGTAAACAAACAGCAATCTGTTATAATAATTTCCGTTTTCTTCAATTACTAAACTTCCGGTGATAGCAGCATTTTTGGCTTTCGCCAGATGTTGGAGCCATAAAACCGTTTCACCTTGCATAGTTTCGGCAATTGCCTGCGGATTCATCGTAAATCCCGATGAAAACATTTCGGGAAGTACAATCAAATCGACGTCTTCCATAAAACCTGTGATTTTTTGGGCCAAATGGCTTCTGTTTTCCGTTGGGTTTTCCCAAGTTAATGCAGTTTGGATTAGGGCTATTTTCATGGTTTTATTTTACAGTGTTTGACCAATGCCTACACAAAGTGTCACAAAGATTTATTTAATAGTTATTTCATCTATAAAAATAAAAGCCTCTCCACCAAAGCCTTGATGCCAATCGGGAAGTTTGCCAAAGTTATAGGCTTTTACTTTAACATACTTTGCTTTTGTCTTTTTATTCCAATTGAAATTCTTGATTTCATTTTGGGTTTCTTTTGGGTCTGTTGTATTTTCAACTGTCCCAGCTAAAGTAAAGTTGCTATTATCCATTGAAACATAATATTCTACTTTGGTTGGCATCAAAATCCACGAACGGGAATCCTGCAAAAATGTTGCTCCAATAGAATTAATTTCTTTAATTTCCTGTAAATCAACTACAGCTTCAAAATCCTGACTTTGATACCCTTGCCAATCGCCTTTGCGCCAGTTTTCACTGCCAAAAATTCCGTCTAATAAACCATCCGGTCCACCAGCATGATACTGCGGATTGTATTTGGATTTAATGTCGATGGTATAATTATTTGGTTTTTTAAAAAAGGTGGCAGCAACGATACTGCTTGATGAAAAACCTGTGAAATTCGTTTTCGAATAAGCGTAAACAGAAGTTGATGTGTCTATTTTTATGGGATTAGTATACAATTTAAAGTCTTTTTCATCTCCGATTTTATAAAATGTTGAAATGTGTTTTAACGATTCCGTGTCAGAATTATTATTTTCAATTTTAATTAATGTAGTATCTTTAAATGACTTACCCTCTGCTGTGATAACTGGAACCGGAACTATAATTGTTATTTCTGGTTTATTTGAATCTCTAAAGCTATCTACTTCGACTGGTGCATCATCTATAGCTTCATCATAGGCATCGAAAGTTCGTAGAATAAATTTATCCGTGCTCTTCGTAATTTCTTTCGCTACCTTATTCTCAAAATTGACTTTTACTTTATCAAAATATGGAATCGAAATTGCCCAATTTTTCTGTCCTGGCGTTACATTATAAATCCCCATTGCACTCAACACATACCAAGCACTCATTTGACCGCAGTCTTCGTTGCCTATTAATCCGTCAGGAGCATTTTTGTAGAAATTATTTAAAATGAAATGCACTTTTTCCGTTGTCTTTTCTGGTTTCCCAACGTAATTATACAAATACGCCATGTGATGACTAGGCTCATTGCCGTGTGCATATTGCCCAATTAAACCGGTAACATCAACTTGTTCGCGACCTGTGGTTTTGCTTTCGCTGTTGAACATTTCGTCTAGTTTCGCCTCAAATTTATTGTTTCCGCCAAAAGCATTAATCATTCCTGGAATATCTTGTGGTGCAAAAAAAGAATACTGCCACGAATTGCCTTCGGTAAAGTTGTTATTGATTTCTTTTGGGTCAAAAGGTTTGTCCCAACCGCCATTCTTTTTCGGACGCATAAAACCCGTATTCCAGTCAAAGACGTTTTTCCAATTTTGAGATCGTTTAATGAAGTATTGGTAATCGTCTTGTTTACCTAAAATTTGAGCCATTTGGGCGATACACCAATCGTCGTAAGCATATTCCACCGTTTTGGAAACACTTTCGTGTTCGTCATCCATTGAAATAAAGCCTTGTTTTTTATACGCATCTAAACCCAAATGATCGAGCATTGCGGAATGTTTTGCCGCTTCAAAAGCTTTGTTATAATCAAAACCTGTAATCCCTTTTGCCATCGCATCTGCCATCACAGAAACGGAATGATAGCCAATCATACAGTCGGTTTCATTAGATGCCAATTCCCAAACGGGCAATCGACCTCCTTGTTCGTATTGTTTTAGAAACGTATTGATAAAATCGGCTGTGCGTTTCTTTTCAATTAAAGAATACAAAGGATGCGCTGCTCTAAAGGTGTCCCAAAGCGAGAAAACCGAGTAGTAATCAAATCCTTCTCCTTCATGAACTCTATTGTCTCTGCCACGGTATTTTCCGTCGCTATCTTGCGCGATATTAGGCTGGACCATCGTATGATATAAAGCCGTGTAGAAAATTGTTAACTTGTCTTTATTGGTTTCTGTAACTTCTATCTTTGCTAATTGTTTATTCCAAAGTGCTTCAGCGTCTTTTTTGACTTTATTGAAATCCCAACCTTTGATTTCAGAACTGTTTAGTTTTGCGCCATCATAACTTGTTGGAGAAAGTGCGACTTTAATTAAAATTTTTTCTCCTTTTTTGACTTCTTTAGAAAACGCTAATTTCAATTCAATTCCAGAATAAAAACCCGAACGGTGCTCTTGATTGGCCTCAGTTTTGGAGATTTTCATTGGAACATTGAATTCTATTTGGGCATAAACATACTGATCTCGTGCCCAAGACTCACTTCTTCGTAGAATTTGAATGGTTTTGTTATCGATGATTTTCACATCGCCAAAGAGCAATTTATCTCTGTGATTTAAATCGAGAATAATATTGGCTTGGCCACTTTTATTGAACGTATATTCATGAAAACCAACTCTCGTTGTTGTTGTTAATCGAACGTCAATATTGTGTTTGTCTAATTTCACAGCATAAAATCCAGCGGACGCTTTTTCAGTATCATGAGAAAAGGTTGAGGAATAAATTTTGTTGTCAAAACTTGGTTCACCTACAGTCGGCATCAGCATAATATCACCAAAATCAGAAACGCCAGTTCCGTTTAAATGCGTATGTGAAAAGCCATAAATAACGTTATCTGAAAAATGATACCCGGAACAACCATCCCAACTCCCGTCGATTCTCGTGTCGGGCGAAAGCTGTACCATTCCAAACGGAACTGTAGCGCCAGGATAAGTGTGTCCATGACCACCAGTTCCAATCATTGGATTAACGTACTGATGGTAGTTTTGGCTCAAAGAAAGTGTAGTATATAATAAAAATAGCGCTGAAAGTGTTTTTTTCATTGTGGTGTTTGTTGGTTCATCAAAGATAAAAAATGCTTTCAATTAAAACTAAGTTCAATAAAAACAGGCAAATGATCTGAAGGATATTTCAAATCTTTGGAATCGCTCAAAACAGCATATTTTATTACTTTCCAAGGGCTGTTTTTGGATAGAAATATATAATCAATCTTTTTTGTAACTGCTTCGTTGTGTTTAAATGCATTAAAGGTTCCACTTGGGCCAAATGGACTATCTTGTGAAATATCCTGACTGTCGTTCATCTCTTTTTTCAGCGCAATAATTCGCTCTTCTGTGGGTTGCGAATTGAAATCGCCCATAAAAAATACAGGATGGTTTTTAATATTCAATGTTTTAATTTTAGTCAAGATTACTTGAATTGAATTCGTTCGCGCCAATTCACCAATATGATCTAAATGGATATTAAAAATCCAAAATGTCTGCTTAGTTTTCTTGTCTTTCAGTAAAACATAGGTGCAAATTCTATTAAGTGCGGCATCCCATCCTTTGGAAATTACATCGGGCGTTTCGGATAGCCAAAAAGTATTTTGCTGTAACATTTCAAACCGGTTTTTTTTGAAAAATAGGTTTGATGATTCTCCTTTACCAATGCCATCACGTGCCATTCCGACATAAGTATAGCTGGGCAACAAGGAAGCAATAGCACTAACCTGATTGGGTAACGCTTCCTGAATTCCGAATACATCCGGTTCATAAAATGACAATTGGGAACAGATAAACTCTTTCCTATTTTGCCAAGCATTCTCGCCATCATTAGGATTGTCATAACGAACATTATAGGTCATCATTTTCAAATTTTGTCCATTGGCAATTCCGTTTGAAAACAAAATAAAAATTATAAAAAACACAAGCTTTTTCATTGGAATGGAATTTGAAGTTTTTAGCTTGGTAAATATAGTTGATTCCATAAAAAAACGCACCCAAATTACTGAATGCGTTTTTGTATTATGTATGTAAGTATGAAATTATTTTAAACTAGCCGATAAATATTCTCTGTTCATACGGGCAATATTTTCTAATGAAATTCCTTTTGGGCATTCTACTTCGCAAGCACCAGTATTGGTACAATTTCCGAATCCTTCTTCGTCCATTTGGCGCACCATATTTAATACTCGTGCAGTTGCTTCTACTTTTCCTTGCGGTAATAAAGCGTATTGTGATACTTTAGCACCCACAAATAACATTGCCGAACCGTTTTTACAAGACGCAACACAAGCACCGCAACCAATACAAGCTGCCGCCATAAAGGCTTTATCTGCATCGTCTTTTGGAATTGGAATGGTATTGGCGTCAATGGTTCTTCCAGAAGTATTTACAGAAACGAAACCTCCAGCTTGTTGAATTCTGTCAAAAGAACTTCTGTCAACTACTAAATCTTTTACAACTGGGAAGGCTTTACTTCTCCAAGGCTCAATAAAAATTGTGTCTCCATCATTGAATTTACGCATGTGCAATTGACAAGTAGTTGTTCCGGTTTCTGGACCGTGTGCTCTACCGTTTATGTACAATGAACACATCCCGCAAATTCCTTCACGACAGTCATGATCGAAAGCTACAGGCGATTTTTTTTCATTGATTAATTGCTCGTTTAACTGGTCTAACATTTCCAAAAACGAACTTGCAGTCGAAACATTATCCAATTTATAAGTTTCCATGCTTCCTTTTGATTTCGCATCTTTCTGACGCCAAATTTTAAGGTTTATATTGATATTTTTTGCTGAAGACATAATGTATATTATTTGTAATTTCTAGCTGCAATTTTTATAAACTCGTATTTCAATTCTTCCTTATTTAGGATTTCTTTACTGATATCGTAACCCATATATTCCCAGGCACTCACAAAAGAAAAGTTCTCGTCATCTCTAAGTGTTTCTCCTTCTGAGTCTTGATATTCTTCACGGAAATGTCCTCCACAAGATTCTTTTCGCTGTAAAGCATCCATTGCCATCAATTGGCCTAGATCGAAAAAGTCGGCTACGCGAAGTGCTTTTTCAAGCTCAGGGTTCAATTCATCCGAAGTTCCCGGAACGTATACCTCTTTATAAAATTCTTCTTTTAAAGCGGCAATTTCAGCAATAGCTTCGTTTAATCCCTTTTCATTTCTGCCCATACCCACTTTATTCCACATAATCAAACCAAGCCTTTTGTGAAAATGGTCCACTGTTTTTGAACCGTTGTTGTTAATGAATTTATCAATAGAATCTTTAACACTATTTTCTGCTTCTTCAAATTCAGGTGAATCGGTTGGAATTTTCCCAGTTCTGATTTCATCTGCTAAATAATTTGAGATCGTGTAAGGCAGTACAAAATAACCATCGGCCAATCCTTGCATTAATGCCGAAGCACCTAATCTGTTTGCTCCGTGGTCAGAGAAATTAGCTTCTCCGGCAACGAAACAACCCGGAATAGTGGATTGTAAATTATAATCTACCCAAACGCCACCCATAGTATAGTGAACCGCAGGATAAATCTTCATTGGCGTTTCATATGGATTCTCATCGGTGATTTTTTGATACATCGCGAAAAGGTTGCCATATTTTTCTTCCAACCATTTTTTTCCTAATTGGGTTATTTCTTCTGGTGTTGGGTTATGATTCCCTTGACCATATGCTACTTGCTTTCCTTTATTTTGAATTTCGGTCGAGAAATCCAAATAAACGCCTTCATTGGTGTCATTTGCTTCAATTCCGAATCCTTGATCACACAATTCTTTCGCAGCTCTAGAGGAAATATCACGGGGTGCCAAATTTCCATAAGAAGGATATTTTCGTTCCAAGTAATAATCTCTATCGTCTTCTGCTATTTGTGATGCTGTTAATTTTCCTTCACGAATGGCTTGTGCATCTTCTTTCTTTTTTGGAACCCAAATTCTACCTGAGTTACGCAATGATTCTGACATCAGTGTCAATTTTGCTTGGTTGGTTCCATGAACAGGAATACAAGTTGGGTGAATCTGAACAAAACAAGGATTCGCGTACAAAGCACCACGCTTGTGCACCTTCCAACCCGCCGTTACGTTGCTTCCCATTGCATTAGTAGAAAGAAAATAAACATTTCCATATCCTCCAGTTGCTATAACAACCGCATGCGCCGAATGTCTTTCCAATTTTCCTGTAACCAAATCACGAGCTATAATTCCACGTGCTTTTCCGTCCACTTTTACTAAATCTAACATTTCGTGACGGCTGAACATTTTAACTCTACCTAAACCAATTTGTCTAGATAAGGCTGAATACGCTCCAAGTAATAATTGTTGTCCTGTTTGACCAGCTGCGTAAAACGTACGTTGTAATTGCGTTCCTCCAAAAGAACGGTTGTCTAACATTCCACCATATTCTCGAGCAAAAGGCACCCCTTGTGCCACACATTGATCAATAATATTTACTGATACTTCCGCTAAACGATGAACATTAGCTTCACGTGATCTGTAATCTCCCCCTTTTATAGTATCGTAAAATAATCTATACGTACTGTCACCATCATTTTGATAATTCTTAGCTGCATTGATTCCACCTTGAGCCGCAATTGAATGTGCTCTTCTTGGTGAATCTTGAAAACAAAATGCTTTCACATTATAACCCATTTCGCCTAAAGATGCTGCTGCAGAAGCTCCGGCCAAACCGGTACCAACCACAATAATATCAATCTTAGGTCGGTTATTAGGCGCAACTAATTTTAAATGATCTTTATAATCGGTCCATTTGTCCGAGATTGGACCTTCTGGTATTTTTGAATCTAGTTTCATTTATAACTTGAAATTAATGATTAAAATGATGAAACAATGCAATGAAAATGAATCCGAATGGGACAACAATTGCAAATGCATATCCTAATTTATGTAGTCCTTTTGAAAATTTATTGTTAAATCCAACCGATTGCATTGACGAGTTGAAACCATGCCACAAGTGCAATGACAATAGCAAGAAAGACAAACTGTACAATGCTGTTCGCACTGGACTTTCAAATTTGTGAACCAATTCGCCATAATATCGTGTTGGCTCTAATGGATTGACTTCAACATATTTATAAACCATTTCAGGAACCCAAAAATCATAAAAATGGACACCTAAAAATGCTAAAACTACAACACCTGAAATAATCATATTTCTTGATGCCCAAGAAGAATTTGCCGCACCATTATTCTTTGCATACGCTATTGGTCGTGCAGCTCTATTTTGAAAATCCAAAACAAATCCCATGATAAAATGAAAAACAACTCCAACTATCAAAATAGGTTGAATTACAAATTGAACCAAAGGATTATTTCCCATAAAATGAGAAATGGAATTAAAAGTGTCGGGACTAAAAACTGACGTGCTATTTATAAAAAAATGTTGTGCTAAAAACAAAAGCAAGAAAAGTCCGGAAAGTGCCATGGCAACTTTTTTTGCAATGGACGAACTCAAAATAGAAGATTTTGCCATAAGTGTATGTAATTTATTTTAAAAAATCACACAAAAATACACCTATTTGCCAACAACTACAACCTTTTCGCTGTAATTTATAATCAATTTAAAGTGACTTTAACAATTGTTGACTGTCAGTAGTTTACTTAGTAATTTAGCACTCCCAACAGTCAGCCAAATTACTTAACAAACGTTGGTAGCAAGCCCCGTAACCCCATATCAACAACATTCTCTTCAGCAGTGGGTTCAAACTTTCCATCAGGTATAACTTCATGCCATTCAAAACTCTTGTTAATTGAAAGCGATAATGTAACTACGACATCATTTGATTCTGTTCCGGTAAGTACCAGATTACTTGGAAATTTTCCCGTAACGACGCACGAACCTGAAGGAATTGGGGATGTTGCAGCAAGCGGGTTTGGAACTGTTGTGGCTCCAGCAGCTGCTTGCCCCGAAGTGGAATAAGGCTGATCAGATAAGCCAAAGGCCCAATAACCTTGTGCCCTGTTGCCATTAACTGCAAAAATAGAATTACCAATATTAAATGTAGAAATGTAAGTATTGAATCCCACAAAACTGGCTAAAGTTCCCGCATAATCATTTCCGTTTGCGGCGCGTAAATTAATTTGATAATTTTGATAAGAAAGAGAAACACGCATCCATTCATAGCTTCCGGCAGCTACCGCACTCAATGGAATTTTAAGGAATGTTTCGCCTTCTGCCACAACTTTGGATTGATCAAAATCAATAGCGTTGCTTCCGCCATCATTAGTCTCAGGAGCATGGTATAAAATTGTTCCTTGTCCGAGCTGCGTAGTTGCACTAGCCGCCATTTCAACATAGTGTGCAGAAATACTATTAAAAGTAGGAGTTTGAGCCGCATTACCTGTCGCAACCGGCGCTGGCAGACCTAGATTATTGAGTCTCGTTTGGTTTGGGTCAAATTTAAATTTAATGATCAACATTGGTTCTTCATTCGACTCTTTACTGCACGACACGAACGAAAAAATTGCGGATAAAAGCACTAGAATACTAACTGTCTTGTTCATCTTTACTTAACTTAGTTTAAATTTACAACATCGACATTAATCGATTTCTGTAACAAATAACGTAAAAAAGTTGTTTTTATTACGTTTGAAATAAATAATACTACTTGATTGGCCTTTAATTTTATTCTTTATGTAATTTTGAAAAACATTTTATCTAAGTAGTCAAATAATTTAAAAAGTCTAAATAATCTAATATGAAATACCATCAAATAGACCGCAACCTTTTCATCAAAAACAGAGCGAAATTCACGGCACAAATGAAACCAAACAGTGTTGCTATTTTCAATTCAAATGATATTTATCCGGTTTCTGCAGACAGTTCACTTCCGTTTGCACAGCATAGAGACATCTTCTATTTATCAGGAGTTGACCAGGAAGAAAGCATTTTGTTATTGTTTCCCGATGCTCCTTATGAGCACTTAAAACAAATTTTATTTCTAAAAGAAACCAACGAGCACATTGCGGTTTGGGAAGGCGAAAAACTAACCAAAGAAAGGGCTTTGGAGGTTTCCGGAATCAAATCGGTGATCTGGTTGCAAGATTTTCACAAGACGTTGAAAGAAGTGATGGCTTACGCTGAAACGATGTACATCAACACCAATGAGCATTATCGAGCTTCCATCGAAACCGAAACCCGTGAAGCGCGTTTTGTAAAATGGTGGAAAGAAAATTATCCAGCACACAAAGTGGAAAAATCGAACCCAATTCTACAACGCATTCGTTCCATAAAAGAAAGCGAAGAACTCGATTTAATTCAAACCGCATGTGATATTACCGAAAAAGGCTACCGCAGAATCTTGCACTTCGTAAAACCAAATGTAATGGAATACGAAATCGAAGCCGAATTTGCACACGAATTCCTTAGAAATCGCTCTAAAGGTTTTGCTTATACTCCAATCATTGCATCAGGAAACAATGCAAATGTGTTGCATTACATCGAAAACAACCAGCAATGCAACCCTGGCGATTTGATTCTGTTAGATGTAGGTGCTGAATATGCTAATTATTCCAGCGATATGACCAGAATGGTTCCCGTTTCAGGAAAATTCTCGGACCGACAAAAAGACGTTTACAATGCTGTTCTTCGCGTAAAAAACGAAGCCACTAAAATGCTGACCGTTGGTAATCTCTGGAAACAGTATCATGTAGAAGTTGGAAAAATAATGACTTCTGAACTACTAGGTTTGGGATTAATAGACAAAGCCGATCTGCAAAACGAAAACCCAGATTGGCCAGCGTATAAAAAGTATTTCATGCACGGAACCTCACACCACATGGGGCTGGACACACACGATTACGGCTTATTACACGAGCCAATGAAAGCGAATATGGTGTTCACCGTTGAACCTGGGATCTACATTCCGGCAGAAGGTTTCGGAATCCGAATTGAAGACGATGTGGTAATTCAGGAAAAAGGAGAACCGTTTAATTTGATGCGAAACATTCCGATTGAAGTAGAAGAAATTGAATCGATAATGAATTCTTAATTAAGAGGAAAGGGAATAGAGATAAGGGATAAGACGGCTCACGATTGTGGGTCGTTTTTCGTTAGAAACATTTAGCACTTACGAAGATAGTAGGTGTTTCTTTAATCGTTTTTTTTCTTAATGCAAAAACTTACTTTCTTATTGGTAAAAATCTATTTTTGCAGTTATGAATACCCTAACTTATAAAAACACGAAAATAGCGTATACCGATCAAGGCAAAGGCACGGCTGTGGTTTTATTGCACGGTTTTCTCGAAAATAAAACCATGTGGAATAACTACATTCAATTATTGACTAAAAATAATCGGGTGATTACAGTTGATTTATTAGGTCATGGCGCAACCGAAAGTTTGGGTTACGTTCACGTAATGGAAGATCAAGCCGATATGATTTATGCGATTTTGATTCATTTGCGATTGCGAAAAGTAGTGCTGGTAGGGCATTCTATGGGCGGTTATGTAGCTTTGGCTTTCGCCGAATTATATCCCGATTATGTAAAGGGATTATTTTTACTAAACTCAACCGCAAGAGCCGATAGTGATGAACGAAAAATTAATAGAAGTCGCGCTATAGTAGCTGTAAAAGAAAATTATACCGGCTTTGTGCGCATGGCCATCAGCAATCTTTTTTGTGAAGAAAATCGAGAAGTATTGGCGCGTGAAATTGAGAACACTAAGCTAGAAGCCCTCAAAACTCCGTTACAAGGAATCGTCGCCGCGCTTGAAGGCATGAAGGTGCGCAAAGACAGAGAAGTGTTGTTGCATTTTGCACCCTATCCGATTCAGTTGGTTTTGGGGAAAAAGGACAGCGTATTGAATTATGAGGAAACAATGACCCAAATTGAAGCAACTAAAGTTGAACTAACCACTTTTACATACGGGCACATGTCACACATTGAAAACGAAACGGAATTGAAGAAGGTTTTGGTTGATTTTTTAAAGAAGGTGTAAAAATCTAACGAAAAGTACGCACTGTTTGACGCAAAGAACACAAAGCTTTGCGAACCTAGCGTTCCCTTTGCGGTTAAGTACTATGTTTTCTCCTCAAATGGTTTGTCAATATTCAAAATTTCTTGTAGTAAATCTACAATCTGTTCCAAGTAGTTTTCCATTATTTCTGCTGAAATTACAGGATTCTCGTCTTTGTCTTCTTTGAGTTTGAAAGGTAAAAATCCACCTTTTAAATTCTTAAAAGATATGATTCCGGCTTGAATTTCTTGTCCGTTTGCTTTCGGTTCATACATAAAAACATAGGCTAAAAGCTGAATTATTTTGTCGTTCTTGATATCTTCCGTCAAGCCAAGCCACTCTTTTAAAACCACATTATTCTTGTCAACTTTTCCAGTTTTATAATCGATGATTCTGACTTTACCGTTGCGGAGTTCAATTCGATCCACATTTCCCTTAATCAATACCGGAAAAGGAAGTCGCGCATCAGATAAAGTTCGTTCATAAGTAGTTTCTAAGGCTACAATCTGAACTATATCGCCTTGCTCTAAACTTTCGAGTTCGAGTTTCAGGAAGTTGAGTACATTTCGTTTAGCCACTTCAAACGCTAATAAGTTCCTGCCTTTTTTGATTTCGCCCTCTTTATAAACTTCCTTAAATTGTTTCAAAACCTCATCATCTATTTTCGAAAGGCAATTTTTAATATCTGCAGTCGTTAAAATTCGACCAATAAAAGGTTTGTATAATTCTTCTAGGGCGCCGTGAATTATGGTTCCTAAAGTATTGGCAGCAATGTTCTCCTCAACCTCATCCGTTTCAGAAATGCGCAATACTCGTTGAAAATAAAACTGAATCGGATTTCTAATATAAGTCGTCAATGAAGAAGGAGAAAATCCTTTTTCGGCAATTTCGCGCAGACGCAGCATGATGCTTTCGGTCTTTGGAACGACTATGGGTTGATGCGCAATATTCGGCACATCAGGATTATAATGCTGAAAAGTCAAATTGTGTTTGGGTTGTTTTTCCACTTCCAATTGGGTAATAAAACGGCTCTTTTCACCAGCATCAAAACCTTCGCTATCGGCATTATAAATCAGGTAAATATTCTTTGCTCGTTGTAATAAATGATAAAAGTGATACGTATAAATGGCATCTTTTTCTTTGAAAGTGGGCAAACCATATTCCTTCTTTACATCATACGGAATAAAAGAATTCGTTGATTTTCCGGCAGGGAATTTACCTTCGTTAACTGATGTTATGATCACGGTTTCGAAATCGAGCACACGACTTTCCAAAACTCCCATAATTTGCAACCCATTCAGCGGTTCGCCTTCAAAGGAAACTTCGGCTACCTCAATAACTTGTTTGTAAATGGCTTGCAGCGTTTTGATATCGTCAATTTTTTTATGGTCTGCGAAATAAGAAATCATCTTATTAACGACTTTAAATATCGAATACACAAAAGCATTCGTTATCTTTTCCTCTTCGTTTTCATAGTTTAAATTGTCTTTTATCTTCAGTAGAATTTGAGAAAGATTCTCTAAAACTGCAACCGAATTCGTATCCCACTTTTTAAAAATAAATTGGAATAATTCATTGCCTTCTGGATGCAATTCTTCGACTTTTTTATGAGTGATGAACGTATAGTTATTTTTATTAATTCGATACACCAATTCGCCTGCATTGACGAAAGGTTCAACTAAGGGATGCGTTAAAATATCGAGAACATCTTTATAATACATCACATAGCTTGCCGCATTTCTGGATAAAGCATTGCTGTGCATTTTGAATAATTTGGCAATAAGCAACTGAGCCGGATTATTTTTACTCGAAAATCCCATAGTGATGTTTAATGCGTCAACAGTATTGGGTAAAGAATGTAAAATCGGTAAAAGCAAATTCTCTTCGCCAAGTACCAAAGCAACATTCTGGAGGTTAGCATTGTTTTCCTCGATATGTTTTTCGATAATGCTGCCTGCAATTTTAGCTTGTCCAATTGATTTGGAAGTAGCAATGACATGAATATTCTTTTCTTCCTTAAAATCGTTTACAATCCATTCATAGGGATGGGTTTTATAATAGATCCAATCTGATTTGAATCTGCGCTGGAAAAGTCCGGCATCGTGGAAAGAATCGTACAGAAGGGTTTCATCAATATCCCAATAGATTCTAGCATTATCCAAAGCTAAAAGATGTTGAAATATCTTTTCTTCCGCTTGATTCAATGCGTTAAAACCGGCAAAAACGAATTTTTTATCACTATTATTTTCCGAGAAATGATCTAAATTTTGAACGGCCTCGCGATAAATTAATCCTTGATAACCAACACCTTTGTTAAGTAAGTATTGATAAAGAGCATGATAGTAGTCGGGAAGTTTTTTCCAGAAAGCAAGATGCTTTTCAATCAAATCGGTTCGTTTGTTGCTATCAACAGACCAATGTTCAATTTCTTTAATATTCTCAAGGTATTTTAGAATTTTATTTGGGACAAGAAGGTAACGGTCAATTTCGTTAAAATCTTGCAGCAGTGTTTTGGCCCAATTAGCAAAGTTTTCGAAGGATTCCTGTTTGTCAATATCTGTAATAGAAAGATAGACTTCATAAAATTCAAACAAGAGTTCGACGCTATCAATAGAACGAATTCCGGCAACATCCTGAATAAAATCTTCAATACTTATGATTTCAGGTGCAAATATAGTGTTGGTAATTAATGACTTCAATTCATCAATTAGGAAAACTTTGGCTCTTTTATTAGGAAGAACAATGGTTAACTCTGATAAAGTATCTGAATGATTTTTTAAAACTTCCTGGGCAAGGTGATGAAGAAATGTTGGTTTTGACATGCTATAAAAATAAAAAAACGCCCCGAATATCGGAGCGTTTTCTTAAAAATATTTTAGAAAAATTATTTTATTAATTTTACTTCTGTTCTTCTGTTATTAGCTTTACCAGCTTTAGTCTTATTACTATCGATTGGTTTAGATTCTCCAAAACCAACTGAAGATAATCTATCCGAAGCAATACCGTTTTCAACTAAGAAATCTTTAACGGCTTTAGCTCTACTTTCAGAAAGTATTTGGTTAGATGCATCTGAACCATCGCTATCAGTGTGACCTTCTAATGAGAAGTTAGAATTAGGATATTCTTTCAAGATAGCAACCATAGCTTGTAATACTGGGTAAGTTTGTTGTTTGAATGAAGATTTACCGCTATCAAATAAGATAGTTTTCGCATAATCATTCAATTTTTTCATAACTTCATCAGATACTTCTGGACAACCATTGTTAGCAACAGTTCCTGCTACATCTGGACATTTGTCATCTTTATCTAATACTTTATCTCCATCTCTATCTGGCCAAGGACAACCTGCGTTTTCTTTTGGACCTTTAACATCTGGACATTTGTCAGCTTTATCAGTAATTCCGTCTCCGTCAATATCAGGACAACCGTTTAATGATTTCAAACCAGCAACATCTGGACAAGCATCATCTTTATCAGCAATTCCGTCTCCGTCAGTATCAGGACATCCGTTGAATTCAACTGGACCAGCAACATCTGGACAAGCATCATCTTTATCAGCAATTCCGTCTCCGTCAGTATCAGGACATCCGTTGAATTGTTTTAAACCAGCAACCTCTGGACAAGCATCATCTTTGTCGTAAATTCCGTCTCCGTCTGTATCTTTTCCTCCAAATTTGAAAGTAAGACCTGCGAAGTGTTGCATGTGAGTTGGCATATCTTCACGTACATCTTCGAAAGAATATTTGTAAGTAGAACGAACCGAAAGACCTACCATTTCAGTAAACCAATATGTTAAACCTAAACCTCCGTTTACAGTACCTGCGTGCAACTCATCTCCAATCCATGTGTAACCTCCACCTACGTGGATAGATGGATCAATTTTTTTAGATTTAATCAAATTCATTAAACTGTAATTGATAACTGCATCAGCCGCATAGTAATTTTTGTCTCCAATATTAACGACTGTGTAAGGTCCTTCACCAACTCTAGGTAATACGTACCTTGTAATTCTGTTAACAGATCCTGTAATTCCAAAAGAGAAATTACTTCCAACGTATTTAGATACGTTTACATAAGACACTGAAGGAAGGATATTCCAGTTCTTTTTAGCATTAAAATACTGAGAGAATTGGTCTTCTACTTTAGTAGCAGCGCTAACTCTTGTATCTACTGCATTAACCCCAAACGAAATCGCCCAAGGATTGTTGCTGTCTTGAGCTTGTGAGCTGAACCCAGCCAACATCACCAAAGCAACGAATAATTTGTTAAGATGTTTCATACTTAAATTGATTAGATTATAATAATTATAATGGGACAAAAGTAATACGTAATATTCTAATATCAAAATCAAAATGTTAAAATGTGTGAATTATATAAGGATTCAACAGTAATTCTGAAATTTTTATACTTTTTTTTCAATGTTTAGCATTTCGGCAACGGCAGCAAAAGCGTTTATTGCCTTGTCCAAATGTTGCTGGGTATGAGCTGCGGAGAGCTGTACTCTAATACGCGCTTTGTCTCTTGGCACCACTGGAAAAAAGAAGCCGATAACATAAATTCCTTTTTTCAAAAGTTCGTCCGCCATAATTTGAGATAATTTTGCATCGTATAACATAACTGGAACAATTGCCGAATCACCATCAATGAAATCAATTCCGGCCTTTCTTAAGCCGTCTTTGAAGTAATTTGTATTCCATTCTAATGTATCGCGAAGTGTAGTGTCTTTTTCTAATAATTCGAAAACCTTGATGGAGGCACCAACAATTGCCGGGGCCAATGAATTTGAAAATAAATAAGGACGCGAACGCTGACGCAGAAGTTCTATAACTTCTTTTTTTGCTGTAGTATAGCCACCCATTGCGCCGCCCAACGCTTTTCCTAATGTTCCTGTGATAATATCGACGCGTCCCAGTACTCCTTTTGCTTCCATCGTTCCTTTTCCGGTTGCGCCAATAAAGCCCGCGGCGTGACATTCGTCAACCATTACTAAGGCATCATATTTGTCGGCCAAATCACAGATTTTATCTAATGGCGCTACTAATCCATCCATGGAGAAAACTCCGTCCGTTACAATAAGTTTGAAACGATGTCCGGCTTCAACCGCTTTTTTTAACTGGTTTTCCAAATCTTCCATATTGGAATTTTCATAACGATACCGCGCTGCTTTACACAAACGAACACCATCTATAATAGAAGCATGATTCAAACTATCTGAAATAATGCAATCTTCTTCTCCTAATAAAGGTTCGAAAACGCCACCATTCGCGTCAAAAGCCGCCGCATATAATATCGTGTCTTCGGTTCCGTAGAAATCGGCTATCTTTTTTTCTAATGTTTTATGAATATCTTGAGTTCCGCAAATAAAACGCACAGACGACATTCCGAAACCATGTGTATCCAAAGCATCTTTTGCTGCTTGTACGACTTCCGGATGTGAAGACAATCCTAGATAATTATTGGCACAGAAGTTTAAAACTGTTTCGCCATTCACCGTAATTTCTGCTCCTTGCGGTGATGTAATAATGCGTTCTTTTTTGAAAATTCCATTTTGCTCAATGGCGTTCAATTCATTTTGTAGGTGTTGTTGAATTTTTCCGTACATGGTATTTAGTTGTTGTTTATTTTTTTTCTGGTTACAAATTTACCACTTCCAAAGTTTCTCCAATATAAACGAGCGCTTTTTTAGTGACTTTAAAACCCATATTTTCAATTGCGCTTTGGTAACTTTCTAATTGCAATTGGTATTTTGGCTGATGTGAACCCGTTTTATAATCCAATAAATAGATTTCGTTCTGATTGTTAAGCACCATTCTGTCTGGCTTCACAATGTTTCCTTCTTTTTGGATAATGGTTTTTTCATTTAAGATTTTATTTTGAATTGCGAAAAATGATTCTAACTCCGTGTGATTTACAATTTCATTAATTGTTTTCAAAACCACTTCTTTTTGACTCGAAACAATCAATCCGTTTTCAATAGCTTTGGTTAAAGCCAAATCAATATCGTCTTTAGTTTTTATGAATGATAAAATTTCGTGCAGAATGTTTCCGTATTCAATGGCTCTTTGCTGATGCGTATTCCACATCAAACTTTCACGTTGCGCAATTTTGATATTTTTCGGATTTAATGTCGCTGCAAGTTGTGGAATCGTTTTGGTTTGATCGATGATTTCTTTCGTTACCGATAATTTATTGGGCATACCAAATTCATAGTCCAATTTACTTTCTTCAAAGCCTTTGTCTTCCAAAAACCGAATGAAAAACGAGGCCATAGTATTTGGATAATTCCCTTCTTTATTAGGCGTTTGCATACCCGAAATAATAAACAGTTGCTCTTCGGCTCTTGTTAACGCTACGTATAAAACATTGACATCATCAAGCAAATCTTCCTGCTTTTTCTGACTGTAAAGTAGTGCAGCTTCTTCGCCATAATTCGAAACCATATTGCTTTTATCGACCAAAACTTTTGGCAAACCAAATTGCTCTGCATCGGCGTTGAGCCAAATTTTCTCTTTTGGACCTTTACTGTAATCTTCATCGGCAAAAGGAAAAATCACCACCGGAAATTCCAATCCTTTTGATTTGTGAATCGTCATAATCCGAACGGCATCATTGCCTTCAGGCGACGGAATACTCAACTTTTCAGAATTGGCAATCCAATAATTCAGAAATTCCGAAATTCCGGCTTGCTTCTTCAAATCGTGTTCCAAAACCAAATCCAAAAAGAATTGAACATAGGCATTTCGTTTCTGAATCGAAATAATTTTCGAAATAATGATCTCGGTAGCTTCGTATAATGACTTCTTACGAATGTTAGCAAACGAAAAATCGATCGCGAATCCGTTCAACCATTTTTGGAACTCGGTTTCATCGCTTAAATTCATTCCTTCTGCAATAAAATCATGCGTTTGAAGTCGATCTTGCTCTAAAGCTAAATAATAAAGGAAATTTGCTTTCGCCAATAAATCGTATTTATTATTCAAATAAGACAAAACTGAAAGTATACTTTGCACTTCTGAAGACGCTCCAAGCAACAAACTATCAGTTGACAAAATCGGAATTCCATTTTCCGTTAAATAGTTGGCAACTTCGGTTCCGTGCGATTTTTTTCGCGTTAGGATTACGATGTCCTTATTGCGGAATCCACTGGATTTTACCTTGTGAATCGTTGCTAAAACTGCTTGAAGATACAATTCGTTTTTTGCCAGATTTTCTTCTTCACCAAATTCTGCTTTCTCCATTTTTGGAACAAACGAAATATTTACATATCCGCCCTTTTTAGAGTTTTCCTGCTGGAAACTATGGTTTTTGTATAATTCTTTATAATCCTCATTCGTAAATTCATCCGATAAAAATCCGAAGAAATTATTATTGAAGTTGACAATTTCAGAATAACTTCTCCAATTCGTTTCCAATGAAAATAGCTTTTTGTCCGGATTCACAAATGGATTTATCTCTTTGCTTAACGCTATAAATTGTTCCGCTTTTCCACCACGCCAGCGGTAAATCGACTGTTTTGGATCTCCAACAATCATCAAACTTCCTCTTTCGCCAGACAAATCTTCACTCGAAAGTGAATTGTCTATTAGCGGAATCAGATTGCACCATTGCATTTCAGAAGTATCTTGAAATTCGTCAATGAAAAAATGCTTGTACTTTTCGCCTAAACGTTCATAAATAAAAGGTGCAGGCTGATTTTGTATTTGGTCGAAAATGAGTTTATTAAATTCAGAAATAGATAGAATTCCTTGTTCTTTTTGGATTTTATTCAGTTCGTTACTAACCGTATTCAGTAAGGAAAGTGGCGTAATGTTTTTTAAGAAGGCTTCATAGAAATCGATTTTCTGATGAATCGCATAAATAGAAGCCAAAACCACAAGTAATTCTGGAATTATAGATTCAATAATTTCCTTATCGGATGCCGTTTTGTTGATCTTTATGTCTTCAAATTCGTGATAGGTTTTATTTTTCGGATTGAATTTTCCATCTACTACACTTCTCAAATGATTCGGAAAATGCCCGGCAGAGAATGATTTTTCATTGATTCCATTCTTCTCAATTAAAGCTAAATTATTGTTCGCCAACGTTACACTTTCAGCTCTTAATTCTTCACAAAGTTTGATCAGTTTAGCTTTGATTTCGATAAAATCTTCAATTTTTTTAGTGTTGAAATGGGTGATTTCTTCTCGATTGTTTTCATTCAGAATCAGTTTCCCTGTTTCCATAATATCGCGTGAAACATCCCAACTTTTATCATCATCGGTTTTTTCCATTGTGAAATCGACCAGCAATTTGGTTAATTGTTCATCATTTCCGGCTTCGGCAATTATAGCATCAACGGCTTCTGTCAAAAGATTTTCGGGATCCAATGTAACTTCAAAAGTAATTGGCAAATTCAAATCGTGTGCAAACGCGCGAATAACTTTGTGCGTGAATTTATCAATCGTCGAAATATCGAAAGCGGCATAATTGTGAATTAAATTCTTAATAATGCTTTTGGCTTTTTCGGTTATTGAGGCAAAACTCAAACCAGTTTCCGCATTAATATCCTGCATTAATTGTAAGGCCTTATCAGAAGGATTTTCTTTAGCAAACTCCGAAAGACTTTCCACCACACGACTTTTCATTTCGTGCACCGCTTTATTGGTAAATGTGATGGCAAGAATATTGCGATAAGCGTCTTGCTTTTTAGATAATAGAATAATTTTAAGGTATTCTTTGACCAAGGCATACGTTTTTCCGGATCCTGCTGATGCATCGTATATTGAGAAAGCTGGTTTTTGCATTTTTTTCTATTCTTTTATAAGTTCTAGGGTGTACACATATTTCACAATCCTTAATCTTTAGAGCGTGTTTAGGTAAACATTTTACTTTTTCTTTTCTGTTACATACACAAAATTTAACTTGCTGGATTCGCCATAATATTCAACTTCAAATTCATCCACTTTAACTGCTCCTGTTTTTTCGATTGCCTTTTGAGAACGATAATTTGATGCACCGACATGGAAATACACTTTATCCACAAATTGAAATGCATAATCAAGCATGATTTTCTTCAAGGCTTTGTTATATCCTTTGCCCCAGAATTTAATTCCGATAAAAGTATAGCCAATCAAAACTGAATTATCCTTTTCGTTGTAGGCATAATATCGGCTACAGCCAACCACTTCATTTGTAACAGCATCTAGAATCAGAAAAGCGCCTTTCGATTCAATTGCGCCCTTGAAATAGTTGGTGAAATCTTCCAATTTATAGCGATTCGAATTTGGATGCTGTTCCCAAACTAAGGGATCAGATGCTACTTCAAATAATTTATCAAAATCATATTCCTGAAGCGGTATTAATTTTATTAAATCGTCTTGAAGGAAGTCAGGTTGTAAATCGAAGGACATTACTAGCTTTAATTATTTGTTAATTGAAAAATAGAATTTTCATTTACGAAGTTAAATGTTTAAATTTGAATTCAATTATTTTTACTAACTTTTAAACACGATATATTATGTCTTTCGAATTACCGCAATTACCTTATGCATACGATGCATTAGAGCCACATATTGATGCGAGAACTATGGAAATTCACCATACAAAACACCATCAAGCCTATACTACCAATCTTAATGCTGCTATTGCAGGAACAGATTTAGAAGGATTAACAATTGACAATCTTTTGATTAATTTGGATATGAAAAATGCTGCGGTTCGAAATAACGGTGGCGGATTTTACAATCATAATTTGTTTTGGAGAGGGATGTCACCAACGGGTGGAGGGCAACCAACTGGCGAATTAGCTGATGCAATTGATGCTGCTTTTGGCAACTTTGATGAATTCAAAGCTCGTTTTTCTAAAGCAGGTGCAACACAATTTGGCTCAGGTTGGGCTTGGCTTTGTCTAAAAGAGGGTAAACTTGAAGTTTGTGGCACGCCAAATCAAGACAATCCATTAATGCCTGGAGTAGGTTGCGGCGGAACTCCTCTTCTTGGAATGGATGTTTGGGAACATGCTTATTATTTAAATTATCAAAACCGTCGTCCTGATTATATTGAAGCGTTCTTTAATGTAGTTAACTGGACGGAAGTAGCGAGATTATATGCAATAGAAAAATAACAAGAATTCTTTGGTTAGGTTTACAAACCGATTGTGAGAGCAGTCGGTTTTTTTATTTGGAATTTCTCTAAAAATAAACAGGCGGAATTGCTTCCACCTGTTTGCCCCAAATCTACCATAAACTTAACCTACTAAATACTATGGTACGGCAAAACTAAGCACAAGTTGTGAAAAAACAAGGATTTTTGTTAAAAATATATTGGGATGATAGGCAAATGAGAGTGAAATCTCTAATTTTCAACGATTTTATGAGTACTATAAATAAAAAAGGTGAAAATTTCTTTTCACCCTTTTTGCCCCAAATCTACCATAAACTTAACCTACTAATGCTATGGTTTACCAAATATAAAGGGCAGGAAAACTTGTAAACAAATAATTCAGATGAAATACAATAATAATCGTTAAAGTCGATTTTTTGATGTTTTTTAAGAAAAATTTGGAACTTGTAGAAAATAAAAAAGGTGAAAATTTCTTTTCACCCTTTTTGCCCCAAATCTACCATAAACTTAACCTACTAATGCTATGGTTCAACAAATATATAAGGTATAGAATCCTAAGTACAAATTATTTAGACGAACTACAGCAATAATCGTTAAAACGCTAAAAATGTTAAAATTTTAATAAGCTCGTGCATTTTTACCCTCATAAAAATTCATAAATGCCGTATTTGCAACACGGTTTCCTCCCGGAGTTGGATAGTCTCCTGTAAAATACCAATCGCCTAAGTTTTTAGGACAAGCTATGTGCAAATTTTCGACGGTTTGGAAGATAATTTTAACCTCAGCTTTTATATCTTGGGACGTTAACAGCTGGGCGATTTTATCTGAGATTTCCTGGTCTGTGAAGGGTTTGTATATTTCGGTTACATAATTAACGACATCGTTATCTTTATAATTTACTTGTGCTTTACATTTGACATACACTTCGTCAACAATAGGGTATAAATTGCGTTCTTTCAGCAATTCCATGGTAGCTTGAAAAGCAATCAAACCTTCCAATCGTGCCATATCTATCCCATAACAATCAGGATAACGTATTTGCGGCGCCGATGAAACAACTACAATTCGTTTGGGATGCAATCGGTCCATCATTTTAATAATTGACATTTTAAGCGTAGTTCCTCGAACGATACTGTCGTCAATAATTACCAAATTATCTGTTGGTTTAATTACACCATAAGTAACATCATAAACGTGTGCAACCAAATCATCTCGACTGCTGTCTTCTGTAATAAATGTTCTTAATTTAGCATCTTTAATGGCTATTTTTTCGGTTCTGATTTTTACAGAAAGAATCTCTTCCAACTTTTCCTTAGTCAAAGTCTTTCTGTTGTTCAGAATGAATTGGTTTTTTCTTTGGTTCAAAAAATCATTGGCAGCTTCAACCATTCCGTAAAAGGAAGTTTCGGCTGTATTTGGAATATAGGAAAAAACAGAATTGTCGGTGTCATTTTCTATGGCATCAAGAACAGCAGGAAGAATTAATTTTCCTAATTTTTTTCGCTCCTGATAAATTTCGGCATCACTCCCTCTTGAGAAATAGATACGCTCAAATGAACATGCTTTTTTTTCTGTTGGCGTAATAATTTCTTCTTCAGAAACTTGCCCGTTTTTTTTAATGATTAGGGCATGTCCTGGTTGTAATTCCTTTACCTCTTCAAAAGCTACATTGAAAACCGTTTGAATAACTGGTCTTTCAGAAGCCACAACTACAATTTCATCATCTTCATAAAAATATGCTGGACGGATTCCCGCAGGATCCCGAAACACAAATGCGTCACCGTGACCTAATAATCCAGCCATAGCATAACCGCCATCCCAACCTTTGGAAGCGCGTTTTAAAATTTTAGGAATATCTAGTTTTTCAGCAATTACTGGAGAGGCTTCTCTTTTGGACAAGCCGTTATTTTTACATTCCAGATATAAATCGGTAACCTCATCATCTAGAAAATGTCCAATTTTTTCCATTACCGTTACGGTATCCGCCAATTCTTTTGGATGTTGACCTAGTTCGACCAAACTAGTAAAAAGTTCCGTAACATTAGTCATATTGAAGTTTCCTGCCAAAATCAAGTTTCGATGCATCCAATTGTTTTGTCTTAAAAATGGATGAACACTTTCGATACTGTTTTTTCCAAAAGTTCCATACCTAACATGTCCTAAAAACAATTCTCCGATGTAGGGAATATTATCTTTTTGCAACTGAACATCATCTTGATATTCCGGATGCAACGTTAATTCTTCATTGATTCTTTCGTTGATTTGGGCAAAAACATCCTGAATCGCTTGTGCCTTATTAGAACGAACTCTGCTGATGTAGCGTTCACCAGGTTCTACATCTAATTTTATGGAAGCTAATCCCGCACCGTCTTGCCCGCGGTTGTGCTGCTTTTCCATTAGCAAATACATTTTTTGTATGCCATAGAAAGCAGAGCCGTATTTTTCTTTATAGAATTCTAACGGTTTTTTTAATCGTAAAAGTGCAATTCCACATTCGTGTTTTAATGCGTCGCTCATTGTAGTTGTAATTTAGTTGTGTTGTTTTGCATTCACATTATTTTTTGAACCATTAAGAAATTAAGTTTCATTAAGTCTTACTTTTTCTTAATTTCTTAATGGTTCAAAATTGTCATTAAAATAAAAATGCCCCGAAACTTCGAGGCATAAATTTATGATAATTCTATTTCAAATTGTGTTAACGCTTTGAATTGTTTTAGTCGTTGGTTAACTTCTTCTTTTGTCAGTTCTAACATTCTTTCGGTTCCGAATTTCTCTACACAGAACGAGGCTAAGTTTGACCCCTGAATTATGGCTGTTTTCATGGTTTCGAATGAAATGTCGCCTTGTTGGGTAATGAAACCAGCAAATCCACCTGCGAAAGTATCTCCTGCACCTGTTGGATCAAAAACATCTGCCAAAGGCAATGCCGGAGCAAAGAAGATTTCGTGGTCTTGGAAAATCAACGCACCGTGTTCTCCTTTTTTAATCACCACATATTTTGGTCCCATCGTGTGGATTTTAGCCGCAGCCTTTACCAAAGAATATTCTCCCGATAATTGACGTGCTTCTTCATCGTTGATTGTAATTACGTCAACACGTTTGATTACGTCTAATAATTCTGGTAAAGCACAATCCATCCAGAAATTCATAGTGTCCAAAACCACTAATTTTGGTTTTTGTGTCATTTGGTTTAAAACACCCGTTTGTACAATGGGATGCAAGTTTCCTAACATCACAACATCAGCATTTTTAAAATTTTCAGGAACAACTGGGTTGAAATCAGCCAAAACATTAAGTTCCGTAGCTAAGGTATCTCTTGAGTTCATGTCATTATGATACCGACCGCTCCAAAAGAAGGTTTTTCCACCTTTAACGATTTCAAGTCCTGAAATATCGATGTTTCTTGACGTTAATAAATCTAAATATTCTTGTGGAAAATCATCGCCAACAACCGAAACAATAGCCGATTGTAAGTTAAAATGAGAAGCTGAAAGTCCGATAAACGTTCCGGCTCCGCCTAAAATTTTGTCTGTTTTTCCAAAAGGCGTTTCGATAGCGTCAAAAGCAACCGTTCCTACTATTAAAAGTTTGTTCATTATCTGTGTTTCAAATTAAAGGCGCAAAGATAAGTTTTATGTTTCAGAGTTGCAACACGGAAGTTTAAAGCGGCATGATTTGGACTATAGTGCAGTCATGTTCTGTACTTGCTCTATACTCCTTCGGTAAAACGCCCATATAGGGTACTACAACCCCGAACAAGTATCGAACAAAGACCGAACAAGGTTTCAATTTCACAATAGCAATTCTATAGCCCTGATGGAAGTGGCATCCTTTTTCTTTTTTTAAAGAAAAAGATATAACGGACAGCGGGAAATAGCTCCTGAACGAATCGATTATTTATGATTTTAGGTAGAAATCACAACAGCTTCTGCTCTTCTTTTTCGTAAAAAGCATCAATAGATAAATTCGGCAAGCCAGAGGCATAAACGGCTAATTCGTCACAGCGCTCGTTTTGCTTGTGGTTGTTGTGTCCTTTGATCCATTTAAAATCAACTTGATGTTTTCTATAAATTTTCAAGAAACGCATCCATAAATCGGGATTCTTTTTGTCTTTGTAGCCTTTTTTCTCCCAACCAAAAACCCATTTTTTTTCCACAGAATCGACCACATATTTTGAATCGGAAACGACTAACACTTTTGTTCCTGGGTTTTTTATCTTTTCTAAACCCACAATAACAGCCAGTAATTCCATTCGGTTATTAGTAGTGTGGCGAAACCCTTCGTAGAATTCTTTTTTATAGTTGGTTCCCACCAATTCCATTACCACGCCATAACCGCCGTTTCCGGGATTTCCTTTGGCAGCGCCGTCAGTGTAGATGTGGACTTGGTGAGACATTTTGACTTCTTAGATTGGTTAGATTTTTAGACTACTTAGATTGGTTAGATTTTTAGACTGATTAGATTTTGTCTAAGAAGTCTAAGTTAGTCTAATGATCTAACAATCTTTTAATAGTTTTCGGAAAATATTCGTGTTCTAATTCGTGAATTTTTGATGCTATTTCATCTGCGGAAGCGCAATCTTCGATAGTTACTTTCTGCTGCAGAATGAATTCGCCTTCGTCATACTGTTCGGTTACATAATGTATGGTAATACCGGTTTCTGTTTCTTTATTTTCTAGAATGGCGTTGTGAACCTTCATGCCGTACATTCCTTTTCCGCCATATTTTGGGAGCAATGCTGGATGAATATTGATAATCTTATTAGGATATTTTGCAATGATGTGTTCTGGAAACTTCCAAAGAAAAC
Organism: Flavobacterium sp.; assembly: GCF_029945805.1. Taxonomy (GTDB): domain Bacteria; phylum Bacteroidota; class Bacteroidia; order Flavobacteriales; family Flavobacteriaceae; genus Flavobacterium. The sequence goes on from NZ_JAQSDH010000022.1 coordinate 129,783, forward strand.
CGGCAAGAACGATTAAATCAGGCTTAAGTTGATCTACTTTATTCAAAACAAAATCTCCGGCAAGTTCTTCTTTGTTGAAGATACATGTGGGCACACCATATTTTTTTGCTTTATCTAAAACTTGGGCATTCGAATTATTTGAAAAGACACCTACTATTGCAACAGCATCATTATTTTTAAAGTAGTGAATGATATTTTCCACATTGGAACCCGTGCCAGAAGCAAAAAGCAAAACCTTTTTCATTTTGAAATAATATTACAGCACAAAAAAAAGAATTTAAACCATGATAATATCAGATTCTTAAATAATTTTTTTATTTTCGTGGTCACATTTACTAACAAATAGGTTGTTTTAAAATAAAGTTTTTTATTTTTGCCAACAAATTAAAAATTAAAATTAGAAATTATGTCAGACATTGCATCAAGAGTTAAAGCGATTATTGTAGACAAATTAGGCGTTGATGAAAACGAAGTTGTAACAGAAGCTAGCTTCACAAATGATTTAGGAGCTGATTCATTAGACACTGTTGAATTGATTATGGAATTCGAAAAAGAATTTGATATTCAGATTCCAGACGACCAAGCTGAAAACATTGCTACTGTAGGTCAAGCTATTTCTTACATCGAAGAAGCAAAAAAATAATAAGTATTAATCCGTGTAACTAGTTGTAGCTTCACGGATTTTTATTATTTTTACTACGAAGTAAAACGATTGATATTCAATCCTCACAATATTGAAATACCCTTGTCTCTTTAATGATTATATTTGAAGAAAACATGGGTATTATTGTTTAAATACAATTCTAAAAAATAAATTATGACGTTAAAACGAGTTGTAGTAACAGGTTTAGGTGCCATTACCCCTATTGGAAATAACATCGCGGAATATTGGAACGCTCTTATTAATGGCGTTAGCGGTGCCGCTCCAATTACCTATTACGATACCGAAAAGCATAAGACAAAATTTGCCTGCGAAGTAAAAAACTTCAACATTGAAGATTATATGGAGCGCAAGGAGGCAAGAAGAATGGACAAATTTGCTCAGTATGCTGTTGCGGCAAGTCAGGAAGCTATTTCCGATGCGGAAATTACCGATTCCAATGTTGACAAACAAAGAGTGGGTGTAATTTGGGGTGCTGGAATCGGCGGATTGGAAACATTCCAAGAGGAAGTAATCAGTTATGCGCAAGGCGATGGTACTCCGCGTTTTAATCCTTTCTTTATCCCAAAAATGATTGCAGATATTGCTCCAGCTCACATTTCGATGCGAAATGGATTTATGGGTCCAAATTATACAACGGTTTCTGCCTGTGCATCTTCTGCCAATGCTATGATTGATGCTTTCAACTACATCCGTTTAGGAATCTGTGATGTCATTATAACTGGTGGATCAGAAGCTGCAGTAACTATTGCTGGAATGGGTGGATTTAATTCTATGCAGGCTTTATCAACCAGAAATGACAGTCCCGAAACAGCTTCAAGACCTTTTGATGCTACCCGTGACGGATTTGTTTTGGGTGAGGGCGCGGGAGCATTAGTTCTTGAAGAATACGAACATGCAAAAGCACGTGGCGCGAAAATATACTGTGAAGTTGGCGGTGGCGGAATGTCATCTGATGCTTATCACTTAACGGCACCACATCCTGATGGAATTGGAGTTATTGCGGTTATGAATAATACACTACGTGATGCTGGAATGAAACCAGAACAAGTAGATCACATTAACACTCACGGAACTTCGACTCCGCTTGGTGATGTTGCCGAATTAAAAGCCATTAGTGCTGTATTTGGCGATCATGCTAAAAACATTAACATCAATTCAACGAAATCGATGACAGGCCATTTACTTGGTGCTGCGGGTGCTATTGAAGCTATTGCATCGATTTTAGCTATGAAATATGGAATTGTTCCTCCGACAATTAATCACACTGTTGTGGATGAAAATATTGATCCAAGTTTGAACTTAACATTAAACAAAGCTCAAAAAAGAGAAATCAATGTTGCTATGAGCAATACTTTTGGATTTGGCGGACATAACGCCTGTGTTTTATTCAAAAAATTAGAAGCATAATTTTCGAATGAAAATTTTAAAAAACATATTTACTAAGAAATCCCGTTCATCTGAGGACGGGATTTTTTTTACAGCAATTCAAAATATAATAGGTTTTAAACCAAAAGCTATCTATTATTACGAAAAAGCATTTACACATCGTTCTACCAATAAAATGGATTCTAAGGGAAATCCGATGAATTATGAGCGTCTAGAATTCTTAGGTGATGCTATGTTAAGTGCCGTTATTGCAGCTCATTTATATAATGAAGTTCCTACTGGTGACGAAGGATATCTGACCAAAATGCGTTCTAAAATCGTAAGTCGTGAGCATTTAAATGAACTGGGAAGAGATTTAGATTTAATCCATTATATCGATAGTAAAGTGCCAACGCAACACTTTGGAGAAAATATTCATGGCAATATTTTTGAAGCATTAGTCGGTGCTATTTTCTTGGATAAAGGATATGAGTTTTGCGAAAAATTCATTCAGAAAAGTGTCATTATTCCCTACGTAAATATTGCAAGATTAGAGGGGAAAGTAATTAGCTATAAAAGTCTCTTGATTGAATGGTGTCAGAAAGAGAAAAAAACGTTTCATTATGATGTTTTTGATGACAATGGAAATGATGGGCAAAAATACTTTGGTGTAAAACTAAGTATCGACGATAAAGTAATTGCAAAAGCGAGAGCAACATCAAAAAAGAAAGCGGAAGAAAAAGCATCTCAACGCGCGTTTTTTGCATTTCAAGAAAAAATAGAAAATAAATAAACCCGATTCTTCAAAAACTATAACGTTTTCGTTCATAAATTAACACAATCCTAATTTGTTGTTTGTAAAATTTGAGTCAGATATAGTATATTTACAACTAATTTTGCAATATATGACAGTTCACAAATTGCATCTTGAAGAGTACAACGAGATCGATTATCAGTTGATTGCGATCCATACTTCATTAGAGGATTATAGGTTGGCGTACTACATTAATCAAAACTTACCGATTATTCTAAAAAAAAGCAATAGCACTATTCAGATTAACAATAAAGACGGTGAAAGTCAGTTTTCACGATTTATTTTTGAAGACGAAAAAGCATCGGTTTACTGGAATTTAATCCAGAACAAAAACAACATATTGGTTGGTACTCAGACTTTAAATCAGGGACTTTTTGCTGAAACTAATAACAAATTTTCTACCAAAATCTATTTTATTCCTGAATTTAAAAAAGTAGATTACTTCTTGAAAATTGAAAATACTGAAACCGCGATTGATATTTTAGAAATAACGAATCATATCAATAAAATAGACCGAATTAGCGCAGTTTATGCTGTTAATGTTGAAAATATAAAATCTAAAAATAATTTAATTTTTTAAACATAATGCCAACAAGAAAAAAAACTAAAATTGTAGCGACCTTAGGGCCTGCATGTAGTTCGAGAGAAGTAATTAAGGAAATGATCGATGCTGGAGTGAATGTGTTTCGTGTTAATTTCTCTCACGCTGATTATGAAGATGTAAAAGAAAGAATAAAGATCATTAGAAGTTTAAATGATGAATTTGGATATAACACTGCAATTTTAGGCGATTTACAAGGACCTAAACTTCGCGTAGGTGTGATGAAAGAAGATGTTGTTGTAAATCCTGGCGATATTATAACTTTTCAAACTGCAGAAGATATTCCGGGAACAAAAGAACGTGTTTACATGAATTATAAAGAGTTTCCGCGAGATGTAAATCCAGGCGAAAAAATTCTTTTAGATGATGGTAAGTTAATGTTTGAAGCATTGGAAACTAACGGAACAACAGAAGTGGTTTGTAAAGTAATTCAAGGCGGCCCCTTAAAATCTAAAAAAGGAGTTAATCTTCCAAACACTAAAGTTTCACTTCCGGCTTTGACTACAAAAGACATTCGAGATGCCATTTTTGCCATTGAACAAAAAGTAGACTGGATTGCTCTTTCCTTCGTTAGAACGCCTGCCGATTTAGAAGAGTTACAAGATTTAATTGCAAAGCATTCGGATTATAAAATTCCGATTATTGCCAAAATAGAAAAACCAGAAGCAGTTGAAAACATTGATAAAATTGTTGCTTTCTGTGATGGGTTAATGGTGGCTCGTGGTGATTTGGGAGTTGAAATTCCGGCACACGAAGTTCCGCTAATTCAGAAAAAATTAATTCATAGAGCAAAAACGGCTCGAATTCCAGTAATTGTAGCAACACAAATGATGGAAACGATGATTACGAGTTTGACGCCAACACGCGCCGAAGTAAATGACGTTGCCAACTCAGTTATGGATGGTGCGGATGCCGTAATGTTATCTGGAGAAACGTCTGTTGGAAATTATCCGGTTCAAGTAATCGAAAAAATGACCCAAATTATTGAAGCCGTTGAAGATTCTCCGTTAATCATTGTGCCGCAAAATCCGCCTCACGTTAGGACCAAACGTTTTATTACAAAATCGATTTGTTACCACGCAGCAATTATGGCGAATGCGATTAAAGCAAAAGCAATTTCAACATTAACCAATAGCGGTTACACTGCATTTCAGATTTCGGCTTGGCGTCCTTCAGCACACATTTTAGTCTTTACTTCAAACAGAAGAATTTTAACTCAACTGAGTTTGCTTTGGGGTGTAAATGCTTATTATTATGATAAATTTGTAAGTACGGATGATACCGTTGACGATGTGAATGATATAGCTAAACAAAAAGGATACGTTAAAAAAGGCGACATGCTTATCAATCTTGCTGCAATGCCAGTTGCCGATAAAGGAATGGTAAACACTTTACGTGTATCTGAAATAGAATAATTACCTTTACTTTTTTTAAAAATAAAATTATTATGAATTCAAACAATCCGTTTTTTAAAACAAAATCTTTTAAAGAAAACAGTGAAGTGACGCACGACGCCGTTGTTATTGATTATGACCAAACTATGACCGTTTCGGGAACAATTAATAAAAGCTTTCTAATGTTGATTTTGTTAGTGGCCAGTGCATCCATCACTTGGATTATGACGAATAACGGTCAAAACCCAATAGTATTTACCATTGGCGGTGCTATTATTGGATTTATATTGGTGATGATTGCCGTATTTAAACCTCAACTTTCTGGATACTTAGCCCCTGGTTACGCTATTTTTGAAGGTTTGTTTATTGGTGGAATCTCAGCCATTTTCGAACTTAGATATCCCGGAATTGTGATACAAGCGGTCAGTTGTACTTTCGTGACTTTTATGGTGTGTTTTGGATTATTTAAATATCAAATTGTAAAAGTTACTGAGAAATTCAGATCCGTAGTTTTAGCTTCAACTCTAGCTATTGCTTCCTATTATTTGATTTCGTGGTTGTTATCGATGTTTACTGGTTTCCAACCTGTTCATCATGGAAATTCTTTGATTAGCATTGGAATAAGTGCTTTTGTAATTGTAATTGCTGCTTTGAATTTATTCTTAGATTTTGATCAAATAGAAAAAGGCGTGGAGCAAAAAATGCCAAAATACATGGAATGGTATGGCGCAATGGGATTAATGATCACCTTAGTTTGGTTGTATATTGAATTCTTGAGATTGTTGTCAAAATTGAACAAGAAATAATCTTCTATAGCTATAAATTGAAACCAGCTTTATGGCTGGTTTTTTTATGTCTAAAACTCAAATCGCAACTGAACCACAACGGTCTTTTTTACTTCTGTGTTTAAATTATTGAGTGAAATGCCTAATAACCGAACCGAATCCTTCATGCGTTCTTGAAACAGAAGGTCTTTTGCAGTTTCTAAGAGCAATCCTTTATCGGAAATAAAATAAGGCAATGTCTTGCTTCTAGTTTGTGTCGTAAAATCGCTGTATTTGATTTTGAGTGTTACTGTTTTTCCGGAAATTTTATATTTCTTTAACCGTCGTTCTAGTTCTTCTGCAATGCGCTCTAATTTCTCCATCATGAAAATTTCTGAAGTTAGATTTTCATTAAACGTATGTTCGGCAGCTACTGATTTTGCAATTCTATTTGGTTTAACTTGACTGTTGTGAATGCCGCGCACTATGTTATAAAAATACAATCCACTTTTGCCGAAATGCTCTTCTAGAAATTCTTGTGATTTTGTTTTTAAATCTTTGCCCGTAAAGATTCCGAAATGATACATTCTTTCTTTGGTGACTTTGCCAATACCATAGAATCTTTTGATTTCTAAATTCTCTAGAAATCCTTCTACTTCTTCAGGATAAACTGTTTTTTGTCCATTGGGCTTGTTATAATCACTGGCAACTTTGGCCACAAATTTATTCACTGAAATTCCGGCTGAAGCTGTTATGCCTACTTCTTCAAATATTCGTTTTCTGATTTCCTGTGCGATTAAAGTGGCGCTTGGATTTCCTTTTTTATTTTGAGTTACATCAAGATAGGCTTCGTCTAAAGATAAAGGCTCTACCAAATCGGTATACTCGTGAAAAATAGCACTAATTTTTTTAGAAATTTCTTTATACCGATCAAATCGGGGCGGAACAAAAATCAAATCGGGGCAATTCCTTTTGGCTTGAATGCCGCTCATGGCAGAGCGAACGCCAAACTTTCTGGCTTCATAACTCGCTGCAGCGACTACGCCACGGTTTTCGCTTCCGCCGACTGCCAATGGTTTTCCTTTCAGTTCAGGATTGTCCATTTGTTCTACCGAAGCATAAAATGCGTCCATATCAACGTGGATAATTTTTCTGTTTGGAATTGGTTCAGTCATTTCGACAAATTTATAATATATTTACCTGATCAAGTATTTATTTGTTATTGATGTTCGGTGAACACTACGTGTTAAGAAAGGCATCCTTTTTATTGTCTTATAAAAATACCCTTCGACTGCGCTCAGGGCGATAAAACAATTAAAAGATAGAGTGGAAAGCTGGAAATAGCTCCTAAAATAAATTAGATTAATCTTTAAAAATGGTAGAAATAGAACGTAAATTTTTGGTGCTTTCGAATGATTTTATGAACGATGCTTTTACCAAAAAAAGAATTGTGCAAGCCTATCTCAATTCGAATCCTGAAAGAACAGTGCGTATCAGAATTAAAGAAGACAACGCTTTTTTAACTATAAAAGGAAAGGGAAATGCCACGGGAACAACGCGCTTGGAATGGGAAACTGAAATTCCGGTTGAAGCTGCTGAAAAGTTATTGCTTATTTGTGAAAAAGGCGTGATTGACAAAATCAGACACGAAGTAAATGTTGGTGCTCACGTATATGAAGTTGATGTTTTTTTTGGAGATAATGAGGGATTGATTGTAGCAGAAATCGAATTGCAATCGGAAGACGAATCTTTCGAAAAACCGATTTGGCTTGGTGAAGAAGTCACTAATGACAATCGGTATTACAATGCTTATCTGAGCAACAATCCATTTAAAAGCTGGTAATTATTTTGGCTCAATAACTTCTACCGTAACGAAAACTACGCCCGAATTTTTATTATCGGCAATGTCCATAAATGCTCTTCTACTTAGGTCAATTTCACGCGCTTTTGAAAAGGGTCCACGATCGGTCACTTCTACAATTACAAACTTTCCGTTAGCTTCATTCGTAACTTTTAGTTTTGTTCCGAAAGGTAATTTTTTGTGAGCTGCGGTATATGCGTCATTGTTAAATTTACTCCCACTTGCTGTTCTTCTTCCGTTAAATTTATTATGATAATAGGAAGCGTGCGCATTTTTTTTAATAACCTTTAACTTGGAATTTAGTAAATCTAAAGAATCTAATTTTGGCAGTATATTTTTAAGTTTGACCGTTGCCGTATCGAGTTTGGCGGTTAGGACAGCCATTTTCTCTTTCTCCTTTACTTTTTCTTTTGTTTCAGAATTTTTAGTTGGTTTGTCTTTGTTTTTATCCTTTTGCTGTGGTTTATTTCCAGTAAAACTATTTCCAAAGAAGGAAATTAGTAGTGCAAAAAGGAGTATAAATAGCTTCTTATTCATAAGTGGTATTTTTGTTTTGAAAACTACATTGCAAAAAATGTGCCTTGATAAAAAAAGCCCTTTTCAGGACTTTATGTTTATGCTAAAACCACAAATGCCATGGAATTCTTATCAAGATTAATGCTAGTCCGAGGCTGTAAAACAAGGCTATTGATTTGAATTTGGCTTCATTGGTTGCTGCCTTTTTGTGTCTTGACCAACCGATTGTTATTAAGACTATTGCAATAATATTCGTAAGCGGATGTTCTAACGAAGTTAATCTGGTAGCGGCATCGCTCATATTTCCGAAGGCTGCTTTTCCCAATGGGGAAACAAACCACAGAATCAAACCTACTGCTAATTGTATGTGGGTGGCAATCAAACCAAACATAGCAATCTTTCTGTCTTTTGGAGTAAATTCTTTTTTGGAGGTCATTCCAATCCAAGAGTTTATAATAGTAACTAGTAGCACCAACAAAGCTAAATAAGCCCAGCCGGAATGGAATTTTTGAATAAAATCGTACATTATTTTAAATTTTAGAATAACAAATATAACAAAAAGACATAAAAAAACGGCATTCTTGATTACAGAATGCCGTTTTTAAACTTAATTTTAACTTGTGTTTACCTTAGAAATTATATGAAATTCCGAAGTTCCAAGTTCTTCCAAAACCAAAATATACTTGGTTAGATTGGTCTAAACCGTCATACACTTTTAAATTTGTCAAGTAAGTATTGTATGCTGTTGTATTTGGTGTTCCATTCGTATTAACGAAATCTTCTTGATTTTTAATATGAATGTTTGTTCTAGATTCAGCGATAAAAATCTTGTCTAGAACGTTATTCATGTTAAATCTGAAATTAACCGAATTTGTATTGTCTTTACCAACAAGCATTTTATAGGAGAAACCAGCATCCATTAAACCATAAGCTGGCAATAATAAAGAACCTTTATCGTTAGCACTTTGTGTTTTGAATGATGTTGGATCGATACTTGCAAACAATTGATCAATGTATCTATAATTTCCATCAATTTTGAATCGTGTTAGTATTTCATAAGTTGCTCCAATGCTAGCAGTAGTTTGAGCAGCATCACCAACTTTTATTCCGTTGATGTACAATTTTTCAACAAATGCGTCACCTGAAGGGTTTGTGATCACATTATTATTATCATCTTGATAATTTGCAGTTACATCAGATCCATATTTCCAATTTCCTACCGAAACCATACCATTAATAGATAGTTTAGTAACAGGCTTGTAATTAAAGTCTAATTCTGCACCCATATGAATTTGTTCCACACCTTGAATAAAGGCAGAACCAAGAACTGTTGGTGTTGAAGCATTTAAATCGTCATCAATATTAGCTGTGACTCTAATAAATCTGTCTTTCCAAGTCGTTCTATAAACATTCACATTTGCATTAAATTTAGAAGAACGGAAACCGTAACCAGCTTCAAGACCCATGATTTTTTCGTTAGTCAAGTTTTCATTTAATGCTGAGGCATTGTTTGGATAAACAGCATTAAAGAATGGTTGTTTAGAGTAATAACCTGCATTAGCAAATACATTGTGATATTCGTTGATGTTGTAATTTACGCCACCTTTAACGTTACCACCTAAAATATTTTTATAATCTGTTGAATACAATGGATCAGTTACTAAATATTTAAAGAAATCATCTCTTCTGAAACCTTGTTGCGAAACTGCACCTTGAATGAAAGCCGTCAAGTTACCTGTGCTATATTCTAATTGAGAAAAAGCGCCATACCATGTAACTAAACCATCGTTGTTGTAGTTTATTTTTTGCTGATAGTCACTGTTAAAAAGTGGATTCCCGTTTGGTTGAGCAGCATATTCAAAATTTAAAACTCTTCCAGGATTGTTTATATCCGTGTTGTCAGCATAGTTATCAGCACCATTTAAATCTGTAATATTTTGATAATGAATTCCTCTGTAAGTTCTTGCGTCTAACCCAAAGTCTAAAGTTAAATTAGTAGATAATTTCTTGTTTAAATTGATTACACCGCCATACCAGTTATGCGAGTTAACAGATGCTATTTTAGAAATACCGTTTGTTCCATTGTTACTTGTTGATGCGCTATTTTGATAGCTACCGCCAATTTGTGCTCTTGGATTTGAGTTTGGCACTTGCGGACCAGAAGCTGGAATAATTGACACTGGTTGACCTGAATTCCATGCTTGAATTAAATCAACATCAATTAATCCGTTAGGCGTTTTTAAATTGTTTGCAAAAAATCGATTTCCTCTAATGGCACCAGCACCACTTGTTCCTCCACCGCGACCCCAAGAGGCGTATAATACTGTCGACAATTTTGTTGTTTCATTGATTTTCCAATCCCAGTTTAATGATGCAACTGGTTTGTGGTAATAGTTTGTTCTGAAGCTATATTCTTCACCGTTTAAATATCCCCAATCTGAATTGTATTTAATGTTTGGCTCATTATTACCTTCTCCATATTTGATATAATCACTGATAGTTGGTGCTGCCGATCTTTGGTTATGCCATTGTGGTGCGCCAGTAAATGTAAATTGAACATCATGGTTTTTATTGAATTCATATCCAACACCAATAAAATAATTTCCTGCCGCAAATTTAGTTCCGTCAACATATCCTGCTCCAAAAGTCTGACTTAATAAAACTGAAACCGAAAGACCATTTTTCATTTTACCAGTAGAATAACTAGCTAACGTTTTCAAATAATTGTCATTTCCTGCAGTAGATGAAACCACGCCACCTTCTTTAATGTCAGCAGTTCTAGTAACAACATTTATCGTTCCACCAACAGATGAAATTGCCAATTTAGAAGAACCTAAACCACGCTGTACTTGCATTGCAGAAGTCACATCTGACAAACCTGCCCAGTTACTCCAGAAAACACGACTGTTTTCCATGTCATTTACCGGCACACCGTTTATCATTACTGCGATATTTTCTTGCGAAAAACCTCTTATGTTTATTCTTGAATCTCCAAAACCACCACCCGATTTTGTTGTATAAACAGAAGGCGTATTGGCTAATATTTCTGGAAACTCTTGATTTCCCAATTTTTGCTGAATTTCTGCAGCTTTGATGGTGGAAACCGCAACAGGGGTTTTTCTGTCTTTTGCAATATCAATTACGGTACTTCTGATAACAACTTCTTCTAATGCGTTGGCATCGGGTTGCAATTTAATAGTGCCAAAATCAAATGTTTCGCTATTGCTAACTTTAAAGTTGCGCGTTATTGATCCGAAACCAATGTAAGTAATAACAACTTGTCCGGAAGATTGTGTTGTTGTCAGCAAAAATTTCCCATCAACGTCTGTTGATGTTCCAGTTGTAGTACCTTTAATAAGAATGTTTACGCCAGGTAAAGTTGCGCCTAGTTCGTTGTCAACAATAGTTCCTTTTATCTTTCCTTGAGAAAGCACAGCTGCGCTGATCAATAAAAATAAACAAGTGAGCAAATTAGTCTTAAAGTTTTTCATTTCTTCGTTTGTTAAAATTTTTTGCAAAATTGAAACTTTAAAATCTTTATGTTGTTAAGGAAACATTACTAAATGGCTTATTATTGCGTTTTTATCAGTCGTTTAGATTTATGTGGATTTTTATTGCACTATCTGCATCATATTATTTAAATCAATAAAAAAACCTCAAACAATTGATAGAATGAGGTTATGGTATATAAGTAGCCAACGGATTTATTCTTACTTCAAGAAATACTCAAGAAGCAATTTTGTAGAACTATCGTGGTTGTTAATTTCCTTAGCATTTATTTCGTCCAAAATAGAATTAGCCAATTGTTTTCCTAATTCGACTCCCCATTGGTCATAACTAAAAATATTCCAGATGATTCCTTGTACAAATATTTTGTGCTCATACATGGCGATTAAAGAACCCAAATTTTTTGGCGTGAGTTTTTGAATTAAAAAAGTATTTGTTGGTTTATTGCCTGCAAAAACTTTAAAAGGCAACAGGAAAGCAGCTTTTTCACCAATGATATTTTGTTTTTCAAATTCAGCTTTCACTTGTGCCTCTGTTTTTCCATTCATCAAAGCTTCTGTTTGTGCAAAGAAGTTGGACATCAGTTTGTCGTGATGATCTTGATTTCCGTAAAGTGGTTTTATAAATCCGATAAAATCAGTTGGAATTAATTTTGTCCCTTGATGGATTAATTGGAAAAAGGCGTGTTGAGAATTCGTTCCTGGTTCACCCCATATAATAGTTCCTGTTTGATAATTAACTGTTTCCCCATTTCGTGCAACACTTTTTCCATTGCTTTCCATAATGCCTTGTTGCAAATAGGGCGCCAATTTTTGTAAATACTGAGTGTATGGGATTAATGCTTCGCTTTCTGCTCCAAAAAAATTGTTGTACCAAATGCTTAGTAAGGCCAAAACGACGGGAATATTTTGGTCAAATTCGGTAGTTTTGAAATGCTCGTCCATTTCGTTTGCGCCCTTCAATAAATCATCAAAATTATCAAATCCGACTGCCAAACTAATGGAAAGTCCAACGGCGCTCCAAAGTGAAAATCGTCCTCCAACCCAATCCCACATGGGGAAAATAGTATTCGGATTGATTCCGAAATCGGTTACTTTCTGGATATTTGTTGAAACTGCTACGAAATGTTTAGCCACATCTTCCTGATTTGCTGATTTCAAAAACCAAGTTCGAATGGTTTCGGAATTGGTCAACGTTTCCTGAGTGGTAAAAGTCTTAGAAACGATTACAAAAAGAGTAGTTTCCCGATTTAGATTTTTGATTACTTCGTTAACGTGATCGCCATCTACATTGGAAACAAAATGAAGATTCAGATGATTTTTATAAAATTGTAAGCCTTCGACAATCATCGCCGGACCAAGATCGGAACCGCCAATACCAATGTTTACTATATCTGTAAATGATTTTCCGGTGTAGCCTTTTCGTTCTCCCGAAATGACTTCGGTACAGAAACGTTTCATTTTGTTTTTTACTTGATAAATTTCAGGAACTACATTTTCTCCCTCAACTACAATAGTTGCAGTTTGCGGCGCACGTAAAGCGGTATGAAGCACAGCTCTATCTTCGGTCTGATTGATGTTTTCGCCCGAAAAATACTTTTCCATTGCTGATTTTAGCTGCACTTCTTTGGCTAATTCTTGAAGCAATGTCAAGGTTTCTTCACTGATGATGTTTTTAGAATAATCCACTAGAAAATCATTCCATTGTATATGAAATTTTTCTGCCCTTGCTTCATCGTATGCAAACATTTCTTTCATAGAAACGTTTTTCATATCGGCGTAATGCTCTTTTAATTTTTTCCAAGCGGTTGTATGCGTCGGATTTATATTTGGTAAAGCCATTTCTTAAATTTTGAACGACAAATTTACAAATATGATTTGTATAAACTTGCGGAATGTTTTTACGCTAACGTTGTAGTGAAGAAAAAATCTTTACTTTTTAGCATTCAGGGATGCAACACTGTCCAATTCTCTTTTGATTGGTTTCATGTAAGTCATAAATTTTTGTCTATATCTACTATCCATTGGTGTTGATGTTGGCAATTTCAATTTCAATGCATCAACTTGTACTCCTTTTTGCCAAAAACGATAGCAAACGTGTGGTCCTGTTGCCAAACCTGTACTTCCCACTTTTCCAATGATTTGACCTTGAGTTACTCTTTGTCCGCGTTTGACCAATATTTTTGACATGTGCAAATATTGCGTTGCGTAGGTTTGATCGTGTTTTACTTTTACAAAATTTCCGTTTCCTGCAGTATATCCGGCTTGTTCGACTACACCGGCGGCCGTTGTCATAATTGGAGTTCCTGTTGGGGCTGCATAATCGGTTCCGTTATGTGCTTTCCATATCTTTTGAACAGGATGGAACCTATTTTTAGTATATCTGGAAGTGATGTTTACGAATTTAAGTGGCGCTTTTAGGAAAAAGTTCTTCAGTGTTTTTCCTTCTTCATCATAATATTGTTGCTTTTTGGTATTCTCATCTGGTGAAAAAGAAAAAGCATAAATTTTTTTGCCTTTGTATTCGAAAAAAGCAGCCTTTAGACTGTCTACGCCATCATAAATCGTATCGTTAATGTATCTTTCGGTAAATTTTAAACCAAACTCATCTCCTTTTTGAAGTTTAAAGAAATCGATTGACCAAGCATAGATTTTAGCGATTTTTGGCGCAAGCGATGGATCAACTTTTAAATTTTGAAGTGTTTCTGACAACGAACCATTTAATGCCCCTGCAATCGTCCGTGTTTTAAAAGTAAGAGGTCTTGTTTTTTTGAAGGCACTAATAGAATCTCTAAAATCAACTACATAATAATTCAATCGGTCTGGTTGGTAGATAAAAGCCTGAATTTTATTGGTTTTGTCTTTACTGCGAAGTATTGTAAAAGGCTTTCCTATTTTGATAATTTTGACATTGAAAGTATCTTTTACTTTAGCGGCGATGTCATAGACTTCATAACCGTTTAAGTTTTGAGTATCTAAAATGCTCCCAAAAGTATCACCTGATTGAATGGTGTCATTAACAACATTAAAATCATTCAGATTGAATCCAAACTCAACCGTTTTAGGCTGAACTTTTGGAACTATAATTTTTTCATCTTTCTTTTCATTACATGATATTGTTAAAGAAATAAGAATAAGTAGGAAAAGTATTTTTTGAAAGATTCTTGACATCATGTATTGCTTAATATCCTTCGCCCCAAATTTTTAATTCTTCATCACTCCACAATTCAGGAAAAAATATTCTACGTTGGTATTTTGGATGCATGTATTTTTTCCAATCGCTTCCACCAGTAGCTTCGCCAGACCCTTTTCCACTGTCAATATATTTTCTGGCAGCATTTAAATGCCCCATAACCCAAGTTATATTTACGGTATGATCGTAATGACGCATTGCTTTAATCAATTCTGTTTTTTTCTGATCTTCATCCGGCAATTGTTTGAATTTCTGCCAAATATTAATCGTATTGTATTCTTCCATATACCGAAGAAATTCTTCTCTATATTTTCTTTCAAATTCTAAAATCAAGAATGATTTTTCGCCAGTTTCGTAATCTTTTCCTGCTGCTTGCCAATACAAATGCTCGAATGCATGAGAATAAGGCGTGTCTCTGTCAATCGAAGCTCTAAATCGATAATCTATTAGGTTTATTAAATCTGTTGAAGAGAACTCTATTAAACGGTACTGTGCGCTTTGAAATCCGCTAGCGGGTGTTAATGTATTTCTGAATTTCATGTATTGCTCTACTTCCATTCCGTCACCCATAATATCGAAAGAAGTGGTAAGCATGTCAAAATAGCGACTTATTCTTCTCAGCTTTTCGGTAAAAAATTCGGTTTGTGGTTTTTCGGTATGACACAGTTGATTAATTTCCCAAAGTATCATTTTAAAAAGTAGCTCATTTACTTGATGGTACATAATAAATACCATTTCATCAGGCAGAACGGTACGCTGTGTTTGTAAATTCAATAATACATCGGTTTGAATATAATCCCAATATGTTATTGGCTTTGACCAAAGCAAACCTTCAAGATGCGTTTCGGTTTTTTGGTTTATAGCGTCAAACTTTTGTTCTAATGCCTCTAATATCGATTCAGAATTTGTACTATTACTCATTGACTATTTCGTTTTTACCCTAAATGGATTTTTTAATCCTTTGAAGCCTTCTATGTCAGCTTTAATTGATCCAACAGCTAAACTGGCTTTTATTCTTAATGGAATTTTATTTTCGTCGTCTGATATCCAAACCGTTAAACTTTCTTCTTCTTTAAAAACCCTTCCTGATTGTACTATGGGTCTAAAAATCATAGTAGAAATGGTTCCAAATTTAGTTTTTAGATCTTCTTTACCTATATATTTTAACTTAAACTTAAAAGTTTCGTCATCAAAAAACATATCTACAACAATAGATTCCCCCACTTTTAATTTGTCAATATTTGGATGATTTCTTAGAAAGTAAAAAGTTGAAATTATATCCTGAACATTTTCAGTTACAGAAAACGTTTTCTCAGTTTTATTCTTGTAATCTTTTATCAATACTTTATTTGCATCTTGATTAAAGAAACCTTCTTGATTCTTTTTATAACCGCCTTCGTCTATTTTTCTAACAAATTGATAAGGCTTATTAGTTACCTTGTCAAAGTAGCTTTCATAATTGTCATCTACTTTAAAGAAGAAACGCGACATACCGACAGTATATCCTTTTCCGATAGCATGGTATACTTTCTTTCCGTCTTTAACAGCATCTTTTATTTCAAGAGTTGCAAAACCCGCATTGACAAATCCATAATGTATTCTGAATTTGAACCATTCTCCCGAATCATATGCATCAGGCTTCTGCGTATCAAAACTTACAGTAATAAAAACCAATAATAGTAATAAATACTTTTTCATGTCTTCAATTGTTTTTTATACTGTTTTACAATATCCGTTCCAAATGTAACGAAACAAAAAAACCCAATCAAATTAATGACTGAGTTTTTATGCTATTAACCAACCAAAAAACTATAAATTATGAAAATTTATCCAAAAATATGAGGAAACCACTCCTCGTTTTTTTGATAATGCAAAGATACTTGAAACAATTGCATAATTACAATCAAAATGCCGACTTTAACACTTAATTAATAAAAAACAAGGTGTTGTAAGTGCTATTTTTGAACAATATGCAAAAAAACCGCTTTATATCAACATTTTATTAAATTAAATAGCCGTTAAACATTTGTATTTAATCCTTAAGGTAAATTTATCCAAAAAAAAAAACCGAACGTAATGTTCGGTTTTTTTTATGAGTAATTAAATTACTTAACTATTAAGAATTCTGAACGACGGTTTTGCGCGTGTTGCTCTTCTGTACAGTCTTTCCCGCAATCTACTTTAGGCTCTAATTCGCCCATTCCCTTTCCAGAAATTCGATCTCCGGAAATTCCTTTAGAAATAATGTATTGAACGGTAGATTTTGCTCTTCTGTCAGACAAGGCCAAATTGTATTTATCAGTTCCTCTGTTGTCAGTGTGAGATTTAGCCAAAATAACCATTGTGTCATTATTTTTCATAACCTGAACTATTTTGTCTAACTCAAAAGCTCCTTCTTGTGTAATATTACTTTTATTGAATTCAAAGTAAATAGGTTTTAGGATGATTTCTGTTTCAGTAACGATAACATCGATAGGTTGTAATGCTGCATCAACTTTAGCACTAGGACCTGTACTTTTAGTTACTGCAAAAGTATTTCCTTCATAACCATCTTTTGAAGCTTGAACTACATAAGGTTTGTCGCACTCCACTCTATATTTCACTTCACCATTAGCATTTGACATTTCTGTCGCGATAACGTTTTTCTTATCATCTAGAATAGAAACACTTGCATTAGATAAAATGGCTCCAGTTTTAGCATTGGTTACAACGATCATAACATCGACTCCACAAATTGGTGCTACAGCAAAGATATCATCGTTGCCATTTCTATTACTAGACAAAAATCCAACTCCTTTGATACTATTGAAGGTAAATGCAAAATCATCTTTTTCAGTGTTTACGGGTTTACCTAGATTATTTGCTTCGCCACCTGCTAAATCAATTTGGAAAACGTCTAATCCGCCAAAACCTTGTTTTCCGCTTGATGCAAAAAATAAAATTTTACCATCATCCGATATAAAAGGAAAGCTTTCATTACCTTCTGTATTTACTTTGCTCCCTAAGTTTTGCGGTTCGCCATAAGTTCCGTCATCATTTATGGCTACTTTCCAAATATCAACACCGCCTACACTTCCTGGTCTATCCGATGAGAAATAGAGAGTTTTACCATCGCGAGTTAAACTTGGATTACTGTTTGAAAATGTTTTATCATTAAATGTAACCTCAATAACATTACCCCATTTATCACCATTTTTAGTAGTTTTAAATAAATAAACCTGACTGAATTTAGCATTTGCTTTTTTATCTTTTTCAGATTCTTTTTCTTTGTAACTCTCACTAGCAAAATAAGCTGTATTTCCATCAGCGCTGATCGTAATTGGACCATCATGCCACTTTGAGTTTAAATCTCTAACAGGCACAGCATTGGTAATCGTTCCGTCTGAATTGTAATCAGCTTTATATATATCTAAATAAGGCTCATCTGTCCAACCATATGTTTTTCTAGCACCATTTCTGGCACTTGCAAAATATAAGGTGTTATCATAAAGAATTGCGCCAAAATCAGATTTGTCGCTGCTCATATCAGAAGAAGTAACATTGTAAAGTTTTTCTTTACCCAACAATCTTGGAATGTAGTTAGGGTTTTCATTGAATGCCTTTGCACGTTGGTCATTTGGTGCAGCAGTAGCGAATTTTTTCATTTGCTTGTTGGCCTCTTCGTATTTTCCATTGGCTTTAAGCATCTGCGCATAACGATAATATGTTTCTGCATCTTGACTCGTCTCTGTTGACTTTGCATACCATTTAGCAGCTTCAGTAGTATTAAAAACGTTGTAATAACTCTCCGCTAATTGCTTGTAAACATAAGGATCGCTCTTATCATTTTCAACCAATTTTAGATACTCTTTAGCGGCATCGACATACTCAAATCTAGCGAATAATTTATCGGCTGCTTTTGTGCTTTTATTTTGCGCCGTAACAGTTAAACTGATAGCTACAAAACTTAATACTATATATAGATTTTTCATTTTTAGAAGTACTTTATAGGTTAGAAATATCTTGGTGAACGTGATACTTTTTTCGGGAAGTTTATATCAAACAGCAATATTACCTCGTGAGAAGCTGGTGTTACTGTTTTCAAATCAGATATAACATGGTCATAAGCATATCCAACTCTTAGACCTGGGGTGATGGCAAAGTTTACCATCGCTCCAAATGAGTCTTCCCTTCTATAGGTTGCTCCTAATTCTAACTTATCATAAAACATGAAGTTGGCTGAAACATCAATTGAAGTTGGTGCACCTACAGATGATTTAATCATAGTAGACGGCTTGAATTTTAAGTTTGGATTAAGGTCAAATACATAACCTCCTGTTAGGAAATAATGTATTACCTCAGTTCCATACTGTCTTCCGCTAAAATCAAGGTATTTAGATTTTAGCATATTTGGAACGGATAAAGCCACATAGTATTTATTTGTGTAGTAAAACATTCCTGATCCAATATTTAAAAATGTACTATTAGGATTTCCTGCGCTAAAGGGATCTAACGGCGATTGTTGTGGTAATGTCGTGAAAATGTAGTTAAAATCTATTTTATGCATAGTTAAACCACCTTTCAAACCGAATGCTAATTTATGTTCTCCTCCTAAATTTAGGGTATATGAGAAATCTCCATAAACATTCGTTTCCTCAACGGGACCGATTTTATCTGATATCACAGATAGTCCAAGACCTACATTTCTACCCACAGGACTATGAATAAAAAATGTTCCCGTTGTTGGTGCATCTTCAATTTCAATCCATTGTTTTCTATATAAAAGTCCACCTGATAAACTCTCTTTTGAACCAGCGTATGCCGGATTCATTACACTCATGTTGTACATATATTGTGTATAATGCGGATCCTGCTGCGCTCTTAACTCGGTAATCGCTAGTGCCAATATCGCAATGAAATATATTTTCTTCATTTTGTTTTGTTTTTTTGAATACAAATTATATAGTTGTTATTGTGCTCTATTGATGTAAATCCAACCCGTTTTGGTTTCGCCACTATTTCTGTCAATAATGAAATAGTAAGTTCCATCCGGCAGATCATCTCCGTCATCTGATTTTCCTCCCCATTCGTTGACATAATTACTGCGAGAGTAAACTTTCATACCTAATCTATTGAAAATAGTTAGTTTTTTAACGTCAAAACCTGTCAAATCGAAAGTATCATTTAGTCCATCATTGTTTACAGAAATACCTTTTTGGATAACACAATTAATTGAGTCAACATCGAAAGGTAATGATGTTGTAGAACAACCATCAACTGTAACCGTAACTGTATATGTGCCAATCTCGGTAACATCTATACTTTGTGTAGTTGCAAATGCAATACCTTGAGAATTTTCCCAAGAGTAAGTAGCTGTTAGTGGATCAAATGAATTATTTATAGGCAAGGCCGTTAAAACATATCTAACACTTTGACAACCACCACTTAACTCAATCTGAATTGGTAATGAAATTGAGATTGTTGCACTACTAGTACCTGCATTTTGACAATTAGCTGCATCAGCGGGAAGAGTATATGTTACAGTATATTGTTGACCTGCTGTTGCTGGAAGTAAAAATTCTCCAGTTATAGGATCAACTAAATTTGCTGGTCCAAAAACTCCACCAGTGACAAATCCTGCATTTAAAATAGGCAATGGATTAGTTGTTTGACCATCACATATTGGAGAATTATAACTAAAACCTATAATTGGCGTAGATGCTGGTGTAATTGTAATCAAAGCGGTATCACTATTAGCTGCTTGACAATTTGCCGGATCTGCAGCTATTGTATAAGTTACTGTATAAGTCCCAGCAGTGGAGTTAACTAAATCAATAGCTCCAGTTGAAGCTGAAATTGCTAATCCAGTTGTAGAACTAAATGTTCCTCCAGATGTAAATCCTGTGTTCAATGTAGGAGGTATAGTAGTTACAGTGGCAATTTTACAAACTGGCGTTGTATAACTAAACCCAACTACAGCCGTAATAACTGTTTTAATTTCAACTACAAATGTTGAAACTCCAGCAGCCTGACAAGTTATTGGATCAAATAAAACTTCATACCTAACCGTGTGGAAACCTATTGTCGATGCTGCCAAATTAATTTCTCCAGTTGTAGCATTGATTGACAAGCCTGTTGAAACTGTAGTATCTTCAGAATAAGTTCCGCCTGATGTAAATCCTGGTGCTGATGTATCAGGAAGTACAGGTGTAACAGAACTTTGACATACTGGAGTAGTATAAGTAATTGTTGTAACAGTTGGTAATTGACCAACTGGTGGGCCAACAATAACGTTAAAAGGCAATGATGAACAACCTGTTACTAAATCACGAACTGTAATTGTGTGAGACCCTGAAGTCACATTAGTAAATAAAGGATTAGATGTATAAGTACCTCCGTCTAAGCTATACTCATATGTAGATGATGCAGGACTATAAGAACCAATGTTGGTGTAATCTTCTGGATCAGTAGTAGTCCAATCTGCTGGATTCCATGTTGTACTAGGAACTGTTGCAATATTGTTTCTTCTAAAAGTATATCCAGGTTGATTAGATGGTGTGAAGTTCACTCCATCTGTTCTTCCCCATAAATCAACAACTGCATCTGTAAGAGTTGTTAATTTAATACAATCATTTTCATTAACGCCCGTACAATCAGCGAAAACTTGATTCGGATTAACGCTGCCTAAATTTGTAGCACTTCCTACAGCAACAACATATGTACTGTTGTTGTTCAATATTCCAGACAATACATTATCACAAACACCTGTAACCGTGACTGAACCATTATTAAATGTTTGTAATTTAAAATTACTCAAATCAACAGCAGCTCCGGTACCATTATACAATTCTATATAAGTTAAAGAACCAGCATTGGCATCCGTTACTTCAGAAATAAATAAATTAGCTGGTAAACTACCAGAGTTTGTTGGGCTAGTTACTCTAATAGTTCCTGGAACAGTACAAGTTGGATCAGTAACAAAAACTGTTGGATCTGGTAATGTTTGGAAAGTTGCTATACCAGAAGCTGGCGCTGAAGTACAACTTAACGCTGAAATAGAAATACTGTCTAAAAGATTTCCAACACTTTGATCTCCACCTGTACTAGATACAGAAACAAAACGTAAAGTATAATTATTTCCACTACCGGCTGGGATAGTGTAATTTACTGTATGCAATCCCCATGCCGTGTTGCCATCAGTAAAGTTTCCTAAACTTACATATGGCCCACCAACAGGTCCTATTTCAACTCCAACAACATCGTTTCCTTGACGACCTCTGTGTGCAAACGAAACAGACATTGTTGTTCCTGGAATAACTACGAAGTCTTGGAACAACGTACCAACTGTATTTGCATTCAACTCAATAAGCTGATTTCCTGAATAAGCAGTCACTCCTTCAAATCCTGGAGGCCATATTTCAATTATTCCATCTGCAGCTGTCGTATCCCAACAAGGAACTAAATTTTCGTTAAATAAGTTAGGTGATGCTCCAACTGCTGCTGGTGTTTCAAAATCTGTATTACAGAAACTGCTTACTTGATCTATAACAACCGTGTAAGTTCCTGGTGTTGATGTATCAAATGAAGCCACATTACCTGGATCCATAACTCCCGCTGGGACAGTCCATGTATAAGTATAACTTCCAGGAATTGCTGGTGTAGCAACTACTGTTCCTGTCGAACCTGGACAGAAAGTTGGGTTATTTACACTTACCACTAATGGTGGATTAACAATAATAGTTAATGTTCCGTCAAGTGCACATTGTCCTGTATCAGGAGTAAATGTGTAAGTGGTTGTCTGAGTATTATCTAAAGTTGGAGACCAAGAACCTGTAATACCATTAAGAGAAGTTGTTGGCAAAGCCGCAATTACTCCGTTTGGACAAATTGGCGGTATAGCGTTGAACGTTGGTAAAATGGTTGCAGGCAATATCTGTATAGTTAATGTTGTTGATCCAACACAAACTCCAGATGTCGGGGTAAATGTATAAGTCGTTGTTTGGGTATTATCCAAAGCTGGTGACCAGTTACCTGTAATTCCATTATTAGATAATATAGGTAATGCTGCCAATGGTGCTCCTTGACAAATTGGAGCAATCGGATCAAATGATGGTGTTGTTGAACCAACATTGATTGTCATAGTTGTTGTTCTGGCACATTGCCCTGTATCAGGTGTAAATGTATACGTAGTGGTCTGCGTATTATCAATAACAGGAGACCAACTTCCAATAATCGGAGGTGTATCGTTAGACGACGTTGGCAACGGAGCCAAAGTATCGCCAGGACAAATTGGAGCTACCTGAGTAAACGTAGGTACAACTGCATCAATAATCTCAAGTTGTGTTGTAGTTGTGAACGCTGCACATCCACCAAAAGCTGCAATTGTATAGGTTATTGTATAATTACCCGCCGCACTTGCTATTGGCAAAATATCGCCTGTTATAGCGTTGATTAACAAACCTGCCGGCGATGCTGTATAAATTCCTCCTGTGGTACCTGTTAACACAACTGGTTGAGTCGTTGTAATGTTATTACAATAAGAAGGTGAAGAATAAGCAATAGTTGCACTTGCAGGAGCAGTAATAATTACTGTTCTTGTTGTTGTGATGAACGGTATTGAAGTACATGTTCCTCCGATAGTTGTTGCAGATGTACTGGTAATAACATAAGCTCCAGGTGTGCTGGCTAAAAGATCAATTGTTCCAGTAGCACTATCTATTACCAATCCAGGAGTTGATGTATAGACCCCTGCAACTGCTGCAGGAGCCAATACTGGCGTTGGATTAGGTTGGTTCTGACAATAAAATGTTTGTCCGTAATTAAACGTATTTATTGGGAAACATGCCGTTGTTCCACCACCTGCGTTCGTCTGTGTAAATGTTACCGTTCCCGCTGCATTTGAAAAGTTTGTTATCATAATAACATACACTTGGCATAATTGCGCATTAGGAATACACATGATTTCTGTTGGAGCTGCTGAATAACTACAAGCATGTAAAGCTCCTGAACAGCCCTGAGCAGGCGTTAATGCTGGGATAAGTCCTGGAAGAGGATTTGCAGGAACTCCAGAACAGGCGCTACTTAAATCGGTAAAAGGACCCCAGGCAACATAATCTACATCCCTCGGTGCTCCTGCATTATCTACCTGAGATATTAAATAACTCAATGGTCCAGCTTGATTCACTTGTAAAAAGAAAAATGCTGGATTAGGAGAAGTAAACAAACAGCCTATTGTACCTAAACTAGGTACATTGGTTGCATTCGCATAACTAACAGTTTGTCCCGTACAGAATGCAGGTGCTTCTGTACATGGTAAAGTACCAATACACAAATTGAAATTTGTAAATACTGGAGCTGTACCCGTTGAAAAGACTCTGATGTAATAGACAGTTCCACTAGTTAAACCAGCCCCTGTATTACAACCAACTTCTGTCAAACCTGTACAAGTACCTGAATAAATCGCATAACTCAAAGCTGTAGCTGGTGCAACGTTATTAAATGAAATAACATGTGTTGCTGCTGTAGCTGTAAATGTAAACCAAACATCATCATTAGCAGCTCCAGCGCCAGCACAAGTAGTGGCTGGAGATGATGCAGTTGCACCAGCTAAAGTTCCAGGTGTGGTTTGAACACAGTTTAAATTTTGATTTACAATGGCAAATGTGGCATTAGCACATTCATCATTAGTTGGTAATGTGGCAAAATTATAAGCTGCCCAAACACTTGCATCCGTACCTGAACATATTGCTCTTACATATAATATATATCCCGTTCCAGGCGATAAACCAACTGCAGGGTATGTTGTTGAAGTTGTAGGAATTCCAAGACCTGTTGGAACTGGAGCACCCGCTGGTAAAATTAAATATTCCCAAGCTGAAGCCACTGATCCATTTGGATTTAACGGCTGTGTCCAACCTAATGTGGCAGCTGTTTGCGTTACTAATTGCGCTGGTACAATAATTGGTCGTGCACACGTTGGTGCAGGTGAACATGTCACATTAGAAACCCAACCTGGATTATTTACAGATCCATCACTTCTGAATACAAAAGTTAAACATCCGTCTCCACTAGTAGAAGTAAATGGGCCAGGAAGATTTGCACCTACCAAATTACCCCAATAAGAACCCGCTATACCTCCAGGAACGTTTGCGGGCAGATTTGCAGTTGCAAACTGTGTTGCAGGATTAATTCCACTGCCGTCATAAACATAAAGCCCATCCCAGTTTGCTTCAGTATTAAATGAAGTGAACGTTACAGTAACTATTTCTCCAGGATTTGTTGGACAAATAATTGTTGTCACATTTGAACTATTATTATAGTTTGCTGCTACGCCTCCTTCATCTACAAAGTTACCACCACAAACAGGTGGCGCAACTAAAGTAGTAATTGTTCTTGGACCGCCCCAAGTACTGCTATCTGTTCCGCTACAAACTGCTCTGATATAGATATCATAACATGTAGCAGAAGTTAATCCGGTTAGTGGGAAATTAATATTTGTTGATGCATTAACAAAACCTGTTGATAATGCCGTAGGAGCAGGTGAACCACATGGTAATGCTAAAACTTGCCAAGCCGAAGCTGTTGTAGTATCAGGATTAACTGGCTGTGTCCAGTTTAAAACAACTGAATTAGAAGTTACAAGAGTTGCTAATATTGCTGTAGGGGTTCTACAGGTTGGTGGCGGTGCACAACTTACATTGGCAATCCATCCTGGATTATTAACTGACGGATCGCTTCTAAATCTAAATGTTAAACATCCATCAGCACTAGTAGAAGTAAATGGTCCAGGAATTGCTGCTCCCCAAAATCCTCCTGCTAAACCACCTGGCACATTCGCTGCAGGATTGACACTAGCAACTTGAGGTGCTGCGATTGAATTTCCATCAAAAACATATAAAGCATCGAAATTTGCTTCAGTGGTAAACGAGGTAAAAGTAACCGTTACCACGTCTCCAGGAGTAACAGGACAAATAGTTGTGGTCGCATCAGAACTATTTGCATAATTAGTTGTTGGTCCAGCTGCATCTACAAAGTTACCTCCACAAATAGGTGGTGCAACTTGAGTTGTAATCGTTGTTGGACCTCCCCATAAACTGCTATCTGTTCCACTACAAACGGCTCTTACATATATATCATAACATGTAGCAGAGGTTAATCCGGTAAGTGGGAAACTATTTGTTGCTGCATTAACAAAACCTGTTGATAATGCCGTAGGAGCAGGTGAACCACATGGTAATGCTAAAACTTGCCAAGCCGAAGCTGTTGTAGTATCAGGATTAACTGGTTGTGTCCAGTTTAAAATAACTGAATTTGAAGTAACTGTGGCAGCCGTTATCGCAGTAGGCTTTCTACATGTTGGTGGTGGTGCGCAAGTTACATTAGCAATCCATCCTGGATTATTAACTGATGGATCACTTCTGAATCTAAATGTCAAACATCCATCCGCACTAGTAGAAGTAAAACTAGGAAGATTTCCTCCTGTTAAAGTTCCCCAATAAGAACCTGCTAAACCACCTGGTACATTCCCCGCAGGGTTAAGACTAGCAATTTGAGGTGCTGCGATTGAATTACCATCAAAAACATATAATCCATCGAAATTTGCTTCAGTAGCAAAAGATGTAAAAGTAACCGTTACAAGATCTCCAGGAGTAACAGGACAAATAACTACAGTTGAATCTGAACTATTTGCATAATTGGTTGTTGGTCCAGCTACGTCCACAAAATTACCGCCACAAACTGGTGGTGCAATTAAAGTTGTACTAGTTATTGGTCCTGCCCATGTACTAACATCACTTCCGCTACATACCGCTCTAACATAGATGTCAAAACATGTATTAGAAGCTAAACCTGTAAGTGGAAATGGGTTGTTTGAATTAGCTGTTACAAATCCTGTCGAACCTGCATTTGGCGCTGGTGATCCGCATGGCAAAGCCAAAACTTGCCAGCTATTTGATTGAGAAGTATCAGGATTTGCAGGCTGTACCCAAGTTAAAGGAACAGAATTAAAAGTTGCATTTCCAGCACTTAAAGCTATAGGCTTTGGACAAGCTGGTGGTGGAGCACATGTAACATTCGCTAACCATCCTGCAGCTATAGTCGTGCCATTTGAAGTAAATACAAATGTTAATTGACCCCCAACTGCAGATGATGTAAATGAAGGCGGCAAAGTTGTTCCTGACAAAGTAGCTAATAATGTTGTACCAATGGTTCCATTACCATCATACACTTTTAAAAGATCATTACCTGCCTCTGTATTAAATTGTGTAAAAGTAACTGTAACAGCATCTCCCGCATTTATCGGACTTATTACTGTTGTTAGGTTTTCATTATTAGCATAATTAGCGGCTATACCTCCAGAATCTACAAAGTTTCCTCCGCAAACAGGTGGCGCAACTAAAGTACAAACTGCTACAGATACCGTACTCCAAGCACTATTAGTTGTTGCATTACAAACTGCTCTTACATATACATCATAACACACACCAGAAGTCAAACCAGTAAGGTTAAAAGGAAGCGGTCCTGTAATATCGTTAGCCGTTGGTACTGACCCAGCATTAGGTGCAGGCGAACCTGCAGGTAAAGCTATTACGTCCCAAACTGTGGCAATACTTGTATCTGCATTTGCTGGTTGTATCCAGTTTAATGAAGCACTTGTTGTTGTAATTGACCCGGCAACAATAGAAACACCTGTTGGTATTCTGCACGCTGGTGCAGGTGCACAAGAAATATTTGCGGCGTAACCAGCTGCTACAGTTGTAGCATTTGAAGTGAATACAAATGTTAAAGCTCCTGAAACAGAAGTTCCTGTATAAGATCCTGGCAATACAGTTCCTGAAAGATTTGCTAATAATGGAAACGTAGCATCAGGACCATCATATATTTTCAAAAAATCGAAGTTAGCCTGAGTATTAAATTGTGTAAAGGTAACCGTCACTACCTCACCTGGAATAACGGGATTTACAGTTGTCGAAACGTTTTCATTATTACCATAGTTTCCAGCAGGACCTCCTGAATCTACAAGATTACCTCCACAGACTGGAGGTGCAATTTGCGTAGTAAAGTTGGCCGAGACATTAGATAATGGACTTGAAAATCCAGTCGAACAAATGGCACTTACCTGATAGGAATAAGTTGTATTTGGGGTTAAGCCCGTAGCGGTAAATGGCAGTGCGCCAGAATAGGGTGGATAGGTAATTGGAGCACCACCTCCAGATGGAGTTACAATGATATTCCATGATGTCGCACCACTTGGATTTGACCAAAACAAATTGGCGGTAGTAGAACCAGTAACAACTGTTGCAGCCGTAACAGGTGATGTACATTGCACATTAACTCCTACATTATCAATCAACCATCTGTCGCCATCTAAGGCGCTTGTTGGCTGCGTGTATTCTCTAACAAATGCAAAATAAACATCTTGACCTTGCAAGAAGCTAGGTAAAGAAACCGTTTTTTCTGTCCAAACATTAAAGTTCGACGTTGGAAGAATTAAATCCGCGTCCGTCCATTGTTGAACTAATACGTATGCATCAGGATCTGTCTGACTTTGAGCAGCTGACGCCACCATAAGTTTGTAAACAGTTCCTTGCTGAATTCCGCTTGTGAACATTCTGGTCCAAAAGTGTAACTCGGTCACGCCAGAAGCCGGAACACTTACAATTGAGGTTGCCAAATAATCTTCAGAAACATTTCCTTGATTTATTTGTTCTCTACTGACAGATGCACATTGATTTCCTTGGTATTGTAATCCTGCAGCGAAGGCATTGATTCCCCAGCTCTGTCCGGTTCCGAAAGCTGCGTCTGAATTTCGTTCAAATACCGCCCAGTTTCCCGTAGCTAAAGACCAAGTTTGAGGAAGTGGTCCTGATGGTGCTGGATCTTCAAATCCCTCGGTAAGTCCAAATAATTGGGAATAACTACTTACAGAGATGAAAAGAAAAAATAGTAGTAAAGTAATTTTTTTCATAACAATGAAAATTTGAGTTTTGGATAAAAGTTTTTAGAATTTTGAAGTCCAAATTTAGTAAAATTTATGAAATAATTATGAATATTAATTTTTTTGTGATAAATCATTAGCTTTTGTCCTGCAATCATTGAGTATTTATCTGTTTTTTTAATTTTCAAATCACTAATTTTGTAATCAATTAAAATCAAATGTTAGAAAAAGAAACTATAAATTTTGAAAGAACTGTAATTGTTGGAATCGTTACACAAAATCAAAATGAGGAAAAATTAACGGAATATCTTGACGAATTAGAGTTTTTGACTTTTACAGCAGGTGGCGAGGTAATAAAGCGATTCTCACAAAAACTAGAACGTCCAAACCCTAAAACTTTTTTAGGCACAGGTAAAATGGACGAAATTAGTATCTACATCAAAGAGAAAAACATTTCTACTGTAATTTTTGATGATGAATTATCGCCATCCCAGCAAAAAAATATATCTAAAATATTAGACTGTAAAGTACTTGACAGGACCAACTTAATTTTGGACATTTTTGCCCAAAGAGCTGAAACCTCCTATGCAAGAACTCAAGTTGAACTCGCTCAATGTCAATACTTGCTTCCTAGGCTTTCCGGAATGTGGACACACTTAGAGCGTCAAAAAGGGGGAATTGGACTTCGTGGTCCTGGTGAGACTGAAATCGAAACGGATAGAAGAATTGTACGGGACCGAATTGCGCTGTTAAAAGAAAAAATAAAAACGATTGATAAGCAAATGTCTGTTCAAAGAGGCAATCGCGGCGCAATGGTTCGGGTTGCTTTAGTTGGATATACCAATGTTGGAAAATCGACCTTAATGAACGTTATCAGCAAAAGCGAAGTGTTTGTAGAGAACAAATTATTCGCGACTCTTGACACAACCGTACGAAAAGTGGTTATTAGAAATATGCCCTTCTTGTTATCCGACACTGTTGGTTTTATTAGAAAATTACCAACTCAATTGGTTGATTCTTTCAAGAGCACGTTGGACGAAGTACGTGAGGCTGATTTGTTGTTGCATGTTGTTGATATTTCCCATGCCGATTTTGAAGAACACATAAGTTCAGTAAATCAGATTTTAAAAGATATTAAAAGCGATGACAAACCAACGATAATGGTTTTCAACAAGATTGACGCTTATAAAAATGAAGTGATTGAAGAAGATGATCTAATGACAGAAAGAACATCCAAACATTACACATTAGAAGAATGGAAAAAAACTTGGATGGACAATGTTGGAGAAAAAAATGCTTTATTTATTTCGGCCACGAATAAGGAAAACTTTGAAGAATTTAAAGAAAGAGTCTACGAAGCAGTTAGAAAGATTCATATTACAAGATTTCCTTACAATAAATTCTTATATCCAGATTATAAAGATGCTGTCGAAAAAGAAGATTAAATCTAAATCCTATTGCAGATAATAAATGTATCCAAAATTAAACCAACCATTCCAATCGTTTGCTCTATTTTCCTTATATCTTGTTGGGTCAGGATTTAGGCCATCAACCCAATTTGAAAAGTAGTATTGAAATCTTAAATCAAGCATCAAATCTGACAATTCAGTTAATTTATACCTAGTACCAACACTCGTAACTATAGACCAAACAGTTCCACCTTGACCTGTCCAAGAACCGTCTGCATATTTGATAGGTGTCGAAATGGGTGAACCTATAGGGCCTAATTCGGACCATGCTTGCGGATCGTAAAAACTAAATTGACCTCCCAAACTTATAAACGGAGCAAATGAACCTATTGTCGCCGTAAATTCTCTAATACTTAACGGGAAAAACTCTAGTTGCATACCAATATTAGTAACAGACGTGCTCCCTCGCATGGCTCTCAATTGATTTGCAAATGTAGATGTTTTTGATGGATCAACATATTGTCCAAAATGTTGTAATTCTGTTTTGTTGTAAGACAATTCGCTTCTCAATTTGAAGTGGTCGTTGAAAAAAGTTTCTGGAGTATAGCAGTTACATTCCGCTTTGTAGGAGAAATTCAAATAGTGCACGATGCCGATACCATATCCGGTATTTCCTGCATTAGTAGAAAAATCATGACGTTCACCATAATCAGATTGGAAAGCCACTGGCCCGGCTATAGCTCCGATTTCATGGGAAAAGCCAAACTGAGCATTTATGGTATTTGACAAAGCAAATAACATCAACACGGATAGAATAAAATTTTTGGGCATCTGTATACTAATTAGTTCAAATATCGACAAATATATAAAAACATCAATCAGTTATAAAATAAAATAAAAAATAGTTGATTTATATCCCAAAAAATAATTCTAAGTTTTAACAACTACTGTTTTAAGACCATTAGTTGAGTTTTCTTATCACAGGCACAAAAACGGTCAGAAGTAAAAAAATATCTTTTTATATTTTGAATAAAATGTATCTTTGTCTGATTTTACGAAATCGATTTCTTAAAATATTAATAGAACTAATTTATGTCACAAAGTATCAATGCGTTTATGGATATGGTTGCACAAAGAAATGGCCACGAACCAGAATTTATGCAAGCAGTTATGGAAGTTGCAGAAACAGTAATTCCATTTATTGAAGAAAATAAAAAATACCAAAACAAAATGCTTTTGGAAAGAATGGTTGAACCGGAAAGAGTCATTATGTTCCGAGTTGTTTGGATTGATGATGCTGGAACAACTCAGGTAAATCGTGGATACAGAATTCAAATGAACTCGGCTATCGGACCCTACAAAGGAGGAATTCGTTTTCACCCTTCTGTAAATTTGAGTATTTTAAAATTCTTGGCTTTCGAACAAACTTTTAAAAACAGCTTAACAACTTTACCAATGGGTGGAGGAAAAGGTGGAGCAGATTTTGATCCAAAAGGAAAATCAGATATCGAAATTATGAAATTCTGTCAAGCTTTCATGACTGAATTGTCGAAACACATCGGAGCTGATACTGACGTTCCTGCAGGAGATATCGGTGTTGGAGGAAGAGAAGTAGGATACATGTTCGGTCAATACAAAAGAATACGAAACGAATTTACAGGAGTTTTAACTGGAAAAGGAATTACTTTCGGAGGTTCGTTAATCCGTCCGGAAGCTACTGGTTATGGTGATGTTTATTTCGCACAAAACATGTTGGCCACTAAAGGACAAAGCTTCGAAGGAAAAACTGTGGTCGTTTCTGGATCTGGAAACGTCGCTCAATACGCTATTGCAAAAGCAACAGAACTTGGCGGGAAAGTAGTTACAGCTTCTGATTCTTCAGGATATATTTATGATGCAGAAGGCATTACAGCGGAGAAATTGGCTTACATCATGGAAATCAAAAATGTAAATTACGGACGTATTAGTGACTATATTGCTAAATATCCTTCTGCAAAATTCGTTTCAGGCAAACGTCCATGGGATCTTAAATGTGATATCGCATTGCCGTGTGCAACTCAAAATGAATTAAACGGTGATGAAGCTAAGCTATTAATTGCAAACGGATGTATCTGTGTTGCCGAAGGTGCCAATATGCCTTCAACCCCAGAGGCCGTTACTGAATTTTTAAAAGCTAAAATTCTTTTCGCGCCTGGAAAAGCATCAAATGCGGGTGGTGTAGCAACTTCAGGTCTTGAAATGTCTCAAAACTCTTTACGTTTAAGCTGGACATCTGAAGAAGTGGATCAACGTTTAAAAAATATAATGGCAAACATCCATGAAGCTTGTGTAAAATATGGCACTGATAAAAACGGTTATACTGATTACGTAAAAGGTGCAAATATTGCCGGTTTCGTAAAAGTTGCCGATGCTATGTTAGCGCAAGGAATCGTGTAACACATAATAAATCAACCTAGTAAACCATGAAAGGCCATCAAAAAATGATGGCCTTTTTTATGCACAAACAACAAATTGGTAATTTTTACGTTTAGACTATATTTGTAAACTAATTTTTTTCAAATGAAAAAGTATCTTTTGTGGTTTATCCTATTTCTATTTCAATTTGGTTTTGGTCAGCAAAACCTAAATTGGAAAGGATATTTCTCTTACAACGTCATAAAAGATATTTCAGAATCAACTACGAAAGTTTATGCTGCTTCCGAAAATGCGTTATTTACCAAAGACTTAACTACCTCCGAAATCAAAACCATCAACTCAATAGATGGACTTTCCGGACAAACAATTTCTGCGCTTTATCATAGTGATGCCTTTAACAAAACAGTAGTGGGTTATCAAGACGGACTAATTATTGTGATTAATGATGTGGATGGAACGATGTTGAATGTGGTCGATATTATCAACAAAAACATTCCAGCTAATATCAAAAAAGTCAATCATTTCTCGGAGTACGATGGAATTCTCTATATTTCCTGTGATTTTGGAATTGTACAATACAAATTAGCCACATTAGAATTTGGCGACACCTATTTTATCGGCCCGAATGGACTAGAAATAAAAGTCTATCAAACTACTTTATTCAATAATGAAATTTACGCCGTTACCCAAAATTACGGTATTAAAAAAGCAAGTATAACCAATCCAAACCTGAACGACTTTGCGCAATGGTCATCGTTTGATGGGGGTTCTTGGACGGGCTTAGTTACCTTCAATAATCAGTTGATCGGAATGAATAGCGACACGAATATTTACAAGTATAATGGCAGTAGTTTTCAAACAATTGCAAACTTAGGCCAAGCCGGAATAGATATAAGAGCTACCCCAAATTATTTAGTGGTGACGGGCGCCACTAAGGTTTTAATCTTTAACCAATCATTACTTCAGACAACTACTGCTCTTAATTCGCAGGTAACCCCTATTCCAGTAACATTTTCTTGTGCAACCGTAATTGCTTCTAATATTTTTATTGGAACCAATGAAAACGGCTTACTTTCATCAACAATTACGGCTCCAACAACCTTTGAATTTGTTTTACCCGATGGTCCAAAGATGAATAATATGTTTTCAATACATAGCTCTCCAACCAATTTATGGGCCGTATACGGTGGATATGACATTAACTACAACCCGTATTTATACATCGGTTTCACATTATCACAATTTGGCGTAAGCAAATACAACGAACAAGATGGATGGTTAAACATTCCTTACAGCGAAGTTTTAGACACTAAAGCAATGGTCAGAATTGGAATAAACCCAAACGACGAAAATCAGGTCTACATGGCTTCCTATCACAGCGGTGTATTGAAAATTGAAAATGATATACCAACAACACTATTCAACCAAACCAACACTGGCGGAAATGGTTTGGAAACGTTGTCAGACAACTCAACCATCAGAACCAATGGAACGACATTCGACAGATCGGGTAATTTATGGCTCACCAATAGTAGAGTTAAAAGAGGTTTAGTAACTTTAAAATCGGGCGGACAATGGCAGTCTTATAGTATGGAAGCCATTTTAGACAATTATTCAGATAATGATTTCAGTAGAATTGCCATTGATAAAAGCGGAACCAAATGGATGGCTTCTTCTAAAAATGGCGTGATTGCTTTCAATGAAAACGCCAATGTCTTTAAAAAACTATCCATTGGTGCCGATTTAGGAAATCTTCCGTCTGCTGATGTACGAGCTATTGCCGTTGATAATCGAAATCAAGTTTGGATTGGCACAAACCGAGGTTTACGGGTGTTATCTAGTACTGGAAGTTACAATAGTGACACCCAAATGAAAGCCAATGCTATAATTATTCTAGAGAATGATTTAGCACAAGAACTTTTATTTGAACAATTCATCACGGATATAGCTGTCAATGGGTCCAATCAAAAATGGATCTCAACAGCAGATTCAGGTGTATTTCTTCTTTCGCCAAATGGACAAGAAACTATTTATCAATTTACTAAAGACAATTCTCCTTTGCCCAGCAATACCGTAAATGACATTGAAATTAATGTCGTTACTGGAGAGGTTTTCTTTGCAACCGACAAAGGATTGGTTTCTTTTAAAGGAACTTCAACCAGGCCTGCCGATAATTTAGACGCTGTTTATGTATACCCAAATCCGGTTCGCCCCAACTTTGATGGAACCGTAAAAATCGCTGGACTACTTTCAAAAGCAATCATCAAAATAACCGACATTGAAGGAAATCTTGTTTATGAAACCACCTCAGAAGGCGGAACCATTGAATGGGATACGACTGCTTTTGGCAAATACAAAGTAGCCTCAGGAGTTTACATGATTTTTGTTTCAGCACAAGATGCCTCGGAAACTGCCGTAAAAAAAGTAATGATAATAAGATAAATTACGAGTCATCAATTACGGACATGAAAATTCGTACTTCGTAATTCTAAATTCGGAATTAAATATGCTCGTCAAAACCAAAGCCATCGTAATTTCATCTTTAAAATATCAGGAAAAAAGCCTGATTGTAAAATGTTTGACGTTGTCTGACGGTTTGAAAAGTTATTTTGTTCCAAATGCTTTTGCTGCTAAAAAATCCAATCAGAAAATTGCCTATTTTCAACCCCTTTCTATTTTAGAAATCGAAGCCAATCACAAGAATAAAGGAACATTAGAATATTTCAAGGAAATAAAATTGGCGCACGCTTATCAGACTATTTCCATGAATATTGTCAAAAGCACTATTGTTATTTTCTTGTCCGAAATAATGCATCACAGTATTCACGAAGAAGAGAAAAACGAGAAATTATTTGACTTTCTCGAATCAGCTTTGCTGTGGCTAGATGCTCATGATGAAATGGCAAACTTTCATTTGATTCTAATGCTCGAAATGACCAAATTCCTCGGGTTTTATCCCGATAATACTGAAATTGATTCCAAATTTTTTGATATCAAAGAAGGTACATTTTCTGCTTTTCAAGGAACCAATTGCCTATCGGAACACGGAACTTTTCTGTTTAAAAAATTAATCGATTTAAAATTCGACAGCGACCAAAAAGTTTTCACTGGAATAGAACGTCAAATGCTGCTCAAAATCCTGCTCGATTATTACTTTATCCATCTTGATGGTTTCAAAAAGCCAAAATCACTCGACGTTTTAAAAGAAGTTTTTGCATAAGGTTAACCGCAAAGAACACAAAGTTTTTCGCAAAGCTCGAAAAGCACGATAGTTACAACTCATATTAAATTCGACAGATATCCAAACCAAACGCTGCCCAATTCGCGATTTTACTTCCCTTGCGTTCTTGGCAGTTAAATAACTTTGGAGCCAATTTATCGCATAAAACACAACTTTCGACTTTCGACTTTCGACTTTCGACTTAAATTTATTACTTTCGCACCTCTATTAAAGAAAAGGATAAAAATGAGTACTAAGTTTACTGAATACAAAGGACTTGACTTGCCCGCAGTGGCATCTGAAGTTCTTGCATTTTGGAAAGAAAATAATATCTTCGAACAAAGCGTAACTTCTCGCGAAGGTGCCACGCCGTATGTGTTTTTTGAAGGGCCGCCATCTGCAAATGGTTTACCCGGAATTCACCACGTAATGGCGCGTGCGATTAAAGATATTTTTTGTCGTTATAAAACTCAGAAAGGGTTCCAAGTTAAGCGTAAAGCTGGTTGGGATACGCACGGTTTGCCTGTTGAATTAGGCACCGAAAAAGAATTAGGCATTACCAAAGAAGACATAGGAAAAACCATTTCCATAGAAGAATACAACGAAGCGTGTAAAAAAACCGTGATGCGTTATACGGATGTCTGGAATGATCTTACCGAAAAAATGGGGTATTGGGTGGATATGGAAGATCCATATGTAACCTACAAATCCAAATATATGGAATCGGTTTGGTGGTTATTAAAACAGATTTACAACAAAGATTTATTATACAAAGGCTACACAATCCAACCGTATTCACCAAAAGCTGGAACCGGATTATCATCGCACGAAGTGAATCAACCCGGAAGTTATAGAGATGTTACGGATACTACGGTTGTCGCACAATTCAAAACAGTGCCAGAAACATTGCCACCCTTTTTACAAGGTTTTGGAGACGTTCACATTTTGGCTTGGACAACAACGCCTTGGACATTGCCTTCAAATACTGCGTTAACAGTTGGGCCAAAAATCGATTATGTTTTGGTTGATACTTTTAACCAATATACATTCCTTCCTGTAAAAGTTATTCTGGCTAAAAACTTAGTCGGGAAACAATTTGGAAAAGGATTTTTTGCTAGCGACGAACCCTCAGATTTTAAAAATTTCAAAGCTGGCGATAAAACAATTCCGTTCAAAGTTATAACCGAATTTAAAGGAAAAGATTTAGTCGGAATTCGTTACGAACAATTGATGAAATTGGTTTTACCCTATCAAAATGCACAAAATGCCTTCAGAGTTATTTCTGGAGATTTTGTTACGACAGAAGATGGAACCGGAATTGTTCACACTGCGCCGACTTTTGGTGCCGATGATGCTAAAGTTGCCAAAGAAGCATCACCAGAAGTTCCGCCGATGTTGGTTTTGGATGCTAATGGAACTCCAGTGCCGTTAGTTGATTTACAAGGTAAGTTTATCCAAGGTTTAGGCAATTTGTCTGGGAAGTATGTTAAGAATGAATACTACGATGCTGGTCAAGCACCCGAACGTTCTGCCGATGTCGAAATTGCCATCCAATTAAAAGAAGAAAATAAAGCCTTTAAAGTTGAAAAATACGTTCACAGTTATCCGCACAGTTGGAGAACCGACGAACCTTTATTATATTATCCGCTAGATTCTTGGTTCATCAAAGTAACCGAAGTCAAAGACCGAATGTTCGACCTGAACGAAACCATCAATTGGAAGCCAAAAGCAACAGGCGAAGGTCGTTTCGGAAATTGGTTGAAAAATGCCAACGACTGGAATTTATCGCGGTCACGTTATTGGGGAATTCCATTGCCAATTTGGAGAACGGAGGACGGAACCGAAGAAATTCTTATCGGTTCGGTTGAAGAATTGTATAACGAAATTGAAAAGGCAATCCAAGCTGGAGTTGAAACCGTAAATCCGTTCAAAGATTTTGAAATCGGAAACATGACGGACGAAAATTACGATTTAGTTGATTTACACAAAAATGTAGTTGATAAAATCACTTTGGCTTCTCCATCAGGAAAACCGATGAAACGCGAAAGCGATTTGATAGATGTTTGGTTTGATTCGGGCGCGATGCCTTATGCTCAATGGCATTATCCGTTTGAAAACAAAGATAAAATTGACGAAAATAAAGATTTTCCAGCCGATTTTATTGCAGAAGGTGTGGATCAAACTCGAGGTTGGTTTTATACATTACACGCTATTGGAACCTTAGTATTTGATAAAATTGCTTATAAAAATGTAGTTTCAAACGGTTTGGTTTTGGATAAAAACGGGCAAAAAATGTCTAAACGTCTAGGAAATGCTGCCGATCCTTTTGAAACCATTGCAGAATATGGTCCCGATGCCACACGTTGGTATATGATAGCCAATGCCAATCCGTGGGACAATTTGAAATTCGATATTGAAGGTGTTGCGGAAGTACGTCGTAAATTCTTCGGAACATTATACAATACCTATTCGTTCTTTAGTTTATATGCTAATATCGATGGCTTTAAATATGCTGAAGCGGAAATTCCACTAAACGAAAGACCCGAAATTGACCGTTGGATTTTATCAGAATTGCACACTTTGATAAAAGTAGTTGATGAAGCTTACGCCGATTATGAACCAACAAAAGCAGCTCGAGCGATTTCTGATTTCGTTCAAGAAAACTTGAGTAATTGGTATGTTCGTTTGTGCAGAAGACGATTCTGGAAAGGCGAATACGAGAAAGATAAAATTGCAGCCTACCAAACATTGTATACTTGTTTGCTAACCGTTGCCAAACTCGGCGCCCCGATCGCTCCATTCTTTATGGATAAATTATACAGCGATTTAGTCACCACTACTAAAAGCGAGGAGTTTAGCAGTGTTCACTTGGCAAAATTCCCAGTTTCGGTTGAAAACTTTGTTGATAAATCACTAGAAAGCAAAATGATGAAAGCACAGACCGTTTCGTCACTGGTATTATCACTTCGAAAAAAGGAAATGATTAAGGTACGTCAACCCTTGCAAAAGGTTATCATTCCTGCATTTGACGCTAATTTCAAGGCTGAAATCAATGCAGTTGCTGACCTGATAAAAGCCGAAGTAAATGTTAAAGAAATCGAACTTTTGGATGATGCGTCAGGCGTTTTGGTGAAGCAGATCAAGCCGAATTTCAAGGCACTTGGACCCCGTTTCGGAAAAGATATGGGATTGATTTCCAAAGAGATACAAGGTTTTTCAGCAGATCAAATTAACGAATTGGAAAACAAAGGTGCCTTAACGCTTGTTATCTCGGGAAATAGTATAATTTTAACGTCGGATGATGTAGAAATTTCTTCACAAGATATTCCGGGCTGGTTGGTCGCAAATGCAAATGGAATTACGGTTGCATTAGACGTTACACTAACCGAAGAATTGATTAAAGAAGGAATTGCGAGAGAATTAGTTAACCGAATTCAGAACATTAGAAAAGATTCGGGATTTGAAGTAACAGACAAGATTAAAGTTCATTTGCAAAGCAACCAAGCCCTAGAAAAAGCGGTAAGTGCCAATGAAAATTACATCAAATCAGAAACATTAACAGAAACATTAGTTTTTGAAGCTGATTTGAAAGATGGAATAGAAATAGAATTTGACAACATAAAAACAAAAATATTAATCTCAAAATAGCAAAAAGATGGTAGAAGAAAAAATGAGATACTCGGACGCAGATTTAGTAGAGTTCAAAGAAATTATTGTAAACAAAATGGAGAAGGCGAAAGCCGACTTAGAGTTGATAAAAAGTGCATACATGAATGACTCAAATAATGGAACCGATGACACATCGCCAACGTTTAAAGCATTCGAAGAAGGAAGCGAAACAATGTCTAAAGAAGCCAACTCGCAGTTAGCGATTCGCCAAGAGAAATTCATCAGAGATTTGAAAAATGCTCTTTTTCGTGTTGAAAATAAAACTTACGGCGTTTGTAAAGTTACAGGTAAACTTATTTCTAAGGAAAGATTACGTGTTGTTCCTCATGCTACTATGAGCATTGAAGCAAAAAATATGCAACGATAATATATTAGTACAATTCACACTGTAACGCTCCAAAACGGAGCGTTATTTTTTAGAAAAATAATACTATTTTTGCGCAATCAAATTTCACAAAATGTCATTAAGAAATTCCGTTTTAATTATTGCAATCGTCTTATTGGTGGACCAATTTGTCAAAATCTACATCAAGATGAATTTTATTCTTGGAGAAGAAATAAGAGTATTTGAATGGTTCAGAATTTACTTTATTGAAAACGATGGAATGGCCTGGGGAACTAAAATTCCGGGAGAAAATGGAAAACTTATCTTAACCGTTTTCCGAATTTTAGCTGTTTTCGGGATTGGCTATTGGTTATATGATGCCAGCAAAAAGCATAGCTCCAACTATTTAATGGTTGCTATTGCGCTAATATTCGCTGGTGCCGTTGGAAATATAATTGACTCCGTATTTTATGGTGTTATTTTTAGCGACAGTCATCAGCAATTAGCTGAAATTTTTACCGACAAACCTTATCAAAGCTGGTTTCATGGCGAAGTAGTGGACATGCTTTATTTTCCCTTCTTTGAGGGCACTTTCCCAAAATGGCTTCCCGTTTATGGCGGAGAACCTTTCAAATTCTTCAATGCTATTTTTAATATTGCCGATATGGCAATTTCAACCGGCGTTGGAATTCTGATTGTATTCAACAAAAAAGCATTTGCTACGAAAGAATCTGTCGGAACGCATAGTTAGTAGTTGGCGTAACGCAATAATCCAAACAGATGTCACCTTCAAAAACACCATCAATATGTTCTTCCGCTTCAAAGAAGGACAAGCCGACTTTAATCACATCTTCATTGCATTTGGATAAAAATTTGTCGTAAAATCCTTTACCATAGCCAACTCTATTTCCTTTTTTATCAAATGCCAAAAGCGGTACAAAAACCACCTGTATTTTAGCATTCGGAACTTCAATTCCATCTACAGGTTCAAAAATATTGTACTCGTTTTTTTGAAATTTGGTATTGTCTGTTAGCAAATAATTCGTCATTTCCAATGTTTGAAAAGTGCTCTTGGAAACAACAATTTCTTTATCGCGTCCGGCTAAAACCTGAAGAATATATTCGGTTTCTACTTCCTTTTGCTCTTCTATAGTCAGAAACAAATGAAAGTACGTTTTGTCCCAAATATCAAGTTGCAAAATTCTATTGGCTATTGCCAGACTTTTATCTTCAATTTCATTATGCGATAATTCCTGACGCAGTGCTCTGTATTTAATTCTTAACTCTTTTTTAAACATAAATTGACGTTTTCAAATCATCTATAAAAGTAGTTAAATGTTCGACTTCAACATGATCCATTAGCACAATTTTGTACCATTGGTTTTCGTCGTTGTGCTGTTGTGGCACCAAATTATATTTTTCAGCTAGCGCCTGCGGAATATATTGCGATTTTATAGTCACAATATTCATAAAAGGTTCTCTAAAATATTTGATGTTGAGTTGGTCTAATTCTTTACATAAGAAAGAGGTTCTCATTTGCAACACGCTTACTTTTTCAAACCACCCATTTGGGCCATAGGTAAACAATATCATCCAAACCGCCACAGCATTGGCACCGCTTCTGCTTCCGCACAAAGTCAAATCCATGCCTTCAACATATTCTGCTTCTTGAGTCAATACATTTTCTATATAACCTTTACGACAAATAAAAATTCCCGTTCCATATGGAGCCTGTAGCATTTTATGTGCATCAATGGTGATGGAACTGATTTTTGGATTCTTGAAATTAATTATAGATTGTTGATTACTGAATGGATATACAAATCCTCCATAGGCACCATCAACGTGAAGCTTATAGTACAACTGATGGTCTTCTAAGACTTCAATATAATTTTCCGGATTGTCAACAGAACCGAACATGGTTGTACCCATATTAGCCACAGCAATAAAATATTTTTTCCCCGCTGCTTTCGCGGTTTTTACTAAAGCGTTGAGTTGCCCTTTATCTATCGCCCTAGTATTAAAATCGACTGGAACCTTAAGCCAATCTAGTTGCAACAAATTTGCAGCTTTTGGAATAGAATAATGTGTATCGAATGAAGCAATGATGGCAATTTGGTTAAGGTTTGCGCCAAAAGTATTTATGAAGTAATTCCGAAACATCCAAATGGCCTGAATATTAGCTTCTGTTCCACCTGGTGAAATGTAGCCGTCAAACGAACCGGGTTTTATCTTAAAAACATCAACGGCTAACACATTCAATACTTCCCGTTCAATTTCATGCGTACCATTAAATGCTTTTTCTGAAGTGCCGTAAGTATGACATCCAATGTTATTGGGGTTGGCAACATAGGTTTGTAAAATGGGTGCATCTCTTAAAAAAGGAGCGTCATCGTTAAACACTTTGCCGTCAAGTTTGGATGCCGGATACCCTAATGAGATGTCTTTTGAAAAGTCAACATTTTCATGCAAAGCCATTTCTATTCTCTTTTGTCGTTCTTGTTGACTAAGTCTTTTCCAGTACTTCATACCCAAAATTTTTCCAAAACTACATTTTTATAAAACTAAAAAACATGATAAATGTTAGTCTCATGCGTGTTTGTATTTCTAGAGATTTCAGTTAACTTTGTTTTCATGAATACACCTTCGCTTGAACTTCAAATACAAACCCTGCCGGACAATCCCGGAGTCTATCAGTATTATGATAAAGAAGGTAAAATACTGTATGTTGGTAAAGCCAAAAATCTTAAAAAGAGAGTTTCTTCTTATTTCAACAAACAACATGATAATGCCAAGACCAATGTTTTGGTTAAGAAAATTGTCACGATTAAACACATCGTGGTTTCGTCTGAACAAGATGCGCTTTTGCTCGAAAATAATCTGATTAAGAAACTCCAACCACGGTATAATGTTTTGTTGCGCGATGATAAAACGTATCCTTGGATTTGCATTAAAAAAGAGCCTTTTTCGCGAATATT
The DNA here is from genome assembly GCF_029945805.1 of Flavobacterium sp. Lineage (GTDB taxonomy): Bacteria > Bacteroidota > Bacteroidia > Flavobacteriales > Flavobacteriaceae > Flavobacterium. Next base: position 172,392 of record NZ_JAQSDH010000022.1, read on the forward strand.
TTCCACCCGAAGAATGATTAAAGACGGCTCGGAATACTTTGGCCCATACACCAATTTCAAAATTGTGCACACTATTTTGGATTTAATCAAAGAATTATATCCGCTGCGAACTTGCAATTACGATTTAAGCGAAAGCAATATCAAATCGCATAAGTTTAAAGTATGTCTAGAATATCATATTGGCAATTGCAAAGGGCCGTGTGAAGGATTGGAAACCTTAGAAAATTATCAACAACAGGTAAATGCCATTCGGGAGATTTTAAAAGGAAATTTTAAAGACAGTTTGCGCGATTTCAAAAAACAAATGATTGAATTGGCTTCCGAAATGAAGTTTGAAGAAGCACAGAGAATCAAGATAAAAATTAATGTTTTAGAAAATTACCAGTCGCGTTCTACTGTTTTAAATCCGAAGATTTCGAATATTGATGTGTTTTCGATTGTATCGGATGAAGCTGTAGCGTATGTCAACTTTTTACAAATTGCACACGGCGCTATTATTCGTTCGTTCACTTTAGAACTCAAAAAGAAACTGGACGAAACCGACGAAGAACTATTAGAATTGGCTGTGGTAGAACTTCGCGAGCGTTTTCATTTGACTTCTAAAGAAATTATTTTGCCGTTCGCCTTAGATTTTGGCGACACGATAAAAGTTACCGTTCCACAACTAGGTGATAAAAAGCAAATACTCGATTTATCCGAAAGAAATGCCAAATACCAACGATTGGAACAGTTAAAACAAATACAGATAGTGGATCCGGAACGTCACACGAATCGGATTATGGCGCAAATGAAAAAGGATTTACGCCTTTCGGTAGAACCCCGACATATTGAATGTTTTGACAACTCTAACATTCAGGGAACCAATCCGGTTTCGGCTTGTGTCGTTTTTAAAGATGGTAAACCCAGCAAAAAAGACTACCGCCATTTTAATATTAAAACGGTTGTAGGTCCAGATGATTTTGCTTCGATGGAAGAAGTAGTTTACAGACGCTACAAACGCCTTTTGGACGAAGAGCAACCGTTACCCCAATTAATCATTATTGATGGTGGAAAAGGACAATTATCATCGGCATTAAAAAGTATTGATGCGTTAGGATTGCGTGGTAAAATCGCCATCATCGGTATTGCAAAACGATTGGAAGAACTGTTTTATCCAGGCGATTCGGTTCCGTTATATTTGGACAAAAAATCAGAAACCTTGAAAGTTATTCAGCAGTTGCGTAACGAAGCACACCGATTCGGAATTACGCACCATCGCGATAAGCGAAGTAAATCGGCACTAAATTCTTCTGTGGAAACCATTCCTGGAATTGGTGAAAAAACTATGTTGACCTTGATAAAACATTTTAAAAGTGTTAAAAGATTAAAATTGGCTACAGAAATAGAAATTTCGGAGGTTATTGGTGCTTCTAAAGCCAAAAAAATTTCCGATTTTTACCAAAAAGAATTATAATGCTAAAACAGGAAAAAGGGAAAAGGGAAAAGGGAAAAGTTAGAAAAAAAATTTTCTACAGCACTTTGTCTTTTGTCTTTTGGCTTTTGGCTTTTGGCCTACTACATCCTCTTGCTTCTTTTTCTCAAGAAACAAAAAAACGTCCAAAAATAGGATTGGTTTTGAGTGGCGGTGGCGCCAAAGGATTTGCTCATATTGGAGTACTCAAAGTATTGGAAGAAGCCGGTGTTAAGGTAGATTACATAGCAGGAACGAGTATGGGTGCAGTTGTTGGAGGATTGTATGCTTCGGGTTATAGTGCGACTCAAATAGATTCTATTTTTTACCATACCGATTTTGACGAACTGCTTCAAGATTATATTCCGCGTGCTTCCAAAAGTTTTTATGAAAAGCACAACGACCAGATGTATGCTCTTACGTTACCCTTCAATAAACTAAAAATTGGAATTCCAATAGCGCTTTCAAAAGGCATGTACAACTACAATCTGTTATCAAAACTTACGCATAAAGTAAGGCACGTTAGTGATTTCAGCAAACTTCCTATTCCTTTTTTATGTATTGCCACTGATATTGAAAAAGGCGAACAGGTGACTTTGGATCACGGTTATTTAGCACAAGCAATGTTGGCCAGTTCGGCTTTTCCATCCTTATTTTCTCCCGTAGAAATAGACGGTAAATTGCTAATCGACGGTGGTGTTATCAATAATTATCCTGTGGAAGAGATTCGTAAAATGGGTGCCGATATTGTAATTGGCGTTGATGTTCAAGATGATTTAAAAGATCGAAATTCTTTGAAAGATGCCACGCGTATTTTGGTTCAGATTACTAATCTGGATATGATAAAAGAGATGAAGGAGAAACTTAAGCTAACTGATATTTACATCAAACCGGATGTTTCTGGTTATGGAGTTATATCTTTTTCCGAGGGAAGGGAAATTATTAAAAAAGGCGAAGAAGCAGTTTTTCCGATGTACGAAGAGATTAAAAAACTTGGGAATACATCAGAAACCTATAAAGTGACTACCGCAAAAATAACTTATGATTCCTTAACATTAAAAAACATTTCGATAAACAAATTGGATAATTATACGAGATCTTATATTATAGGAAAACTACGTTTTAAAAACGGAAGTAGAATTTCCTATGACGATTTAAAAAAAGGTATAAATACGATAAATGCGACTCAGAACTTTAGCAGAATTAGCTACACTATTGAAGGAAAAGAAGGCGAAGATGAGCTAAAACTAAGTCTAACAGAAAATCCGATAAAGACCTATCTTAAATTTGGAATTCATTACGACGGTCTATACAAAAGTGCGGTATTGGCCAATATTACACAGAAAAAAATACTTTTTAAAAATGATGTGGCTTCCTTTGATCTCGGACTTGGAGATAACATCCGGTACAATTTGGATTATTATCTTGACAATGGTTTTTACTGGAGTTTTGGTTTAAAGTCAAGATACAATGCGTTCAACCAAAATGTTACTACAGATTTCAGAAATGGAGAATTATTGGCGCAACTTGGTCTAAACAGCATTAACATTGACTTTCAAGACCTAACGAATCAGGCATACATGCAAACTGTTTTTATCCAGAAGTTTTTGCTTGGAGTAGGAATTGAACATAAGTTTTTAAAGATTAAATCTGACAATTTAATTGGAAGTGGTACCACATTTGAAAAAAGTAGTTACCTCAGTATATTTGGTTATATGAAATACGATTCCTTTGACAATAAGTTTTTCCCAAAGGAAGGCTGGTTGTTTAGTGGCGATATTCAATCCTATCTTCATTCTTCTGATTATACCAAAGAATTCAGCCGCTATTCTATTGCAAAAGGAGAAATTGCAATTGCGAAATCTTTCTATGAAAAATTCACTATAAAATTAGAGTCAGAAGCTGGTTTCGCAATCGGTGAAAATAGTGTTCACTTTTTCGACTTTATTTTAGGCGGCTACGGATTCAATACCATTAATAATTTCAGGCATTTTTACGGTTATGATTACCTAAGCATTTCTGCCGATAGTTACATCAAATCCTGTGTTACTTTGGACTACGAGATTTTCAAGAAAAACCACATTAATTTTGCGGCGAACTTTGCCACTGCAGCAGACGGTTTATTTGAAAATGGAAACTGGCTTTCTAAACCAACCTACAGCGGTTATGCTATTGGCTACGGATTAGAATCGATTGTTGGCCCCGTAGAAATCAAATATTCTTGGTCTCCAGAACTGAGTAAAGGCTATGCCTATTTTACCGTTGGATTTGCGTTTTAAAAGCAATCAAACTACTTTTTTATCATAATTAAACAGAAAAAACTATATTTGAAATCTAAACCTTAATTTAAAAAACCACATTATATGTCTATTTGGAGAAGAAAACCTTTATCTCAATTGCTCAATGAAGCATCTGATTCTGAGAAAGGATTGAAAAAAACATTGACAGCATCGGGATTAGTAGCTTTAGGAATTGGAGCAATTATTGGTGCTGGGCTATTCTCAATCACAGGATTAGCTGCATCTATGAATGCGGGACCAGCCATTACACTTTCATTTCTTGTAGCAGCCTTTGGATGTATTTTTGCAGGATTATGTTACGCCGAATTTTCATCAATGATTCCTGTCGCAGGAAGTGCTTACACCTATTCATTTGCCACAATGGGCGAATTTGTAGCTTGGATTATTGGTTGGGATTTAGTGTTAGAATATGCCGTCGGCGCCGCGACCGTATCTATTAGTTGGTCCAGGTATTTTGGAAAATTTTTAGGCGGTTACGGAATTCATATTGATGATGCTTACATGTTATCGCCATTTGAAGGCGGAATACTAAATGTTCCAGCAGTAATAATTGTAATGATAATGTCATTGATCCTAATTCGAGGTACAAGGGAATCTGCTTTTGTAAATGGAATTATAGTATTATTAAAAGTTACCGTTGTTTTGGTATTTATAGCGGTGGGATGGCAATACATCAAACCCGAAAATTACACGCCTTATATTCCAGATAACACCGGAAAATTTGGGGAATTTGGTTTTTCAGGAATTATTAGAGCAGCCGCAATTGTGTTCTTTGCGTATATCGGTTTTGACGCGGTGTCGACTGCAGCTCAGGAAGCTAAAAACCCAAAGCGCGATATGCCAATCGGTATACTACTATCATTAGCAATTTGTACCATTCTATACATTCTTTTTGCTCACGTTATGACTGGAGTTGTAAACTATCAGGCATTTGCAGGTAAAGACGGAATTGCTCCAGTAGCAATTGCAGTTGAAGCAATGGGAACTGCTGGTCCAGACGGAATGATTACTCCGGCGTATCCTTGGTTAAACAATGCTATTTTATTAGCTATTTTAGGAGGTTACGCTTCTGTTATTTTGGTTATGCTAATGGGACAAAGTCGAGTGTTTTTCTCTATGAGTAAAGATGGTCTAATGCCAAAGGTATTTTCAGAAGTACATCCTAAATTCAGAACTCCAGCAAAAAACAATTTATTGTTTATGGTAATTGTGAGTCTTTTTGCAGCATTTGTACCGGCCAGAGTTGTGGGTGAAATGACAAGCATCGGAACACTATTTGCCTTCATCTTAGTTTGTATCGGTGTTTTAATTATGCGTAAAAAAATGCCTGAAGCGCCAAGAGCTTTCCGAACTCCTTTTGTGCCATTTGTTCCAATTGCAGGTGTTTTGGTTTGTTTATTTATGATGGTGTTTTTACCATTAGACACTTGGATTAGGCTTATTGTATGGATGATGATTGGTTTTGACTTGTATTTGTTCTACGGCATGAAACACAGTATTTTAAACAAAGGTGCATTCAGCTTAAAAAATTACAAAACAGTAGCTGGCTCAGGCATTGGAATGGTTATAGCGTTAGTTGTTATCGCTTTTATTCATCACTCAGATCCGGCAATCGATGATCACTTCCTATTTTATTTCTCGTTAGGATTTGCCGCTTTACATACGTTGATTTACGCTTATAGCTTTAACAAAGGAAGATAAATATAGAAATTACTATAGAAAAGGTATTGAAGGTTGATTTGTCAATTTTTCAATACCTTTTCTCCTTTATAAATATTTCACAATAAAGAAGTCCAAAATTTAAATTTTTCCGATATTTGTGTACATGAAAACACCGTGGGTAAATTTATTAGCACACTTAAAGTTCCTGATTAAAAGAAATCCGGAATGATTTTATGGGTTTTCTCATCGTAAATCTAATATCTAATATCTAAATTTTACATAATGCCATTATATCATAAACTCGGCGATTTTCCTCAAAAAAGACATGTGCAGTTTGAAAAACCAACAGGCGGTTTGTATTACGAACAGCTTTTTGGAACTGAAGGATTTCATGGACACGCCTCGCTCTTATACCACGTTCACAGACCAACACAAGTAAAGGAAATTACCAAATCCTATTCAGTTGAACCAAAAATTGCCATCGGTAAAAACATAAAATCATTATTACTAAAAGGGTTTGAATTAAAACCCGAAGATGATTTTTTAGACAGCCGAAAAGCAATGCTTCTCAATAAAGATTGTATTATCGGATTGGCAGCACCCAGAAAATCATTGACCACCTATTTCTATAAAAATGCTGATGCAGACGAGATGCTTTTCATTCACAAAGGAAAAGGAAAATTGCGCTCCATGCTGGGAAATATTTCTTTTGAAGAAGGTGATTATCTTATTATTCCACGCGGAATGATTTACCAAATCGAATTTGAAACAGAAAACAACAGACTCTTATACGTCGAATCGTTTGCGCCTTTTTATACACCGAAACGCTATAAAAACGAATCGGGTCAACATTTAGAACATTCGCCATTTTGTGAACGCGATTTCAAATTACCAACCGAATTAGAAACGCACGACGAAAAAGGAGATTTTCTAATTAAAATTAAAAAAGAAGGAATGATGCACGAAATGATTTATGCTACACATCCTTTTGACGTTGTGGGTTGGGATGGCTATAATTTTCCGTACGGAATTTCGATTCACAATTTCGAACCCATAACCGGCAGAGTGCACCAGCCACCAACGGTTCATCAAACCTTTGAAACTTCCACTTTCGTAGTTTGTTCTTTTGTTCCAAGATTATACGATTACCATCCAAAGGCAATTCCAGCGCCGTACAATCATAGTAATATAGACAGTGACGAGGTTTTGTATTATGTGGATGGCGATTTCATGTCCAGAAATAATATTGAAGTTGGTCATATTACGTTGCATCCAAAAGGAATTCCGCACGGACCAGCACCTGGCGCAATGGAGAGAAGCATCGGTCACAAAGAAACACAAGAATTAGCCGTTATGGTAGATACTTTCCGACCATTAATGGTTACTGAAGAAGCAATGGGAATTGACGATGGCCAATATTACAAATCTTGGGTAGAATAAATATTATCCTAAATGCAGTCAAAGGAAGGAGCTATTTCCCGCTTTCCACTGCAATCTTTTATCGCTTAGATGAGCCAAGCACATTTGGACCACACTTTATAACGCAATAAAAGGATTTCCATTCCAATCGGGGCTAAAAATTAAAAACTTTCGATACTAATCGAACTAAAAATAACACAATGAGTAAAGAACTAAAATCCGTTGAATACGGACTAGAAAAAATATTTGAAGGAGCACAAGACTTTCTGCCGCTTTTAGGAACCGATTATGTTGAATTTTATGTCGGAAATGCAAAACAAGCGGCCCACTTTTACAAAACAGCTTTCGGTTTCCAGTCATTCGCTTACGCAGGATTAGAAACGGGACTGAGAGACAGAGCGTCTTATGTTTTGAAACAAGACAAAATTCGTTTGGTACTTACAACTGCATTGAATAGTGATTCTCCAATTGGCGAACACGTTAAGAAACACGGAGACGGTGTAAAAATTGTCGCTCTTTGGGTTGAAGACGCGCGTTCCGCATTCGAAGAAACTACAAAACGTGGCGCAAGAGTTTTCATGGAACCAACAGTTGAAACCGACGAACACGGAGAAGTTATTCGTGCCGGAATTTATACTTACGGAGAAACTGTTCACATGTTTGTCGAACGTAAAAACTATAAAGGAGCATTCCTCCCAGGTTATAAGGAATGGAAATCCGACTACAATCCAAAATCAGTTGGATTAAAATATGTGGATCATATGGTTGGAAATGTGGGTTGGAACGAAATGAATACTTGGGTAAAATGGTATGAAGACGTGATGGGATTTGTAAATTTCCTTTCGTTTGACGACAAACAAATTACAACCGACTATTCTGCCTTGATGTCAAAAGTAATGAGCAACGGAAATGGAAGAATTAAATTTCCAATTAACGAACCCGCAGAAGGTAAAAAGCGTTCTCAAATTGAAGAATATCTAGATTTTTATGAAGGCCCAGGAATTCAGCATATAGCGGTTGCTACAGATGATATCATCACAACTGTTGCAGATATGCGCTCCAGAGGGATCGAGTTCCTTAGCACGCCTCCACAAGCCTATTACGATGCGATTCCGGAACGATTGAAGGATCACATGCATAAGTTTAAGGAAGACATTAATGAGCTTCAGAAATTAGGGATTATGATTGATGCGGATGAAGAAGGCTATTTGCTCCAAATATTTACCAAACCAATTGAAGACAGACCAACCTTATTCTTCGAAGTAATTCAAAGAATGGGTGCACGAGGTTTTGGTGCTGGTAACTTCAAAGCATTATTTGAATCCATCGAAAGAGAACAAATGTTGAGAGGAACATTGTAATAATCATTGTGATTCATTATTTTTTTTATATTTATCAGGAAAAGGAGTTTCAAGCTCCTTTTTTTTCGCCCTAATTTTTGTAGATGAGAAACTTTTTATTGTTTGTTTATTTATTGAAAGGCCTCTTTTTGTTCGCGCAAGTAAGTCCTCAACGTATTGATACAACTGCAGCGGCGGAGTGTAAAACAAGTTTGTATACTGAATTCAAGAAAAAATTTGAGGTTGTAAATAAGAATATCACGTATTCCAATTCGGCAGAAAGAAATATCATCAAGGAAGTTTTTAATGAAACGCAAAATGAATTTCTGGAAAGAATTAAAAACGGAGAATTTTTATGCAACAGCGACGTAAATCCATACTTACAGGGAATTTTTAATGAGATTCTGAATAAAAACAATATCAATACTGCTGATTATAAAATCCTTTTATCAAAAGATTCTGAAGTCAACGCTTCTAATTTAGGTAACGGAATCGTCGTTTTAAATTATGGAATGTTTCTGGCACTTGACAATGAAGATGAATTGGCTTTCGTAATTTCACACGAAGTTGGTCATCAGTTTCTGAATCATGTGAAAAATCAAATCGAGAATTTTGCGAAAATTTCGACTTCGGAAGATATTATAAAAAAGACAAAAGAAATACAAAAACAAAAATACGGAAAGGCAACAAAGGCAAATGATTTGCTAAAAACCATTGTATACCAAAATTACAGCCAGCGAAGAAAAAAGGAAATAGCTGCCGATTCCCTTGGATTGGTTTTTTATAAAAAAACACTTCGGAATCCAAAAGCTGCGCTTGCGATTCTGGAAAAATTAGATACGGTAGACGAAGAAAAGGATTCGTTGAGTGTCAAAGATTATAAAGCTTTTTTTGAAAAAACTGACTTTAAAATAAAGGACAAGTATTTTACAGAGGAAGAAAGCCTTTTCAAGCAATATGACGGGGAAAGGCGTCTCCATATTGATTCATTGAAGTCGCATCCCGATTGTGCTGCACGTATTAAATTGGTTCAAAACATGATTCAGAATCCGCTTCAGGAAAAGGTAACGGTTTCGAAAGCCTTTACAGAAATCAAGCAACACAGCATCTATCAAAACCTGTTTAATTTATATTCCCAAAAGCAATATGGACCTTCGCTTTATGAATCCTTGAAGCTTTATAAGAATGACAAAGCAAACACTTTTTATAAAAGCATTATCTATCTGAATCTCCAGGAAATCTACAAATCAAGGAGAAATTATACGATAAACCGCTATGTTCAGTCATACGATAAGAAACAAAATACCGCCAGTGAAAATCGTTTTATTACTTTCATTAACAACATACAAATTACCGATTTGGAAATCATAACTACAACCTTTAAACCTTCATAATGAAAAAAAAACTGCTAGCGGGCTTACTCTTTATTTCTTTCGTAGCAAAAGCACAAATTACGGATTTGAACAAATTATCTAAAGGGAAATTCTATTCATCGGATGCCATTAAAGATTCAAACAACAATATCAAAGGATATTTTTTCCTTTTTGAAACTGATAAAATTGCTAAAGAAACTTATGAGCTTGAATATGTGGTCTTAGATGAAAACCTTGCAAAGGTCACCAATGGCTTTATAACCGAAATGAAGTATGAGTCATGGGCAATGGATGCTAAAGGTATAAAAGTAGTAGTATCACTTTTTGACAACAAATTGCTGATCCGCTTCAATGATGATTTTGGACCGGGGATGTATGAAGTTTATAAAAGATTTCGAACGTTGGATTTAAAAACTAATAAACTTAGTGAGCCATTTATTTATAACAATGACAAAATTATAGTAAATCCAACGTTTGATAGAAAGCTGAAGAACTATAATGGGAATGAATCAAAAAACATGAGCTATTATAATGGTGTTGGGTTGATGGTCAACGCAACGCAATTAGACAAAACTTCCAAAAATGAAACTGGCTACTTGTCAAAGCTCGACGAGAATTTCAATCCGGTATGGAAAACGATTTATGAAGATGGAACTACCAAAAAGAAGACACGGGTTATCACTTATTTAAATTCAGATAAAGATGTAATTGTGATGTTTAATCATATCCAGAAAAATTGGGCAAAAATGTTAAATGCCTTTTCAGTATTAATTTTTAATTCCAAAGACGGAAAACTGATTACTGAATTTTTATTTCCAAATATGGAAGACTTTGCTTATAAGGTTGTCGATGTTAAATTAACTGACAATGAAGTAATTCTTTTAGGTAATTTTTCAGCTAAATCAGAATTTGGATATACAAATGACACGGATAATACAGGCCTTTTTAGCTACCGCTTAGATAAAACGACAGGAAAAATGAAAGACAAGAATTTTATTTATTGGCAGGATATTGGCGCTAAATTAGATATTAAAGCAAATGGTTATATTAAAAATGAAGGCCACATTTTTATTCACAATATGCTACCAATGAGTGATGGTAGAATCATCGCTGTTTGTGAAGCTTTTCTACAACAGCCCATTACAACAAACAATATGTACTTTTTGGAACTATCTAAAGATCTAAAACTTAATCAGGTTTTTGAGGTTGATAAGTTTAAAAATAAGTTTCCAGGTACAAGTGCTCATTCAAACGATATAAAAAAATATGGAATGTTTGATTTTATGGACTATCAGAATTTGGGTGACGACGAGTTTTTATTCTTTTTAAACGATAATGAAAAGGGTTCAAGAAACAGAAAGAAAAGTACTTTATATGGTGTCGTTTCATATGCTGATGGAAAATTCAATAATCAAACACTTAATCTCAAAACAGAAACCAGTACAATAAGTGCCTTTCCATCTAAAAAAGGATATATTACATTGGTGGAAAATTTCGATGAAAAAGGGAAGTCAACAGAAATACGTCTAGAAAAAATTAATTATTAGCTTTATTTCAAACTAGCTAAACGTTAACAGGAACTCTATCAAAAGGTTGAATGCATTTTAGTAACAAAAAGAGAGTCCCGAATTTATTATTCGGGACTCTCTTTTTATTTAACCTATAGTTTTTAATCGTACTAATTTATAACAATATCATCTATTTGAACAGTTGTTGTAACAGTTGTAGTTCCAACATATTCAAAGACAAAATAACCATCACCTGTCAAACTAGCAGGAATTGCATATGTCCCAACAGCTGAAAAAGCACTATCTGAGGAACCAATTGCAGGATAACCAATGGTAAAGCTTGAAGTGATATTAACAAAAGCACTCTGATTTACTGGCGATAATGGAGTATAATTAGCTGCTGTTACGTAGTATACTTTTAAAGCTTCACCAGCATTAAATCGAATTGATTTTTTAAAGGTAAATGTATTAGCTGCCGTAAAATCAACTGGAACAAAAAACAAAACTTTAGCAGGAACTCCAGGATTACCTGATCCGCCAAAAGAACTCATTTCAATATATTTATTACCGCTAAATGTTTTAAGTTGCCAAACTCTGCTTCCCACTACTGGATCATTAATATATTTAGGAAATACCGATTGATTAGTTGTAGTATAGGAAGTAAATGGCTCATTTAATGTACCTGAATATACCAACGCTGTTCCACCAATTGCTGGGCTTGTATCAAAACGAGTTTGTGTTAGCTTAATATCGCTTTCATATCTAATTATGAATTGGAAATCACTGTTGTACTTTGTTAATACACCTCTGATTTGTCCACTTTCTGAAGGCACTGTATTTCCTGTAAACGGAGCGAAACTGCTGAAGCGAATAATTCGTTCAGGCCCTCCCGCCGATGAAACTAGCGTATGGTTTGTAGCGCCTCCGCCTGAATCCACATCATAGTACGTTCTGTTAATTGAGCCGTCTGAAAATTGAACTGTGCTTAATTCGACTAAAGTATTTTGTACAACATCTGTGTAGGCTTGAGCCAAAGTCAATGTTCTAACCATTTTACTTTCAGGCTCAATTGTAGCCGATGGGAACAAATAATCTTTCCATTCGAATTCCGAAATTCTACCGATTCCACCTTCAAACAAGGAACCAATTTGTAATGAACCAAAAACTCGAGCAGCATATAAACCATTCAACTTAATGTACACTTTTCTACCCGGCGTAAATCCTCTACCATACAAGGTTGTAACATTAATTGGCACGCTAAATCCTATTGGATCCGAACCATCTGTAGGGATAGTTTGAAACGAAATCGATTTGTAGAATGTTCCTTTCTCATCACTTGAAGTTACATACCCTTCAATAATATCATCTGTAGTAAACTGAACCGGAGTTCCAGTAGCCGCTGAATTAACAGAAGCCACAGTTCGTGTAGTCGTTAATTCATAGGTAGTCAAAGTATTTTCTGGAGTGGTGTAATGATCATCCGACGCACAACCTGAAAACAGCACTACTGTCATTGACAATAGTAAACCCGATTTTAAAATTATCTTTTTCATAGTGGTTATTAATTTTTAGTGTAAACTTTAATGTCATCAATTTGGTAAGAACCGTCCAAAGCAGTGTTAGTGCCCGATCCTTTTACTTTAAATGCAATAGTGATACTTCCTGTGTAACTCGATAAATCTACTTCTCCTGATTTTATAAAAGCAAAAAACGGAGAAGTTGAAGTTGGTAACACAGCTCCCGTTGCAGGTTGCCAATTGGCCGTCGTTAAATTAGTCCCGTCATAATCTGTAGCAATTAAAACTTCTAAAGAGTTCGCTGAAGAGGAAACAAAACTTTGAGAGGCTTGAAATTGAAGTACTTCATTTTCAGTTGCATCCATATTAATTTTTGGAGAGATTAACCATCCGATATTTATTGCATCTCCCGATTGGAATGACGTGAATTCGGCATATGCATTTCCGCTATACACTTGTGTTTTCCATTTAGCCATTCCTACTTCTGCAATATTTTCCCACCCTGCAGTAGTTAAAACGACATTATCAACTGCACCAGCTGCAAAATCTTCTGAGAACAGCACTGGTCGTAAATTCGGATTTCTAATATCATCTTCCGGAGAACATGCTGAGAAAGATAATAAGGCTACCAATCCTAAAATTGATATTATTTTATTTTTTTTCATAACTGTTTTAATTAAAAGTTAATATAAAGGTTTACGAAATACGTTCTTCCATATCCGTAGAAATATTTAGGAGCAAACGCTGGAGTTCCGCTAGAAATATCCTGATTTACTTCTCTAAAGTTAGCATTTCTTGTTTGCTCAAAACCACCTGTTTTGTAATCAACATCAAATACGTTATTAATCGAAGCAAAAAATCCTACGGTAGTTCTAGTTTTTGAATCAATCATCCATGATTTTCCACCCGTTAAATTTACTAAAGTAAAATCATTAAATTTCTCTTGTTTTAATAATTCTTTGGCACGATCGTTTGTTGCTTCAGGAAAAGGCAGACCAAAAGGATCATTCGGATTTCTGAAGAAATTATCTGTTCTTAACAATGCAGATATATCCATATAATTATCGGCAAGGTAGTTGGCATTAGCACCAATCCACCAGAATTTAGGATCTCTATATTCGATTCCGAATGAAGCAGCAGTTTGTGGTCCACCAGAAAGTCGGTATCCTTTTAAGGAAGATTGTCCAAAATCTGTAATAGGATTCGTATTCGTTGGGCTCGCCAAATCATCTCTATTCAAAGATACATTTGGATTATTATTATAAGTGTATTCGCCATAGTTTCCACTAAATGATACTTTAATAGTAGAAGTCAATTGGTATTCCATACCTAATTCTACTCCAATATTTTGTTTTTCAATGCCGGTAACTGTCTCAGCTACGAATGCATCTCCACCATCTCCACCGTCATCCGCAAAAATTCCTTCTCCAAAGAAAAATGAAGTTTCTGTTGCGTTTTTAATGTTTGAGTAAAAAGCAGTAAGTCTTGATTTGAATTTTGGTGCTTTAATGATGTAACTCACATCACCACTAGTAATGTTTTCTGGTTTAAGTCCAATAGTAGCGTTGTTGTTAAGACGTGCGTTAGGGAAAAGATTTCGCAACGTTGGTGCTTTGGTCAAATACGCGGCATTGAAAGCGAAGAATTGTTTCCCTGTAATTTTATAAGTCAAACCACCTTTGAAACCAAAGTTTTCATAAATGAACTTTTCACTTTTTCCAAATGAATTGGTTGGATAAATACCATTTTTATATAAACCTTCTCTTTGATACTGAGTTCTTGCGAATGATTGAGCCAAAAAGAAATCAATTTTTTTGTAGCTAAATTTGAATTGGGTGAATGCATCAAGGGTATTCGCTAACAAGTTATAGTTGTAAGCAAATTTGGTATCACCGTTATTATCTAGTGTTACAATTCTGTTTGGGTTGTTCAAATCAGATTGCTGTTCTGAGCCGGTCTGAAAATTATCATAATCTTGGAAATACTGACCTCCTAATAAATCTAAAAGATTAGCAAAGTTATGTGATTTCAATTTTCTGAAAGTCACGCCACCATTCATACTAATATTATCAGCCAATTGTGAGTTGATAAATGAGTTTGCTGTCCACGTTTTATCATCTGTTCTGTCTTCGTATAATATATAAGCACTATGACCGTCGGACGTATTAGTATTCGCTTGATACATTTGATTCCAGTTGATCTGTCGGTTTGCTAAGAAATTGGCTGTAGCTTGTTGACCTAGAGCAATATTTGCAGGATCATCACCTTGAAAATCTGTGTAATCATCAGGATTGTAAACCGAAGTATAGAAACTTGGTAAATTTCTGTAATAAGTTGGATCTGGATTATCAGCTCCTTGGAAATCCAAACGGCTGTTCCCAATTCTACCAAACTGATGACTAACATTTGTAGTCATATTTGTTTTATCACTAATTTTCCAATAATGCGTCAACAATAAGATTGGTTCATCAACAACTTTATCTCTTGAATTTCTTTTCTTTCCATCTTGCCAACCCCAGTAAGAGTTGTAAGTTTTCCCAGCCAATCCTCTAACCTCTTCTGTGTTTGGCGAACTTTTACCACGGCTATTTTCAGCATAGATAGAAGTAAAGTTCAACGAGTGATTATCATTGAATTTCTTTTCAACGCTGGCAAACAATGATTTTGCATCATAGTCTGTTCCTTCAAAAAACCCTTCTTTTGCCCAACGACCAGATGCAGAAATTACATAGGCCCAACCGCTCGTACTCATACCTGAAGCATGGGTTGCCATGGTTCTCCAAGTATAATTTGTGTTTGTTCCTGAAAATGAAATTCTTGAACCTTTTCTATATATAGATGCTCTGGTATTAATTTCCTGTGTACCAAGGATACCGCCAAAAGTATAATCTGAAGGCGCTAAGCCACTTGTGAATTCTTGATTTCTTGTAGCGTCGTTCAATCCACCCCAATTAGACCATTGCGGCCTACCATCGTAAATTTTATTCATTGTGACACCATTAATCATGGTTGTCCCGTACTCGTTGTCAAGACCTCTAATTCTAAAACGCGCTTGACCCCAATTGAAAGCCGCAGCTTGTTGAAAAACGTCCCTTGAAGCCTGTAATAATCCAGCGGTGCTTTCAGAACCACTATTGTCATCACCCAAATCACCTTCAGTAATCGTGATTAAACTTAGTTGTTGTTCTGACGTGATATCCTCTTCAAGAACAATTACGCCTAAGTCTAGCATTTTACCTTCCTCAACTTCAATTGATAACAACTGATCTTTAAAACCAGCACTTTTAATTTGTACTAACTGACCACCTTTAGGAAGGTCTTTAAAAGTAAACACACCACTACGATCTGTTAAAGCAGTTAAAGCACTGTTTTGAATAGAAGCGACAACATTTTGTAATGGCTTTTGAGCTTTAGAATCAACAACTTTTCCAGTTATTCCCGTTGTTGTTTGCGCAAAACTAAAAAGCACTTGCATTACGAATAATGTACTAATAACAAGTTTTTTCATAAATAAAATAAAATTAATTTTTTCTTTAATTAAGTCTTAACTAAAACTTAAAGCGGGCAAATGTACATCTTTTAATAATATTATATACATTTGGCCCAAAGTTTGTATAAAACTTGACATTAAATTAATATACGTTTTATGAGAATTAGAAAATCAGTAGCCATTTTTTTTGTTTTATTCGCAATTTTTAACTCAAATGCACAGTCAAAAAAATACATTGTGCATACTGTAGCATTTTACAATTTCGAAAATTTATTTGATACTATCAATCAGGCAAACAACGATGAAGAATGGTTGCCAAACGGTGCTCAAAATTGGACTTCCAGAAAATACAAACAAAAATTACACAATTTAGCAAGAGTTATTTCAGAAATAGGCACTACTGAAAACCCAAATAATGCACCAACATTAATTGGTGGTTCTGAAATTGAAAACAGAGGTGTACTCGAAGATCTTATAAAAGAACCTTTACTTATTAATAAAGACTACGGAATTGTCCACTTTGATTCTCCAGACAGAAGGGGAATTGATGTAGCGTTACTTTATCAAAAAAAACACTTTAAACCTACTAGTTATAAAAATATCCCTTTACTGATTTATAAAAATCAAATGAACGCTAATGCCAAACGAAAAAATGCAACAGATGATGCTTCTGATGATAAATCTGAGGTTGAAGCAAGTTCGGAAAGAGTGTATACCAGAGATATTCTGTTAGTAACCGGTTTTCTTGATGGTGAAGAAATTAATGTCATGGTAAATCACTGGCCATCACGGTCTGGTGGTGAGAAAAAAAGTTCTCCTTTCCGAGAAGCTGCGGGAAGATTAAATCGGAAAATAATGGATTCCCTTTACAAAATAAATCCAAATGCCAAAATTATAACCATGGGTGATTTGAATGACGGAACTTACAATAAAAGTGTAAAAGAAGGCATTGGAGCAATGCGTAAAAAAGAGGAAGTAAAACCATATGGGGTATACAACCCATTTGAAGAAATGTTCTACAAAGGAAATGCAACCCTTTTCTATCGTGACGCCGGAGATATATTTGACCAAATTCTGGTTTCTGAAAGTTTGATTCAAAATGATCGCTCTTCTTTCCGTTACTGGAAAGCTGGAATTTACAACAAACCTTATATGATAACAACCATCGGACAATATAAAGGTTACCCATTAAGACACGGCGCTACCGAAATTGGTTATAGCGATCACTTTCCTTCCTTCATTTATCTGATTAAGGAAACCAAATAAATTTTAAAAGGTTAGTTCGCGCTAGCCTTTTTTATTTTTACTAACTTCGTGAAAACATTTTATCATGTCCATATCAAAACCATTCAACCTCACGAAATGGCTCGAAAACAACCGTCATTTATTGAAACCCCCTGTTGGAAATAAGAATCTGTATATCGATTCCGAAGACTATATCGTAATGGTAGTTGCTGGTCCAAACGCCCGAAAAGACTATCATTATAACGAAACTGAAGAATTATTCTATCAGCTCGAAGGCGAAATAACCGTCTATGTTCAGGACGACGGCGAAAAGAAAGCTATGTCTCTTTCTGCTGGCGACATGTACCTGCATCCGGCAAAAACACCACATTCTCCAAACAGAAGTAAAGACTCCATTGGCTTAGTAATAGAAAGAAAACGTGCAGGTTCTGATGCAAAAGACGGCTTGCTTTGGTTTTGCGACAACTGCAACCACAAACTCTACGAAGTCTATTTTCCACTAACCGATATCGAAAAAGATTTTCTGCGGCATTTCGAACATTTCTATAACTCAAAAGAATTGCGAACGTGTGATAAATGTGGAACCGTAATGGAAACTGATCCGCGATTTACAGCAAAATAATTCACAATATCCATTTTGGTTTTTGTACCATATAAGAAATATAAGTTCATCGAAGTCTTTTCTAACATATCTTATATGGTTAAATTTTTTCAGGAGCTGTTTCCCGCTTTACACTTCAATCTTTTATTCCATTGCATTCCATAAAAGGATTTCCGTTGCAATCAGGGCTAGGGTTGTAATTCAAAAATAAACCACTATTTTTGCATCAGGTTTTTTAAAAATCAAAACATAAATAATATATAATGTCAACAATTGCTAAACAATTCGGCATGACCGAAGCGCTAGAAACTCTTGGAGTAAAAGCCATAAACGAAGGAACTTCAACAGGAAACAGCTGGTTTTCAAATGGAGAAGCTTTCGAATCCTATTCTCCGGTAGACGGACAATTAATCGGAAAAGTTAAAGCAACAACCGCCGAAGATTACGAAAAAGTAATGCAATCAGCAACTGCTGCTTTCAAAACATTCAAACTAATGCCAGCGCCTCAACGTGGTGAAATCGTACGTCAGTTTGGTGAAAAATTACGTAAAAACAAAGATGCCTTAGGAAAATTAGTTTCTTACGAAATGGGGAAATCTTTGCAAGAAGGTTATGGAGAAGTTCAGGAAATGATCGATATCTGTGATTTCGCTGTTGGACTTTCACGTCAGCTTCACGGATTAACCATGCACTCGGAGCGTCCTGGACACAGAATGTACGAGCAATACCATCCGCTTGGCGTAGTCGGAATCATTTCTGCATTCAACTTTCCGGTGGCAGTTTGGGCTTGGAACACAGCCTTAGCTTGGATTGCTGGAGATGTTTGCGTTTGGAAACCCTCTGAAAAAACACCTTTATGTGGCATCGCATGCCAAAATATCATTGCCGAAGTTTTAAAAGAAAATAACCTTCCGGAAGGAATTTCTTGTTTGATAAACGGAGATTATAAAGTAGGTGAATTAATGACGCATGACAAACGAATTCCTTTGATTTCAGCAACTGGTTCTACTCGTATGGGTAAAATTGTAGCTCAGGCTTGTGCGGCGCGTTTAGGAAATTCTTTATTAGAATTAGGCGGAAACAACGCCATTATCGTAACTCCAGATGCCGACATCAAAATGACCGTTATCGGTGCCGTATTTGGAGCTGTTGGAACTGCAGGACAACGTTGTACTTCAACACGCCGTTTGATCATCCACGAAAGTATTTATGACAAAGTAAGAGACGCTATTGTTGGCGCTTATAGTCAATTAAGAATCGGAAATCCACTAGATCAAAACAATCACGTTGGACCACTTATCGATACGCATGCTGTTGAAATGTACAACAAAGCACTGTCAAAAGTTGTGGAAGAAGGTGGAAAAATCTTGGTTGAAGGCGGCGTTTTATCTGGCGCTGGATATGAAAGTGGCTGTTACGTAAAACCGGCGATTGCAGAAGCTAAAAATTCATTTGAAATCGTTCAGCGCGAAACATTCGCACCTGTTTTATATTTATTAAAATATGCTGGAGATGTTCATGATGCTATTGCTGTTCAAAACGGCGTAGCTCAAGGTTTATCCTCAGCCATTATGACCAACAATCTTCGTGAAGCAGAAGCCTTTTTATCTGTAGCGGGTTCTGATTGTGGAATCGCTAACGTAAACATCGGAACTTCCGGAGCTGAAATCGGCGGTGCTTTTGGTGGTGAAAAAGAAACGGGTGGTGGAAGAGAATCAGGTTCTGATGCCTGGAAAGTGTATATGAGAAGACAAACAAATACAATCAATTATACTACTAGTTTACCCTTAGCGCAAGGAATTAAATTTGATTTGTAATCTTGAAATATATCCCAACAAAAAAGTCCCGAATATATCGGGACTTTTTTGTTTAACTATACTAATTATTCATTAATATCTTTGAAAAATTTAGGCCCTATTTGTGCTTGATTGAATCCTGTCATTACACGTCCATACAGCAGTTCGCTATTTTTTGCATTGATAAAAAGGACAAATTTTAAATTCCGGTAATTCATCACTTTCGCATAAACCACATCTTCTTTTTGATCTACAATTGCTTGTTGTATTCTGTCCTCGGTAGTAAATTCAAGTTTATGTTTATATATTTTTTTCATTTCCTCCTCGCTGTCGATATCATCTTTAAGATTGCTTCGGGTTAGGTATAATGTTTTTTCCTTTATCGTGTTTTTCTTTTTTTCGATTACTTCTTCCAGTAAATCTTTTAAATCTAAATCTTTTTTCGTGTTCAATTCGAAAACAAAATTAATTTGACTTTGTAGAAGCTGTATTCCAACAAGGATTTCTATTGGCGATATTTTATCTAATTGTATTAAAGACATAACCCCTTTGGGCGCGCCTTTTTTATATTCTTTAAACATCGCAAGTTTTGGCACTCCATATTCCATGTTTAAAGCTCCTGTTGTTCCTCCTGTTCTAGAAAAACTGTACTCAACCTGATCAACAAAGAAGGAACTGTCTCCTTTTAATTTTTCGACTTGATTGGAAGTAATCATTTCAAATTTATTTACTGTCCAATATTTTATTAAAATGTCATTAACAATCTTATTATATTTTGAGTCATTAGACTTAACAAAATAAGTTGTCCCTTCTTTAAAAGATATATACTCTCTGATATCTGTATTAATTTCTTGGCTATAGCAATTTGAAATTATTAGCAATACAATAAGACTTAGTTTTTTCATTATAATAATTTTTAAAATTTGGTTAGGTTAATTTGTTTTTTTGTGATTTTAATAATAAATCTTGCAAGTATATGCATAATTGATTGAAATTTCAATCTATAATTATAAGTTTTGTCCCTTTATAAAAAATATGAAGTTACTTGGTTAAAGGTAAAGTCAATTAAGAAATTGGTAGTTTTCTTAGGTGGCAAGAGAGCAACTAGTGGTAGTCGTGAATGGGGTTGTAATGAATGGAAAGCACAGCTGAGGAGACAAACAAATACAATTAATTATACTATTAGTTTGCCCTGAATACACCAAATTAATTTTGATTTGCAATACCTCCTTTTTATAAAAAATTCAAAATCAACTAAATTTAGTCGGCTTTTTTACGCAACTTTATATGCCAAATCCTATCTAGGGTTAAACCAATATTTTTAGAACTATGAAAAAATTACTATTTGTATTCCTATTAACCCCTTTATTATTGACTACTTCATGCGAAAGCAGTGAAGACCCAATTGTTTGTACCACAGAATTTGTGTACGGATTAAATGTTGTGGTTCTTGACGCTGTTACGCAACAACCCTTAGTTGATGGCGTTCAGGTTTTAGCTGTAGATGGTTCGTATCAGGAAGTTTTGTATAATCTTTCAGGTTTGGATACCACATTCTTCGGAGCTGGAGAACGAATTGGCACCTACACTATAACAGTTACAAAAGAAGGATACCAAACCTTTATAGCACCACCAATTAACGTTCCGGCGAATGTTTGTCATGTAATAGCACAATCTTTAACGGTCAATTTACAACCGGAATAAACATAAAAAAGCGTCCCGATTCTATTGGATTCGGGACGCTTTTAAATTTACAGTAAAATTGAACTATTTCGTTTTCTTCACGTATTGTGTCAAAATAACAATATGCTGTCCGTCAACTCTTCCTTCAATTTGTTCCGCATTGTCCCAAACCAATTTAATATTGTGAACGGCAGCACCACGTTTTGCTGTAAAATTAGCTCCTTTTACATCCAAATCCTTTGTTAAAACAACCGAATCGCCATCTTTTAGAATATTCCCGTTACCGTCTTTATGAACTATTTTACCCTCTTCATCTTCTCCTTCACCAGTTGCGCCCGCCCAAACTAAGGTTTCTTCATCAAGATACATCATGTCGAGTAAATCCTGTGGCCAACCTTCAGATCGTAATCGGTTCAGCATACGCCATGCTACAACTTGTACCGGTTTATTCTCATTCCACATACTTTCGCTCAGACACCTCCAATGATTAGCATCTGTTGCTGTGGTATTCTCTATTTGGTCTTTGCACGTTTTACATACCAAAACAGAATTGTCAAGTGAAATGGCTTCTTCTTTAGTGAGGTGAATTCTTAAATCTTCAGTAGCGCCACACATTTCGCATTTAGAGCCACTTCTCTCGTCTAACTTTTTATCTATAACACTCATGACTATAAATTAAAAGATGCTCCAATTTGAAATACAAACTGATTGTTAAGACGCTCATATCCTTCAGCATTTGTATTGTATTTTGCTAATGGAATTCCGGCTTCTGTATAAATTCCAAATCCATTAGTAAAAAAATAACGTGCTCCTAGATGCGCTCCAAAATTACGTAACCCCAAATCTAAGCCTGGATATACATCGAATTTATCACTAATTTTTAAAACGTTTCCAATGTTAGCATTGAAACGAAATTTAGCATCAAATCGATCATCAAATTTTGGCGTCCCAACGGCATTTGTTGTATTTAACAAGTACGATATTTGTCCGCCAATCGAAATATTTTCTCCAAGACCATAATCATAAGTAGTTGCAATACCGGCAGCATGTTCTTGTAATGTTGCGCCAACTTGTAATTTCATATCCCCTTTTCCTTTAAAAGCTTGCGCGTTTGCCAAACTCACGAATACAATGGCGACTAATGTAATTATTCTTCTCATTTTATTTTATTTTAATTGCAAATATACAGATTTTGAAAATTCTGACCCAAGACTTACAGCCGAATTGTATGAAGCACTGAATAAATCAAAAATCTAATTCCTTCCTTTCTCGTTAAAATACAATTCGTATAGGGGTTCGCTTTGCCAAAACTGTTTCGTATCAATATCCATCAACGTTAATGGTCCCATGAAGGCTGCTCCAGTGTCCACATTCCAAACGCAAGCTTTGTTAATGGGAACGATTTCGTTTATTTTAGTTACTGGCGTGTGCCCGATATAAATTTCATCATATAAAGTGAATCTTTTTGGATAATACAAACTGTCTTTCGGAAAGGATTCGTTCAATGCCAATGCCATTTCCCAAAGGGATCGATCCCAATAAAACATTCTTGGAAAATATTCGTGTTCTACCCCATTGATGTTAGTAAATCCCGCATGAATAAACAATCGATTTTGTTCGTCTAAATAAAAATCCTTCAGCGACCTAAGAAACTCCATGTGAATGTGCTTTTTTTCATTGGTCACGCAGGAATAGGCCAAAACAGTTGCTTTTCCGCCGTGTTTGAACCACATTCCTTCATCAATGTTTTTATTGTCATTTAGCATCCAATCCAGCAGTAATTCATCGTGATTTCCACGAAGGAAAATGCATTCATTAGTTCTACTTACCTCCATTAGAAAATCTATGACTTGTGGCGATTCACTCCAGCCATCTACATAATCTCCGAGAAAAATTAAGGTATCCTCATTCGTGACAACGGCTCTTTCTAAAACTTGTCTCAAAGCTTTCAATCCACCATGAATATCGCCAATTACTAATGTTCGTTTCATATACATACTATAAATGTAAAAATAACAGAAATAAACGTAGCATGTTATTTTACTTGGAAAATTATTTACTTTTGAAGTTGCATTTTATAACCCAAAATTCTTTCATATATGAAAAAAATTTGCGCCATTTTTTTAATTCTTTTTATTAATTTCAGTTTTTCACAATCAAAAACTATTTCTGGAATTATCAAAGACATTTCTTCTTTAGTGCCCATACAAAGCGTTTCCATTGGTGTAAGCAATTCCAATTTGGGAACTATTTCAAATGAGGATGGAAAGTTCCGCATAACACTGCCGGAAAATAGCAGCAAAATAGAGTTTACGCATTTGCTATATAATTCAGAAACGCATACCATTAACAAAAATGACAGCGAAATCGAAATACTGCTAACGCCAAAATCCTTTATATTGGATGAAGTAGTCATAAATCACAGACCTGGAAAAGAATTGCTTATTAATGCTATCGATGCTTCAAAAGAGAAATTGGAGCGATCAATACTACTCAACACCTATTATCGTGAATTTGTAAATGTTGACACTAAATACACTTCCTTTTCTGAAGGTCTTGTAGATTATTATGTGAAAAGGAAAAGTGGCGCTTCTGAAGTAGAGGTAAGGCAAAGCCGAGTTTTTGATTTAAAGGATGAAAAGGCTTCCGAAAGAGAAAAAGCCATTCAGTCTGTCAATTTAAATGATATAAGGGATGCTGTTACTACTGCTTATAACTTTAAAGCAGTAAGTAAAATAATAAAAGATGATAATTATTTTTTTGAAGTTGAAACCAAAACAGAGGAGAACGGAAATAGCATTGAAGTTATAACCATTCAGCCAAAAGCAGGCGTTGAAGAGGAACAAATATATGAAGGCTCCGTAACATACGATGCTAAAACTAAACTCATATTGGAGATTGATTTACGCTTTTCTCCTGAGCATAAAAAATTTAATATTCTTCATAATTTAATAATCGCTAAAGCAAAATTTAATGATTTTGCCCGAAAAACAAAGTTTAAAATAGATGGCGATAAATATGTAATGATTTACAATCAGATTAAGATTAATTTCTATATGAAGTTTGGCAAAATGATAAATAATACATTTGAAAGCGTCTATGATATGACCACATTGGATTATGCTGAAGGAGAGTTCAAGTTGGCTAAAGACAAAAAATACAAAGAGAGAAGTTTATTTGAAAATGGGAATAAATACACAGAAGAATTCTGGAAGAAGTACAACATAGTCTTGTTAAGCGATTCTGAAGAAAAAATAATCAACAGCCTTAAATAGTTATTTAGTTTCCGAATCGTATTTCATTTTCCGTAATATTCGCATAGCTTCTTTAAAACTCAAATAAACTGTTGGGCTTTTCTGTGCCTTTAATAATGGTTTCGCTTCTACTAGTTTCTGTTTTGCGTTATCAAAACCATTGAGGTAACAAATCATCAAAGTTGAGGGAAGATTTTCCAGATCTTTATCATCGCGTTCTGATAACACCATTCCTTTTTGCATTTTATGAATCAAGCTGATATTTGAATTATAAATATGATGCAGCATTTTTTTGTTGTAAGCTGGTGGCTCAAACAACATTTTGTTTTCCATTTTATAATAACCGTTGTCAAAAAAATGAATCGTCAATTGTTCCAATGGATAATAACTTGTTTTATCATTCAACCCGAGTGGCACATATTCAACAATAGTAAAACTTTGCTCATTATAGCTAATGGAAACCACATCAAGCGCAGAATAAAATAGCTTGACTTGTTCGTTTATTAATTCAATATCGACCCGTGAAAGATAGGTTACATCCCTAATTTTTTTTGGAACACCGGCCCAGCAAATAACGAACAATTCTTTAAAAACATTATATTTTGAGGTCATGTCTTTATGCCGGTTATATATAAAATCGACTACGCCATCCAAAGTGTGTGCAATGCTATTATGCGAGCCATTTTCGATACTGATAACCGTTTCAATATTCTGTTTTGAATACGGAATCTTATCTTCCGTGGGCATCGTATTGCTTCCGATACGAACAAAAACACTATTTGCCAAAATAGTATGAATGTTTTTTTTGAACCTCGAAGTTTTATTCTTGGGCTTAATGGTGACCAATCCCACTACTTTATCTTTGGAAAGATTCGGAAACGGGACATTCTCATATTGAATTTTTGGTGGATTTTCCAAATACGCATTTACCAAATTTTGAATCCGACTGTCATCAAAAAAATCATCGCCAACAATTTCGTTGTCCTGATCTTCGACACCAACAACAATGTAAGAATTATTGGAAGGATTAGAATTCGACAACGCGCAAATGTGTTTCAAAAACTTCGCCTTTCCTTCTTTAGTATGTAAATTCAACTGACGCTTTTTATCATAAAAACTGCTCTCATCATTGTGAGCTAAAAGGTTTTTAATCAAAAGACGCTTATTTATCATAAAGTGGTCAGTGGTAATTTTTTTAGTGTTCAGTTGCTGCCAACTAATTACTGAACACTGAATGCTCTTTTTTAAGGCACTTTATTTCCCATACTTTCGGTCCAAATGGCAAACCAATCCAACGGATCCAACTCCATTTCAACGGCTTTCATTAAGGCCTGAATTCGGGCAATATTAACAGTTCCCGCAACTGGAATAACCTTGGCAGGATGTTTCATAACCCATGCCAAAAGAATAGTATCGGATCCCAAATGGTATTTTTCAACCAACTGTGCCAAGAGTTTCTTAAGTCTTCTAGTTTGCTCAATGTCTTCTCTAAAAACTGTTCCAAGCGGATTCCAGGACATTGGGCGAATTTTATGCAACTCCATATAATCTAAACTTCCGTCGACCATTGCTTCGTGATGCGTAGCTGAAAACTGTATCTGGTTGTAATTAACTTCTGTTTTTTGACGGATTAATTCGGTTTGCGATGGCGTAAAATTGGAAAGTCCAAAGTCAATAATTTTCCCTTCTTTTTTTAATTGGGCAACAGCCTCAGCAATTTCATCAGCAACCATTAACGGACTTGGTCGGTGCAATAATAAAACATCAATATAATCCGTTTGCAAGTTTTTTAAAGAGTTTTCTACCGACCAAATAATATACTTTTTCGAATAATCATAATGCTTAACCGGATTATTTCTTCCATTAGTATGCTGAATTCCACATTTTGAAATTAGCTGCATTTTCTTTCTGTCGATTTTACTTTGCTTAAAAGCTTTACCAAAATCAGATTCTGTAGTATAATCTCCGTAAATATCCGCAAGATCAAAAGTCGTTATTTTATTTTCGATGCAAATATTCATGAGATGCTCCATTTCCGAGGTAGCTAATTTCTTGTCCCAAATTCCCCAATTCATAGTTCCGGCAACGATGGGCGATAATTTTGTTTTCATTTTAATTTCTTTTTTACTGTTATGGAAGTTTTTAATGAATTTCGAAAATTTTAGTATTTTGCCAACGAAAATTTCCGCAAACGTATTCGGTCTTAAAATTATAAAAAGAAAATCATAAATCATCCTTAAAATGGTGACGATTTCTAAAGTTTTAACGCATTGTTAACATCTGTTACGGGATAAAATTTTCATTTTTGAAATGTTAAATTTATAACGGTCTCACATTAGAATAAATAGAGTAACTATGGAAGAAAATGGTACAGCTTTAGACATTAGAGCAATTAATGAAAAAATAGAAAGAGAAAGTGCTTTTATTGACTTGCTGACTATGGAAATGAACAAAGTCATTGTCGGCCAAAAACACATGATAGAACGATTGCTAATTGGACTTTTGGGTCAAGGACACATTTTGTTAGAAGGCGTACCCGGATTAGCAAAAACTTTAGCCATAAACACGCTATCGCAAGCGGTTCAAGGAAGTTTCAGCCGTATCCAATTTACGCCAGATTTATTGCCCGCCGATGTTGTGGGAACCATGATTTATAATATTAAAGCCAACGAATTCTCAATCAAAAAAGGACCAATTTTTGCAAATTTCGTTCTAGCCGATGAGATCAATCGTGCGCCAGCCAAAGTGCAGTCTGCTTTGCTAGAAGCGATGCAAGAAAAACAAGTTACGATTGGCGATACCACTTTTAAATTAGACCGACCCTTTTTAGTTTTGGCTACGCAAAACCCCATTGAGCAAGAAGGTACGTATCCGTTACCAGAAGCGCAAGTGGATCGATTTATGTTGAAAACCGTGATCGATTATCCAAAAATGGACGAAGAACGAATGGTTATTCGTCAGAATCTTAAAGGTGCTTACGAAAAAGTAAATGCCGTAGTTTCTGTCGAACAAATTCTAAGAGCACAAGAAGCCGTTCGAGAAGTGTATATGGATGAAAAAATCGAAAAATACATCTTAGATATTGTCTTTGCAACACGTTATCCTGAAAAATATAAATTAGAAAGTTTAAAACCATTGATTGGATTTGGAGCTTCTCCTCGAGGAAGTATCAACTTGGCGAACGCTGCTAAATGTTATGCTTTCATCAAACGTCGTGGTTATGTAATTCCAGAAGACGTTCGTGCTGTAGTTCATGATGTGTTGCGTCACAGAATTGGCATCACTTATGAAGCTGAAGCGGAAAACATTACTTCTGTTGACATCATCAACAAAATCGTTAACGAAATCGAAGTACCTTAAATTAGCTTCTAGCTTTCAGCAGTCAGCAGTCAGCATAATACTGATAGCTAATAGCTGAAGGCTAACCGCTGAAGGCTAAAAAAATGGAAACAAAAGACTTACTCAAAAAAGTTCGTAAAATCGAAATCAAAACCCGAAGACTGAGCGATCATATCTTCTCGGGCGAATACCACACGTCGTTTAAAGGCCGTGGTATGACGTTTTCAGAAGTGCGACAATACCAATTTGGTGACGACATACGTGCGATTGACTGGAATGTTACGGCGCGTTATAACGAACCTTACGTGAAAGTTTTTGAAGAAGAACGCGAATTAACCATGATGCTAATGGTTGATATTTCGGGTTCGGAAGGATTTGGAACCAAAAACCAATTGAAAAGTGAAATCGTAACTGAAATCGCGGCAACGATGGCTTTTTCGGCGACACAGAATAATGATAAAATTGGGTTGATCTTATTTTCAGACCAAATCGAATTGTACATTCCGCCAAAAAAGGGAAAATCTCATGTTTTGCGAATCATCCGTGAGTTAATTGAATTTAAACCTAAAAGCAATAAAACCGATTTGTCACAAGCCTTAAAATTCTTATCAGGAACACAAAAAAAGAAAGCGATTGTATTCGTGATTTCTGATTTTATGGTCGATGACGATTACGAAAAAACATTAAAAATTGCTGCAAAAAAACACGATATTACGGGAGTTCGCGTCTATGATATTCGGGAAGAAAAAATGCCAAATATCGGAATGGTCGAAATGGAAGATGCTGAAACTGGAGAGATTTTAGTGGTAAATACCGGTTCAAAAAAAGCGCGCTTGAGTTATGAAAAACACTATCAAGAAAAAGTGAATTACTTTAAAGATATCTTTTCAAAATGTGGTTCAGGAACGGTTAATACTCGTGTTGACGAAAGTTACGTTACAAAATTATTGGGTTATTTTAAATCGAGATAAAAGTTTAACCGCAAGGTTCGCAAAAATATACGCACAGTACACCAGCTTTGTTGTTTAAAATTTCATCTTTGCGAAACTTGTGAAAACCTTGTGCTCTTTGCGGTTAAATAAAAAAATAAATGAGAATTAAATTATATATATTATTACTTTTCACATCTTCGCTTTTTGCCCAAAAAGTGACGACGTTGGTGAATGTTACCAAAAATAAAATTGGTGCCGAATTCAAGCTTACGCTGAAAACAGATGTGGATACTTTATCGAAAGTAAAATTTCCGGAAGCTAAAAACTTTGGAGCTCTTGAAGTTATTCAATCGTATAAAATGGATACGGTTAAAAGCGGCGCGCGTTACCAATTAATCAAGAATTATGGTCTAACGCAATTCGATAGCGGAAAATATATGATTCCGAGAATTCCGGTTTTAATTAATGGAAAACCGGTATTTTCAGACAGTATTAAAGTAGAAGTTAATGATGTAAAAGTCGATACATTGAAACAAAAAATGTACGACATTAAAGATATCGCTAAGGTTGAAAGTCCGCTTGGAACTTGGTGGATTTATCTTTTAATCCTTTTTGCAATTGGTGTTGCTGGTTATTTCATTTACAAATACATCAAGAAAAGACAAAGCGAACCTAAAGTTGAAGAAATCATTTTCAAATCGCCAATCGAAAAAGCGACGACTTTATTACAACAATTGGAAGGAAAAGAACTTTGGCAGAAAGGGGAAATCAAGCATTATTATTCTGAATTAACCGATATTGCTCGTAATTATATTGAAGAAGAAATTCATATTCCAGCAATGGAAAGCACTACCTCTGAACTAATAGAAGCCTTGCGAAAAGCGGCAAAACAACAAAAATTAAAGCTTTCAAACGAAACCGTTCAGAATCTCGAAAAAGTTCTGATGCAAGCTGATTTAGTAAAATTCGCTAAAGTAAAACCACTGGATTTTGAAATTGAAGAAGACAAAAAACGGATTTCAAATTCGATTGTAACCATTCACAAATCGATTCCAGAAATTGTAGTAGTTGATGACGAATTAACAGAATGGAACGAACAACAAAAAGAGTTAGCGCGATTAGAAAAGCTAAAAAAACAAAAACGGACAAGAATCATTTCCGCTATCGGAATTGCTTTTGCAATGCTATTTATTTTTGTTTTGGGATTGATCTATTTCAAAGGATTTGACTATGTAAAAGATAATCTTATCGGGAATCCAACTAAAGAATTAGTAGAAGGAAAATGGATTTACAGCGAATATGGAAATCCGGGCGTTAAAATTGAAACACCAAAAGTTTTAAAACGAATTGATGCTTCCAAATCGCTTCCAAAAGATGCGGCTGCCTTGATAAAAGAAATGCAAACCTTTATTTATGGTAGTTTAGTAGACGATTTTTACATCGTGGTCAACACAACTAAATTCAAACAGGAAAGTCAATTGGATTTAGATAAGGTTGCCGAAACTTCATTGAAATTATTCGAGCAACAAGGTGCGACAAACATCATTGTCAAAACAGAAGATTTTGATACGCAAAAGGGCATTTCGGGCAAGAAAGCTTATGGTACAATGACTATTATTGATAAAATTAGAAACAAATCGACCAAGATGTATTATGAAGTCATAATTTTTGGACAAAATGGCGGCATCCAACAAATAACCGTAATGTATAAAGAAGACGATAAATACGGAAAACAAATTTCTGATCGAATGTTAAACTCGGTTGAATTACAAACACCAGCACAATAATGAAAGACGTTAGTTTTTTAAATCCTGAATTCTTCTGGTTGTTTTTACTACTTCCGGCAGCTGTTGCATGGTTTATTTGGAAAAGAAAACAGCAAACTGCCACTTTAAAAATAAGTTCAGTTAAAGGTTTCAAAGCGCAAAAATCGCTGTTGGCCAAATTAAAACCGTTCTTATTTGTATTGCGTTTATTAGCGTTGAGTTCATTGATTATTGCGATGGCGCGACCAAGAAAAGTGGATATCAGCAGTCAAACAAAATCTACAAAAGGAATTGACATCGTAATGGCGATTGACGTTTCGGGAAGTATGCTAGCTAAAGATTTAAAGCCAAACCGTATGGAAGCTTTAAAAAAAGTAGCCGAAAATTTTGTTGAAGGAAGGCCAAATGACCGAATCGGAATCGTAGTTTATGCTTCTGAAGCGTATACGAAAACACCGGTTACAAGCGACAAAGCTGTTGTCCAACAAGCAATTAAAAGCATTGAATACAACAATGTGCTACAGGATGGAACTGGAATTGGAATGGGTTTAACAACAGCTGTAAACCGTTTGAAAGACAGCAAAGCCAAAAGCAAAGTGATTATTCTTTTGACGGATGGTGTTAACAATGCTGGATTTATTGAACCCGAAACTGCTTCTCAAATCGCAAAAGAATACGGAATTAAGGTTTACACCATCGGAATTGGAACCAACGGGAATGCACTATTTCCATATGCTTATGGCCCGAATGGCGGATTTTTATTCCGAATGATGCCCGTTGAAATTGATGTTAAATTGCTACAAACTATTGCCCGAAATACGGGTGGAAAATATTTCCGTGCAAGCAGCAACAGTAAATTAGAATCCATTTATTCCGAAATCAACAAACTAGAAACTACTGAAATTCAGGAATTAAAATTCTATGATTATGATGAAAAATACAGACCATTTGTTTGGATTGCGGGGATTTTAGTTTTGGTGGAATTTGGTTTGAGAAACACAATTTACAGAAGTTTTATATAATTACGAAATACGAATAGGCACTATGCAGATGAAAATTCATAATTTAAAATTCATAATTCATAATTGAACATGTACGAGTTAGAAGAAAAATGGTATTTGTATTTCTTGGCTGTCATTCCGCTGATGGCATTGCTTTTCTTGTATATTCAATTCTGGAAAAGAAAAAAACAACGCGAGTTTGGTGATCTGGAATTAATCAAAAAATTAAGCCCGGAAAAATCAACTTTCAAACCTGCGTTAAAATTGGTTGTAATTTTATTAGCGTTGACATGTCTGATTATTGGTTTGGTAAATCCAAAAATCGGAACAAAATTAGAAACCGTAAAACGAGAAGGAATTGATATTATTTTTGCTGTCGATGTTTCAAAAAGTATGCTTGCCGAAGACGTTGCGCCAAGCCGATTGGAAAAAAGCAAGCAATTGGTTTCGCAAATCATCAATAATTTAGGCAACGACCGAATCGGAATCATTGCTTATTCTGGAAGCGCTTTCCCAGTTTTACCCATCACCACAGATTATAGTGTTGGTAAAATGTTTTTGCAAAGTATGAATCCCGGAATGATTTCATCGCAAGGAACTTCGATTGATCAAGCAATAAATTTGGCAACCACTTTCATTGATAAAAAAGATAAAACCAACAAACTTCTAATCATTATTACAGATGGTGAAGATCATTCAGACAGCGCCAAACAAGCAGCAGAAGAAGCTAAAAAGTTAGGTTTAAAAATAATGACAATAGGTGTTGGAACGGAAAAAGGCGGAACGATTCCACTAAAAAGAAACAGAATTGTGGAGAGTTTTCAGCGCGATCAAAATGGAGAAGTGGTCATTACCAAACGAAATGCAGAAGTTTTAAAAGACATTGCTAAAAGTTCTGGCGGAGGCTATGTAGACGGAAATTCTACTAAAGAAGTTATAGATTATGTAAAAAATGCATTGGATAATATTCAAAAAACAGAATTCGAAAGTACCCAAATGACCGATTTTAAATCGCAGTTTCAATGGTTTTTAGGATTTGGCTTTTTCCTTTTGATTTTAGATGTTTTCCTTTTAGAGAAAAAGACAAAATGGGTGAAAAAGATGAATCTGTTTAATGAAAAAGATAATTAGATAATCGACAGATAGATGAGAGACAGAAACAAATATTTGACCTTACTTTTTCTATTGTTATTTTCTTTTTTGGCGAAAGCACAAAACAAGGAAAAAGATAAAGATTTGCCCAAAGGAAACGATTCTTTTGCTGAGAAAAAATATGCCGAGGCTGAAGCAGATTACCGAGTTTCCGAATCAAAAAACCCTAAGAAATCTATTGGGTCTTACAACTTGGGAAATGCTATTTACAGACAAAATCAATCGGGAGAAGCTAAATATCATTATGCAAAAGCATTGAAAAACGCCAAAAATAGAACTGAAAAACATCAGGCATTTCATAATATTGGAAACACGTTTATGAAAGACAAAGATTATTCAAATGCTGTTGAAGCTTATAAAAATGCATTGCGAAATAATCCGTCTGACGAAGAAACACGTTACAATTATGCTTTGGCAAAAGAATACCTGAAAAACAATCCGCCTAAAAAAGACGGTGACAAGAACAAGGATAAAAACAAAGACAAGAAGGACGATAAAAAAGATAAGAACCAGGATAAGGACAAAAAAGACGACAAAAAAGACGAACGAAAAGACAAAGACAAGGATAAAAAAGAAGGAGACAAAAACAAGGACAAAGACCAAAAGGATAAGAATAATGATCAAGGAAAACCGCAACCTCAGCCTGGTGGAATTTCCAAACAACGTTTAGAAAATTTATTAGATGCTGTTAACAACGAAGAGAAAAAAGTTCAAGACAAAGTAAATAAACAAAAGGTGCCAACCAATCCGAAGAAAGCCGAGAAAGATTGGTAGTTTTAATGTAATTTGAAGATGAAAAAGATTTTAATTTTATTGTTTTTAATCACCAATTCGCTTTTTGCCCAAGTACAATTTGAGGCGAAAGTGAGCAAGACTTCTTTGGGTTTAAATGAACGTCTTCGCGTGGATTTTACAATGAATGCGGACGGTGATGATTTTGTGGCGCCCAATTTTGAAGCATGCGGTTTTAAAGTTGTAGGTGGCCCAAGTCAATCAGTAAGTCAGTCGTGGGTTAACGGAAGAAGTTCCTTTAACAAATCGTATATTTTTATTCTATTACCGACTCAAAAAGGCACTTTAACATTAAAACAAGCCTCAATTGAAATTAATGGACAGATTTATAAAACATTGCCCGTCAAAATCAATGTGACCAATGCGGTTGAAATTCCAAAAGATCCGAACGAAATGCCCGCAGTTAGCGCTGACGACAATTTATATTTGGTTGCCGATATTTCAAAAACGAACCCTTACCTCAACGAACCGATTACTGTGGTTTACAAATTATATTTCAGTTATAATATCGGAATTACAAACTGGCGCGAGCTGAACAAACCAAAATACAACGATTTTTGGAGCCAGAATATCGACATCAAACAACTCAAAGCCGAAGATGGAACGTTCAAAGGAGAACGCTATCGTTATGTAGTTTTACGAAAAACGGTTTTATATCCACAAAAATCTGGAAAACTAGAAATTGAACCACTTTCTTTAGATATTGATTGTCAAGTACCAACCAATAAAAGAAATTTTTGGGGACAAGCTTTACTAACCGAAGACAGCAAACGTGTTTCGGCAGGAAGCAAAATAATCAATGTAAGAGCTTTGCCAGAAAAAGGAAAACCAGAAGATTTTTCGGGAGCTGTGGGTCGTTTTGATTTTAAAGTTAAACCTTCGAAAACGACTTTAAAAAATGGGGAATCTATGGATCTAGACATTAGCGTTGCCGGAACGGGAAATCTCAAATTATTCACTTTGCCTAAACCAGTTTTACCTTCTGCGTTAGAAATGTATGATCCGGTACACGATGAAAATGTGACAACACCACTAACCGGAATGACAGGAAGAATTTCGGATAAATACACTATAATTCCACAATACAAAGGAAATTATCAAATCAAACCTTTGAGTTTTACTTATTTTGATTTGGGCTCAGGCAGTTACAAAACCATTACTTCTGAACCAATAACGGTCAATGTTCTTGACGGTCCAAGTAGCGCAAGTTCAGGAAAAACCAATCCAAATGATGTAACCAAAGCCAAGTTGGAAGTTGCTAAATCATTTGCTTACATCAAACAGAAAACGTCTTTAATGTCGATGGAAAAAGAGGATTTCATAGGTTCAGGATTATTCTATTCGTTGGTATTTTTACCGTTCTTAGCGATTCCGTTTTTTGTAGTTGGTAAGAAACGTAAAGAAGCCTCAGACAATGATGTTGTTGGAAACAGAATCAAAAAATCTAATGCTTTGGCGAAGAAATATCTTGGTGAAGCAAAGAAACATTTGGGTAACAAAGAACCTTTTTATATCGCATTAGAAAAGGCCATGCACAATTTCCTAAAAGCGAAATTACACATCGAAACTTCGGAAATGAGCAAAGAAAAAATTAGTGAAATTCTACTTTCGCGTAAAGCAAATCCTGAAACGGTTTCCAATTTTATCCAATTGACCGAAAACTGTGAATTGGCACGTTATGCTTTTTCTTCTGAATCGGCAATTCAAAACGATTACGATAAAGCGGTTGTTATTATTTCTGAATTGGAAAAGCAATTAAAATAATGAAAAAGATACTAATCCTACTTCTTATTATTTCTCAAATTTCTTGGGCACAAACAGCTTTTGAAAAAGGCAATCAATTCTATGCAAAAGAGAATTATGACGCTGCTATTTCTAGTTATGAAAGTGTTGTGAATTCTGGAAAACAATCGGCTGAATTGTATTTCAACTTAGGAAATTCCTATTATAAGTTGCATAAAGTAGCGCCTGCGATTTATAATTATGAAAAAGCATTATTGTTAAGTCCGAATGATGCTGAGATAAAAACGAACTTAGATTTCGCCAAAAAAATGGCCGTTGACGACATCAAAGTCATTCCGAAAGTGGGCTTTAATAAACTACTCGCCGATTTTACTTCTAAATACCATTATGACACTTGGGCTTGGATTGCCGTTAGTTTTGCATTTGTATTTTTATTGTTTTTTGTCGGATATTATTTTTCGGAGAAAACGTTTTTGAAACGCATTTTCTTTATCGGAATGTTCCTTTGGTTAGTTGGAATTTTACTTAGTACCGCTTCTGGATTCTTTGAAAAAAATCGAAATGATAACGAAAGACCAGCCATTGTTTTTGCTGAAGATGCCCCTTTAAAAAGCGAACCAAAATTGAGCGGACAAGAAACAACCGTGCTGCATGAAGGAACAAAAGTGTTCATCTTAGAAAGCATCGCGAACTGGAAAAAAGTAGAACTAACCGACGAAACTACCGGATGGATTGAAGAAAGCGCGATTAAAGAAATTAAGAATTAGCATTTAGCTGCCTGCTTTTAGCTTTTAGCTAACTATCTTTGCAAACTAATTTAGAAATAAGAAATCTGAATTTAAAAATAAAGTTCTCGACACTAAACTCATTTTTAAACTTCTAACTTCTAACGTCTAACTTCTAACTTTCACTATGTCAAGAGACGAACAATTAAAAAACCGCTGGAACAACGTTGTAGAAATCCTTTCCAATCAGTTTGCTGAAGGAGATGTATTGGATTTAGACGCAATCATATATTTAATCGGTGTACAAGAATTAGGCAAAGTACACGAAACCTTCAAAAAAGACGAAAAACTAAACCTCATGCACATCGCCATTTGTCGCTTGTTGGTGCCGTATGGTTATTACGAATTTGATTTCGTAGACAAAGACGGTTGGCCACATTACAGCGTCAAAGAAGAATTGCCTGCCTTAAAAGCTGGTGAACAATCGGTTTTGATGAAAGAAGCAATTGTCAATTATTTTTTAGAGAACGAAGTGATTAAATAGTGCTCAGTATTCAGAAGGCAGTATTCGGTATAAAAACTTCTGACTTCTAGCTTCTAGCTTCTAACTTTTCCCTAAATTTGCACCTTTACAAAATGACCGATGATAGACAAGATTAAAGAATATATTGGCGAAGCAACCGCTTTTAATACGGAGGATGCTGCAACTTTAGAGCAATTCCGAATTAAATTCTTAGGAAGCAAAGGCTTGCTGAAAGACTTATTTGCCGAATTCAAAAATGTTCCAAACGAACAAAAAAAAGAATTTGGACAAGTAATTAATACGCTTAAAACTACTTGCGAAGACAAGGTAAAAGGAATCCAAGAAGCTTTAGAAAGTAAAGTGGAAAATATCGGAATCTATGGCGATTTATCGCGCCCTTCTGAACCGACAATTATCGGTTCTCGTCACCCTATTTCATTGGTAAAAAACCAAATTATCGATATTTTTTCAACCATTGGATTCAATGTTTCTGACGGTCCTGAAATAGAAGACGATTGGCATAATTTTTCTGCGCTAAACTTACCAGAATACCATCCGGCAAGAGACATGCAAGATACTTTTTTCATCCAAACCAACCCCGATGTTTTATTGCGTACGCATACTTCATCCGTTCAGGTGCGTTATATGGAAAATAGCAAACCACCAATCCGTACAATTTCACCAGGAAGAGTTTTCAGAAATGAAGCGGTGTCTTCACGTTCGCACTGTATTTTTCACCAAGTGGAAGGATTGTACATTGACAAAGAGGTTTCGTTTGCCGACTTGAAGCAAACGCTTTTATATTTCACCAAAGAAATGTTCGGAAAGTCAAAAATCCGTTTGAGACCAAGTTATTTTCCGTTTACGGAACCAAGTGCTGAAGTCGATATTTATTGGGGTTTAAAAACCGAAACCGATTACCGCATCACCAAAGGAACTGGTTGGTTGGAAATCATGGGTTGCGGAATGGTCGATCCAAATGTTTTGAAAAATTGTGGCATCAATCCTGACGAATACAACGGTTTCGCATTCGGAATGGGAATTGAACGTATCGCGATGTTACTGTATCAAATTGGCGATATCCGAATGTTCTACGAAAACGACGTGCGTTTTTTAGAGCAGTTTAAGTCAAGTATATAAAATTTAGGAGCGGAAAGGCTTGCAAACTTTTACAAACCTTGTTCCCGCTTTCCATTACAATCTCTGCGAGGATTTCCATTGCAATCGGGGCTAAATGGCATCTTTAGTTAATCTAAGCAGTCTAAAAATCTAATTCTTCTAAGTAGTCTATCATGAAAAGCGACATCCAAATTCCCGAAGTTGAAAACGTTTTCCTCGCTGCCGTTCAGGAATGGAGCGATGACTTTATGGAAAAGGTTTGGTATGTGTATCTAATCAACGATTCTGACTTTGATTTAGACTCGGTAATGGTCGTTTCTAAAGCTTTTGGTACTCTAGATGGTGAAATGAAAAAAACGTCATTATTGCGTCACGCTTTTATCCATGTTCCTGCAGTATCCGTAGTAAAAATAGAAATGGTCGAACAAAATGTGCTTCGCCTCAACAATGAGTTTATGGTAACCTATTTCATCGACAACATACTTTATGACAAAAAATTCATCTTCAAAGCTCAAAGTATAACCCCGGATTATGTTGAAGAAGTGCCTATTCTTTTTATAGATGGCGTTATTGTACGATAGAAAACTCTTTATTAATGTGCTTTAATACGCTTTAATACACCGCCTGCAGCCTCTTTTATAGTGTAAGTAAAGATAAAAGCTTTTTCATCAATATTCATTACGATATTTTTCAAACGCCTTACCTCAAGTCTTGTGATAATTGTAAATATAATATCACAGTCGTGACTTTCCTCAAATTTGTCTTTTAAAAATCCGCGTTCGCCTTTATATATTGTAATACCGCGTCCAAGTTCCAGCACCAGTTTTTCTTTAATTAATTCGCTTTGACCAGAAATTATTGTAATTCCAGTATATTCCTCCAGCCCTTCGACAATATAATCGATCGTTTTAGTAACCGTGTAATAGGTAAGGCAAGCATAAAGTGATGTTTCAAATCCAAGATAAAAGGCGGCTATTAAAAATAAAATCACATTTATTCCAAGAATAATTTCACTCATGGTAAATCCGGTCCGTTTTAAGGTGTAAAGCGCTAAGACTTCGATTCCGTCTAAGGCGCATCCGCCGCGCATTCCTAGGCCAATTCCTAATCCAAGAAAAAAACCTCCAAAAGTTGAAGTAAGCAATTTATCGTAATGAAACTCAGGATAGGGAAAAAAACTAAGACACAACGCAAAGATGACCGAACCTACTAGTGATTTAATTGCAAAACCCTTACCTATCTGTCTGGCGCCCAGAATAATAAAGGGAAGATTGGATAGTATAATCAACAGCGCGATATTCCAACCGTAAATCTCATGGAGAAGCAACGATATTCCAGTAACCCCACCGTCAAGAAAATGTTCTGGAACTAAAAAACTCATTAAAGCAAAACCACTTATAATAGCCCCAACGGAAATGTATAAATAATCAAATACTAGTAACTTTTTGGCTTCACTCATTGCTTTCAATTTTTTCTTTTAAAAGTTTAAAATACATATCTTTTTGAGGCTTTCGTAAAGTAATAGAAGTTTTTGTAAAATAATTATGTTGCTCCAAAAAACGAATTTGTAAAAGGTTCCAATCTCGTTTTGTATTGACTATCTTATAGCACTTTAACTCCTCAAAAAGATGGTTACCAATTTTAAAAAAGTCCTCCCTACCAAGATAATCAAGATCGGCATCACATAAAATTTCTTCCAAATGATTTTTAGGATCTTGTGGAATCTTAGTTGCCATAATCATACCGCAGATTTTTTTGACTTGTTCTGGTGAAAATCCAAAATCAGGAAGTGTTTCCTTAACTATAGTGCAAGAGAGTTTCTCGTGGTTTTTCGCCTGAACCATAAATCCACTATCGTGATACATTGCGGCAATCAAAAGCAATTTAAGATTTTCGCCTTTAACTCCTTCTGCTGCTGCAATTTGTTTTACGGCATTATACACATCTTTAATATGCTCTGTACTATGATAGTATAAGTACTTTGGCAATTCATTTTTGAGGCGTTTATTTATGTGTGATTTTGCTTTTAAAAATTCCATTTATATCTTTTTTTCTGCAAAATACATATCTATTTCTCCTTTGTTCTTGGCGCTTATTTTTCCTCTGTAGGTACATTGGAAGTCCTCTTTTACTAATTCTTGGGTACTTTGACTGATATTTACTTTTCCTGCTTCACCGCTACTTTCCATTCTAGAGGCAGTATTTACGGTATCACCCCAAATGTCATACGCGAATTTTTTTACACCTACAATTCCGGCCACAACTTGACCACTGTTTATTCCTATTCGAATTTCAAATACATTTTCGTTCTTTTTCCTTTCGTTGATGAAATCCCTAATTTCTATTGCTGCCTGGACTGTCTTTTTTGCATGATCCTCTGAAAAATCAGGCAAACCGCATACTGCCATATAGGAATCTCCTATGGTCTTGATTTTCTCTAAACCATTTCGTCCAATGATTTCATCGAAAGCAGAAAAACAAGCATGAAGTTCATCTACTAATTGCTCTGGTTTGAGTTTTTCTGAAGTATGCGTAAAGTCGACAAAGTCAGTAAACAAGACTGAAACTTCATTATAAAAACGTGCCTTAATTTTTCCACTTGTTTTTAATTCTTCTGCGATTTCAATTGGAAGAATATTTAAAAGAAGGTCTTCTGAACGTTGTTTTTCAATAAGAATTATGCGATTGGCTTCCGTTATTAATTTATATGATTTCTTTTGATTTCGATAATTTCTATAAACAAGAAAGGCCATTATCAGCATCAATACTGCAAAAACAGTAGTAGCATTGCGTATGTTCTTTTGCCGTTTAATTTCTATTTGGGCTAAAACATTTTTCTTTTCTTGTTTTGCTTGGGCCAATGCCTTTTCAGTTTGAACCGCATTAATCAATGTTTTATAATTGCTCTCAATCCGCTGACGTTTGGCTTCTTCTTCTTGTTTTAATTGAAGTCGCTCTTCATCAGTCTTAGCCTGCGCTTGTTTTTTTTCATACTCAAATTTTAACTGCTGCAAATCCATTTCTTTACTTAAACTTAGCTCCTTATTTCGGCTTTCTAGTTTAATAGAATCTTGTTTACGACTGTATTCTGATTTTAAATTCGCTTGTGCCTGACTGTATTCTTTTGATCGGTCTTCGCGTATATAAACGGTGTCTTTTTTAGTGCGTTTTACGCTACTTTCTTTTGTAGAAATATCTCCTGCTGATAAACTTTTAGCAAAAGATAAGGATTTGGAAAATTGCTGGCTAACATCATTACTGCCGATAGCTGTAAGTTGTTTAATGGCACTGTCAAGTTTATCCATTGCTTGTTGAAGTAATTGCTGACGGTCCGCGGTGTTTTTAGCATCTTGCGCCATCTCTAAATACGTAATCCCAATATTACCTATATTCCTTGAAGCACCTTCTTTATTTCCAATTTGTTCGAAGGCCTTTTGTGATTTCGAATAATACTCAAGTGCATTCGTATAATTATTCAGCGAAAAATAGAGCGAACCAATACTATTGGCATTTAGCGCCTCACCTTTTACATTATCCAGCGACTCATGGATTTTAAGAGATTTTAGATAATAATCTAATGCTTTAGGATTGTTCTGGCTTCTGTAGATGTTGCCAATGTTTGTAGAAGTACTAGCAACTTCTTTTTGGTTTCCAACTGCTTCATTTAAATCGGATGATTTTACGAAGTATTCAAGTGCTTTTGGAGTATTGGACATATCATTATAAACATTTCCAATGTTACTGTACAATACTGGAAGACTTTTCTTGTTACCAAGTTCTTCGTTTAATTTAGCTGCCCGCAAGTAATAATCTAATGCATTAGAATTATCCTTTTTACTGTAATACAAAGAGCCGATATTTGCTGTTAAAGAAGCCATGTTCTTTTTATTCCCGGCGTCTTCGTTAATTTTAAGTGCTTTCAAATAGTATTCGATGGCGCTATCATAATTTTTTATCCTTTGGTAATTCATCCCCAACAAATTATAAGAACGAGACAAAACATCTTTCCATCCATTTTTCTGGGCTAAGCTCAAGGCGCTTTCACCATATTGAATTGCTTTTTTGGAATCGATTGGACCGTAGGTGTTTGAAAGGTCGTTGAGGAGCATGGCTTTTTGCTTCTCTGACTTTGCTCTTGGAAGTTCCGTTAGAAGAGAATCTATAAGTGATTGTCCTTGTTTCTGGGCATAAATTTGCACTACGGAAAAGAGAATCAAAGTGCTAACTACAACTTTATAATTTTTCACCATATATCAAAAATAATTGTTATTTGTTAATCAACAACTGTTTAGGCTAAAAAATTTGTAAAAATTATATTTATCAGACAATAAAATTGTTAATTTTTATACTATATTCATTTTTAAAGATAAAGTAGTTTTAATTTGCTAGTTCAATTTCCGCTGCTATTAATCAAGTTCGTCCGTTAGTTTTTTAAATACTGATTTCGCATCTTTTCCTTCATACAAAATTTGATAAACGGCATCAATGATAGGTGTTTTAGCTTTGTATTCTTGGTTTAATTTATAAGCGCTTTTCACCGCATAATAGCCTTCTGCAACCATGGACATCTCCATCATGGCTGATTTAACCGTATATCCTTTTCCAATCATGTTTCCGAACATTCTATTTCTTGAAAAGACCGAATAGCCTGTAACCAATAAATCGCCCAAATAAGCTGAATTATTAATATTTCGTTTCATCTT
This sequence comes from Flavobacterium sp., assembly GCF_029945805.1. GTDB lineage: Bacteria > Bacteroidota > Bacteroidia > Flavobacteriales > Flavobacteriaceae > Flavobacterium. The sequence continues at coordinate 214,825 of NZ_JAQSDH010000022.1, forward strand.
ATGCACTTTGCGGATGAACTTTTTCATTTCACGAATGGCGTTACTCATAATCACCGACTGGAAGTTATCTCCGTAACCCAAACCGTGGGCAATTCCGGCCGCAATAGCATAAATATTTTTCAACATTGCAGCATATTCTGTTCCGATGATGTCGTCTGAGATTTTAGTTTTGATATAATTTCCGGCTAAAACTTTGGCAACAACTTTAGCCTTATCCGAATCGCCACAGGCAATCGTAAGATAGGAAAGACGCTCTAATGCAACCTCTTCTGCATGACATGGACCCGTAATCACACCTATATTCTCAAACGGAATATCAAACTTCCTGTTGAAATGTTCGCCCACAATTAAAGAAGTTTCGGGAACAATTCCCTTAATTGCTGAAAAGATAACTTTGTCTTTTAAACTAACGGTCAACTTCGCTAATTCAGCACTTAAGAAAGCGGAAGGAATCGCAAAAATTAGGTAATCTGCATATTCCACCGCTTCATTTATATCCGATGTGAGTCGGAGTTTTTTAATATCAAATTCAACCGAACTTAAATAATTTGGATTGTGTTTTTGGGTTTTTATATGATCAATTGCCGATTCATTTCGCATGTACCAAGCAATTTCGTCAAGATTGACACACAACATTTTTGCAATGGCTGTAGCCCAACTTCCACCGCCAATTACTGCAAACTTTGGATAGTTATTCATAAAAATAAACTTTTGTTTCAATCAAAAATACTGATTTTTAAACGAACTAAATACCTTTTTAGAGCACAAAATCTCTTACCCTTTATCAATCAATTTGTTGCCGAATATATTTTCATCTTGACGTAATAAAAAACCAATGTTAATTGTGGCTTAACTTTCAATTTCTTTTAATAAATTGTGAACTAAATCATGCAAAACTCTACTTTTTATACTAATTTAGTAGCATACCAAAAACAACAAATAGCACGCCTTGAAACCATTTCCATTCCAATGCCAATTACGGGATTATTTTAAAAATCAAACCAAAACCTGGGCTTGGTTTTTAGATAAAAATGTACAGAAAGAACAAATCGAAAGTTTTAAAACCGATTTACTCAAAAATGCCTATCGAATAGATCCAGTAACCGAACCGGAATGGTACGCGCTGCTGCAAAAGGCGAAGGACAAACTCAACTTATCACTATCCGTAACTTTGTACCAATCACAGCAGGTTGATTATAATAACGGCGCAATCGTATCCTTTGAAAATGAAGCGCATTTAATACTTTCAGGCTCGATATTGAAACTTTTAAATCATGATGAATTGTTGGCTTTATTTGGACACGAACTGAGTCATATTCATTTAAATTCGATTGAAAATGGCGATTTTGAAGTCACCAACCGAATCATAAATGCAATTGCCAACGACTATAAAAGTGAATTGTTCTATCACGAAACAGCACGGATTTTTCAACTGTTTACCGAATTATACTGCGATTTAGGCGCATTAAAAGTAACCGAAAACCTCGAAACTGTAATTACAACTTTGGTTAAAATTGAAACCGGATTAGAGAAAGTTTCGGCCGAGAGTTACCTGAAACAGGCGGACGAAATTCTGACCCGAATTGAAGTTGGTTCTTCGGGAGAATCACATCCTGAAATTTATATTCGTGCCAAATCATTGCAGCTTTTATCGAATTACACTGATGAAAATGTTGCCAAAATAGAAGAAATTGTTAAAGGAAAACTCGATTTGCAGTTGCTTACACTTTTCAGCAAAAAGGAAGTTTATGGCATAACTAAAAACCTGATTGATCTTTTTACGAAGCCCAAATGGATGCAGTCGGAACATAATATCGTGTTATACAAACAGTATTTTGGACAATACAATCCGAATCGAGACTTGCTTTTGGATGCTGATTTCAAAACCAAGATTGCTAACAGCAGAGACAATCTGAAAAATTATTACGCGTACATTTTGTTCGATTTTGCTATGTGCGATACCGAACTCAAGGAAATTGCGATTGGTCATGCTTTAGATGTTTCAGAACAATTGGAACTCGATACATTTCTGAAAATTATCATCAAAAAAGAATACAAACTCACTGAGAAAAGCTTTAAAGATTTTTGCAAAAACTGTACGGTTGCGCTAAATCAAATTCTGGAATCTGAATCTGAAAGCAGCTATTAGAACATGAAAATACAAGATACCAAATTTTATAAATTCCTGACTTCCCATTTTGATAAAGGCCTTTTTGCCAATGACGATGTAGTTGCCGTAATGATGCCGTTGCTTCAAACCGTTGCTAAAATTCACAACCAAGGAAAAGTTGCAGGGTTAGAAAAACTCGAAACTATTTTTGTTGAAGATGAAAAATTAAATATTGTTTCAGACGAATTCAAAACACAAAATAACGCATCGCAATTTGCTTCTTTTTTTTCCGATCAAAGTAAAACGTTTAACATCAGCAGTGAAGTAGTTCAAAAAGTAGCCGTTGGTGAAGACGACACGACCGAAGCATATTTTGACCAATCCGTTCAAAGTTCAGACGAACCGATTGTAAAACCAATGTATCTCAAAAATTATGATTGTTTTGAGTTTGCCTTCAACCATCATGATCCGCTTTCCGACATTTATGTTCTGGGAATGATTATGGCGAGCCAAGCGCTAAACCTAGATTTTACAGATGTAGATGATTTAAATGAATTTGTTGCAAACCGAAAAAGTATGGTTTTTGTTAATCCGAAAATTCATCCGGCGATTGCAAATATTATTTTGGGTATGACCCAACTCGACAGAAGAAAACGTTGGAAAGATTTAAACGAAATCATCGAAAAACTCAAAAATTATCGCGATTACAATCCGGAAACGGAATATGATATTTCAAAAATTATTCAGCCAAAGAAAACCAGCAAACAACAATACATTCAAGAAAAACTGCGAAATCGTTTGTTTGACAACAGCCGAAGAAACCGTTTGCTCTATTATAAACCGAATTTAAAATTTCTAAATCTTACGATTGCTTCGGTGCCGCAAGTGCTAAATTATAAAAATATTGACCCCAATTCGTTGTTTTATTGGAATACAGAAATCTCTAAAAAAATAAGCAACAACAGTTCCATTTCACTGAATAAATACTTGCGTTTTGAGGACAATCCGTACATCGTTCCAACACTCGATAAGATTCGTTTGGAAGCCAATAAAGACGTAAATGAATATGGTTTTAGTCAATTAAAACTGGTTTTATGTTTTCTAAATTGGTACAACACTAAAGAAAATGCAACCGAAAAAATCGAAACGCCATTCTTGCTAACACCCATTAATCTAACCAAAAAGAAAGGCGTTAAAGATGAATTTACGTTAGATTTTGTAGATGATGAAGTTGAAATTAATCCGGTTTTGGCGAATATGCTAAAGGATTTGTACGGCATCAAATTGCCTGAAAGAATTCAGCTTTCTGAAACGAGTATTACCGATGTTTTTCAGTTATTGAAACATCAAATTGAAAGCAATAATTCGGGGATAACATTAGAAAATATTGACAAGCCCAGAATAAAATTGATTCATACACAAGCGCAAAGCACGTTACATCAATTCAAAAAAAGAAACTCGAAACGTCAGGCTGTAGCCGACATTAAGAACATTGCCTATTCGTATTCGCAAGATGATTTTCAGCCTTTTGGACTGCAATTATTCAAGCAATATATTGAAGATGAAGCTTCGGGATTGGAGTTTTTAATCGACTCTGACATCAAACTCAACCCGAAACAATTCAGCGAAAATAAGACGATTGATCGCGAATTTTATACCTTGGATGAAGGTGAAGTAAATCCGTTTATTTGGGAATTTGATACCTGTAATATGGTTATCGGAAACTTCAATTACAAGAAAATGTCGCTCGTGCGCGATTACAATATGGTAATTGAGAACGAATTGAATAGTCAGGTTTTTGATCATTTGTTTGCCGATTTATCGCAACGGAATTTCAAAGCCGAAACCAATTCGGTCAACGCTTTTACCAAAACATATAATGTCGTAGCATCGGATCCAACGCAGAACAAAGCAGTTTTACTTTCGGAAGCTGGCGAAAATTATATTATTCAAGGGCCGCCCGGAACCGGAAAGTCACAAACGATTGCCAATCTTGTAGCAAATTTTGTAGCGAATGGAAAAAAGATATTATTCGTTTGCGAAAAAAGAGCCGCACTTGACGTCGTTTTCTATCGATTGAAAAATCAAGGATTAGACGAATTGTGTTGCTTGATTCACGATTCACAATCGGATAAAAAAGAGTTTGTTCTGAACTTAAAAAGTACTTATGAAAGTTTTACAAAAGCAAAAAAAATATTCGAATCTACCAAAAAAGAACGCGATACTGTTGCTCAATCTTTGGAAAGTGAACTAAATATTCTACATGAATTTCATCAGTTTATGAAATTCAAAAATCCAAAATCAGATGCTTCGATTAAAGATATTCTGGAAGTTTTGGTCTTTAATTCGGAAACTATTTCTTCCGCAGATTTGGTTGCGCTTGATCCTTTTGCAAGTTATTCCGATTGGGAAATTTACAATGAAAAAATCAATGCACTTTACCAAATCAATCTGGAAACGAACAAAAATGAGTATTTGAGCCAGCATCCTTTTCAATATTTCTCTATGGAAGCGATGCGAAAACTCAATAATGTTGCCGAAATTGTAGAAAACCTGCAATTGGCAAATGAAAAAATTGATGATTTAACGGAAATTCTCGATACGGCTGGATTTTTAGTCAATTCTGATTCGAGTTTTAACGATGTTCAATCATTTTTAACGCGATGTCGTCAAGCGATTCCGTTTTATGAAACCAATCAGGAAACGATTTTATCAGACAAGAAAAATACTGTTATTACTTTGGATAACGAATTGGAACAGCTTGAAAAATATTCGATTGAAATTGGAAAACTAGAAAGTCAATATCCGTATTGGAGCGAAAAAATTTCTGAAATTGATGCTCAAAATGCGTTGCCAATTCTAGAAAAAAGTGAGGATAGTTTCTTGAATATCTTTAATGGAAATTACAAGAATATCAAGAATCAGATTTTAAAATTATATGATGTTTCAAAGCACAACATCAAGCCAAAATTGAGTTTAGTTATCAAAAACATGCTCCAACAGCATGTAGTTTTAAATGCTAAACATGAACTTGAAATCCGCATTAAAAAGAAATACAATCTGGGCGAAATTCCGTTTATCAAAATCAATTTAAAAGCGCTTCACGAAACTATTGATAACGAAATTCTTTCGTTTTTGAGTCAGCAAAATCAAGATGTTTATGATGAAATTCGAAAAATAGACTCGTTGACGGAAAGTTTAAATCAAACACTGAAAAAATATTTGGTTCATTTTGAAAACTTGTCGCTATTGCAATTGGACGATAAAATCAAAAAAATAATTGACAATCAGCATTACTTTCAATTGTATGCGAATCAGTTTGAAGAATTGACGGGATTGAATGCTTCGGTGATTTCATTATTGCGAAAAGAGCCGATTTCGTTAGACAAATTGCAAAAACTTTTAGCTGAAAAAACATTGCAAAACTACTATGCGAGTCATTTCAATCATCAGAAGTTTAATTTGGATTTATTGCATCATACGATTCAGAAAATTGGTTTGCTAAACAAAGAACTGCTGACTTTAAACGGAAAATTCATCATTCAAAAACAGCAAAACGATTTCAACGAACTCATCAAAAAATCAGAACTATCCGTTGCTGGAATGGGTGAAGCGGCAAAAGTCGAAAAAAAATCAATTCTGGAAGGTCGAAAAATTCTAGAAAATGAATTCGGGAAATCGATGCGTTATAAATCAATCCGCGAGTTATCTACATCAGAATCAGGAAAAATCATCCGGGAACTGAAACCGATTTGGCTAATGAGTCCGCTGAGTGTTTCCGATACTTTACCGTTAGATGAAAATTATTTTGACGTAGTAATTTTTGACGAAGCCAGCCAGATTACTTTGGAAGAAGGCTTGCCACCAATTTACAGAGCCAAACAAACGATTATTGTGGGTGATGAAATGCAAATGCCGCCGAGTAATTTCTTTGGAAGTTCTTCTGGAAATACGGATGATTTATGGTTTGAAGCGGATTCCGAAAATGAATCATTCTCCATTGATGCTGATAGTTTCTTGACACAAGGCGCGCGCAAATTCCCTTCAATTATGTTGGGTTGGCATTACCGAAGCAAGCATGAAGCGTTGATCGGATTTTCGAATGCCTCGTTTTATAATAATCAATTGTTGACAATTCCGGATGTGAAAGATCATCAGAATGAATCGCAGGAAATCAGTGTAGAAAACACGACTGATGCTGTTCAAAACATTCAACATCTTTATGATAAACCAATTTCGTATCACTATATCAACAAAGGAATTTATGAAGCGCGTAGCAATGTTTTAGAAGCGCAATATATTGCTGAAATGACCAGAAGCCTTCTTTTTGAAAACAATGGCTACAGCGTCGGAATTGTGGCTTTCTCAATGGAACAACAAAACGAAATTGAAACGGCACTTCAGGATTTATGTGTGAAAGATAAAGTTTTTGAGAATTTACTCGAAGAAGAATACAAGCGAATTGAAGACAATCAGTTTGTTGGGTTATTCATCAAAAACCTTGAAAATGTTCAGGGCGACGAGCGCGATATTATCATCATGAGTACGTGTTATGGTTATGATCCACGTGGAAAAATGCTGATGAATTTTGGCCCAATCAACAAACGCGGCGGCGAAAAACGTCTAAATGTTTTGTTTTCAAGAGCGAAGAAAAGCATGTGTGTCGTGAGTTCAATCAAATACACAGATATCAAAAATGAATACAATGACGGTGCGAATTACTTTAGAAAATACCTTCAATATGCCGAATTAGTGAGCCTCGGAAATTTGGAAGCGGCGAATAATGTACTGAACAGTATTTCGAATAATTCGGCTGCAGCCAATGTGTCACCAACGGCTGTTGCTGTAAAATTAGAACTTGAAAAACAAGGGTATTTCGTTACAGAAAACGTGGGTCAAAGTAGTTTCAAATGCAGTCTTGGCGTTAAAAAACATAATGATGATACCGAATTTATTCTAGGAATTAGCATTGACGATGAAACTCATTATGGCAACGATGATGTTTTGGAACAATACTTTTTGAAACCCGAATTACTGAAACACAACGGTTGGAAATTGTGCCAAATTTATACCAAAGACTGGATTGACAATCAAAATCGCGTGATCAAAATGCTGAAAAGTGCGTTGAATAATGAAGCTTTTTTTGAACCAGTTCTCATTGAAAAAAGAGTGCCTTTTGAAGTCGAAAAACCTGTAACTGTTTTGCTGAGCGAAGAGCCGGCAGTTATTTCTAATTCGAATCAGAATGCGACCAAATTAATCAGCACTGAAAACGGCAGCAATAAGTTTTGGGAAGTTTCGGTAACGAATGGAGAATTGATAATTCAATATGGTAAAATTGGAACCAAAGGACAAAAACTCATAAAAGCATTTGATTCTGAAGAAATTGCAACACGCGAAATGCAGACATTAATTCGCCAGAAATTAGCGCGTGGTTACAGAGAAGTGTAGTTACTTTTTGTAGAAAGAACTACTGTCAATGTACTCCCAAACTTTTTGTGGTAGCATTGGCGAAACATTCTTTTTATTTTTAATGTTTTCGCGGATGAACGTTGACGACAGTTCAATCACTGGAGCACCAACTCTGTGAATTTTTGGACTGTTGATAAACTGATTATCCATTTCACCCGAATTCAATCTTGGATAGACATAAATGTTATGGTTGGCTAAAATCACTTCGTAGTTTTTCCACTTATGAAGCGAGTTGAGATTGTCCTCACCCATGATTAAGGCAAACTCATATTTTGGATATTTCTCTTCTAAATGTGCCAAAGTTGTGACCGTATAATTCGGTTGTGGTAATTTAAATTCGATATCAGAAGGTTTAATTTTAATAAAATCTTCCGTTGCTAGATTGACCATGTGCAAACGCTGATAATCGTCTAGTAAAGTATTTTTTTGCTTAAGCGGATTGTGCGGCGTAACGACCATCCAAACTTGATCCAAATCAGAATGTTCGGCCATATGATTGGCAATAATCATGTGCCCGATATGAATGGGATTGAAGGTTCCGAAGTATAATCCGATTTTCATTTTTTAAAAAGATAACAACTAACAGCTAACGGCTGACAGCTTTTATTTACTTAACAAATTCTTTCACCAACTGATATGCGTCTTCTTTGGCTACATCCAAATCGTAATTTTTGATGATAGTGTCAAATTGTGGTGCCGTTGCCAATTCAACGTGTGCTTTCGCGATTCGCATATTAATTTTGTCTTCACTTTCTGTTGAGCGTTCTTTTAAGCGGCGTTTCAGTTCGTCAACACTTGGTGGTTTTACAAAAACGGCTAAGGTTTCTTTAGGAAATTTTGACTTAATTCGCAATCCGCCAGAAACATCAATGTCGAAAATTACGTTTTTCCCTTTTGCCCAAATTCTCTCGACTTCACTTTTCAAAGTTCCGTAAAAGTTATCGCGGTATACTTCTTCCCATTCGATAAAATCATCAGCCTTAATGTGCTTTTTAAACTCTTCAATCGACATGAAATAATAATCTTTTCCGTGTGCTTCTTCACCACGAAGTTCGCGAGTTGCAGCTGAAATAGAAAACTCCAAATTCAATTCGGGTTGTGCCAATAAATGCCTTACTATAGTGGTTTTTCCCGATCCTGATGGCGCTGAGAATACTAATAATTTTCCTTTGTTCATTATATGCTGAATTTATTTCAGTAGTCTTAAAATTTATTTTTGCCACAGATTAACGGATTACAATGATTTTTCAATCTGTGCGAATCTGTGAAATCTGTGTCAAATATTACAATACGTTTAGTACTTGCTCTTTAATTTTCTCCAATTCGTCCTTCATCATTACAACCAATTTTTGCATTTCGGTATGATTTGATTTGGAACCCATTGTATTGATTTCGCGTCCCATTTCTTGGGTAATGAAACCTAATTTTCTACCGTTAGCTTCAGTTCCTGCAATGGTTTCGATGAAATAATTTAAATGATTCTCCAAACGCACTTTTTCTTCAGTTATATCGTATTTTTCAAGATAAAAAATTAATTCTTGTTCGAAACGACTTTCATCTACGTTCTCTTTTAATTCATCCAAAGCAGTTCGCAAACGTGTTTTTACCGTTTCCACTCGTTCTGAATCATACGCAACCGCATTGTTCATTAACGTCATGATATTGGCAATACGATGCAAAAATTCTCTTTCTAATGAAACGCCTTCATCTTTTCTGAATTGGGCAATATTTTCTAAAGCTTCATCGATTACTGTTTGGATTTTTTTCCATTCATTTTCATCGATTTCGTCACGCTCCGTTTTTAGTGCATCTGGCATTCTGACAGCCATTTTCATCAATTCGGTTTCATCTGCATTTGGAATCACCGCTTTCATTTGATTGATATAGCCTCGAACTATTGGAACATTTATTTTAGATGTCGTTTCCTCGCCAGTAACTTCGATATACAATGAAAAATCTATTTTTCCACGTTCCAATCTTACGGAAAGTTGGTTTCTTAATCCCAATTCCATTTCGCGGAAAACAGACGGCATTCTGGTATTTAAATCCAAACCTTTAGAGTTTAACGATTTGATTTCTACGGTAATTTTTTTAGTTGGGAGTTGCAAAGTTGCTTTTCCAAAACCCGTCATTGATTGTATCATTGGTATTTTTTAATAGACTTCAAATATATGAAAAAGTGTTCAGTGTTCAGTGTTGCGTAATCAGTTCTACATTGTTTGCTGCAGACTAATTACTGCTCACTTTCTTTTGTGTGACCAAGTAAACGCCAACAAATATCAAAACTGCCGAAACAATTTTAACTAAAGTTAGTTCGTCTTTTCCTAAACCGATGGCAAAAATGGTAGCGAAAAGCGGCTGCAGATAAATGAAAACAGCTACGGTCGTTGGTTTGAGCTCGCGCATTGAAACTAAGTTGAACAAATAGGTGAAAAATGTGGTAAAGAGCACTACAAACCCAATTTCCCAAAGAATGTAAGTGGGAATTGTGGTCCAATGTATTTCATGATATTCGCTCCATCCGAAAGGCAAAACCATCAGTAAACCAAAAGCATAAATCCATTTTACAAACGTAAATGCATTGTACTTATCCATTAATTTTTTGACTACTATTAGATAAAAACCATAGGACACCGCATTGACAAAAACGAGAAAATTTCCCAGCATTGCATTGGAAGCGTTACCAATAGATTTGCCATACAAAATTAAAAATCCGGTGCCGAAAAGGCCAAGTAAAATACCGATTATTTTTCTGAATTTCATTTTTTCTTTCATAATAATAGCCGAAAGAATCAATACAATTATTGGTGTGGTAACCATGAGAACCGCTGCTGAAATTGGAGAAGTTAGGCTCAATCCTTTGAAAAAAGTCAGCATATTTAGTGCTACTCCAAAAAAAGCGGCCGCAATAATTCGTGGAAAATCGTTCAGTTGAATTTTCTCTTTGGGACCAAAAAAAGAAACGGCCCAAAACAATACTGTGGCGCCTAAAACGCGGAGCAAAATAAATCCGTAGGGCTTCACATAAGTAGGCATTACATCTTTGGCAATCGTAAACGAAACTCCATAAATTATTGAAACCATCATGGCGGCTAGTAACGCCCATGTTCTTTTTGACATTAGCTAAGCACTTTTGTAACTTCAATAATATTTTTTTGTCCGTTGCCGATATAAATTTTGTCGTCAATGATAAAAACAGGACGACTCAAAAAGGTATAATGTTCTAAGAGATATTTCTTGAAATCGGCTTCAGTCAATGCTTTATTTTTCAAATCCATCGATTTATACAGTTGGGCTTTTTTGCTGAAAAGTGCTTCGTAACTTCCGGAAAGAGAATGCATTTCTTCCAATTCCTTCTCGGTAATTGGATTTTGACGAATGTCGTGAAATTCCAATCGATCCGTATTTGGCAGTGATTTTATAATTTTTCGACACGTATCGCACGAAGCTAAATAGTAGATTTTATTCGTCATGAAATTTCTTTTTGCAAAGGAAAATCATTTGAAACTTATAATCTGTATTTTTATCAAAAATTTAAAATAATGCAAACATTTACAAAAGAAGTTTCGGTTCGTTGGTCAGATTTAGATCCTAATTTTCATGTTCGACACAGCGTTTATTATGATTTTGGCGCGCAACATAGAGTTGAAATTCTGGAGCAGTTGGGATTGAATATGCGAATTATGCAGGAAAACAATTTTGGTCCCATTTTATTTCGGGAAGAATGTATTTTCAGAAAAGAGATTAGACAAAATACCAAAGTTTTCATTAGCACTAAAGTGGGGAAAATAAGAGACGATGCTTCTCGTTGGACGCTTGTACACGAATTAAAAAACGAAAAAGAGGAACTTCTGGCTACAATTACTGTTGATGGCGCTTGGATGGATACAAAACTCCGAAAAATTGCAAATCCGACGCCACAAATTGCGATTGATGTTATGAACTTAATGCCTAAATCGGATCATTTTACACAATTATAAAAAATGGAAGCTACATTCAACATCAATAAAAGCAGTCGAAATATAGTACTGACTTTTTTAGAAAATCATTCTTTGGAAAAACTTAATACCATTCCCGAAGGATTTAATAATAATTTAATTTGGAATATTGGGCACATTATTGTGGTTCAACAAATGCTCGTTTACAAATTATCTGGTTTGCCAATGATGATTTCGGATGAAATGGTTGAGCACTATAAAAAAGGCACAAAACCAGAACATAATGTTGAGCAAAGACAGGTAGACGAAATCAAAGCACTTTTGTTTTCTACCTTGGAACAAACCAAAAAAGATTTTTCAGAAAATGTATTTCAAAACTATGCAGAATTTACGACAGGAACTGGATACTACTTATCATCCGCTAAAGAAGCGATCGAATTTAACAACTTTCACGAAGCACTTCACATTGGATTTATGATGCAAATTAAGAAGTTTATATAACGTTAAACTCGTTTCGACATCCGAAAAATTAAAATATCTTTGCCCAAAATTACAAACAGATGAAATTCAATACCAAAGTAATACATGGTGGCCAACATCATGAACCAGTTACCGGAGCCGTAATGCCGCCGGTATTTCAAACCTCAACATATGTACAAACTTCACCGGGAAAACCAGTTGGAGATTATGAATACTCAAGAGCTGCAAATCCAACGCGTCAGGCTTTAGAAGATGCTTTGGCTTCTATAGAAAATGGAGCTCGTGGTTTAGCGTTTTCATCGGGATTAGCGGCTACCGATTGTTTACTAAGAATGTTCAAAGCGGGTGATGAAATCATCGCAATGGACGATTTATATGGTGGAACTTACCGTCTTTTTACAAGATTATATAAAGACAGTGGTATCAAATTTCACTTTGTAGATATGAATGATACAACCAAATTCCAGTCTTTGATTAACGAAAATACGAAATTGGTTTGGGTTGAAACGCCAACAAATCCATTGATGAAATTGGCAGACATTGCTGAAATCGCAAAAATCACAAAAAAACACAATATTCTTTTTGCTGTAGACAATACGTTTGCAACACCTTATCTTCAAAAACCATTGGATTTGGGTGCTGATATCGTAATGCATTCGGCTACAAAATACCTTGGCGGACATTCAGATGTTATTGCTGGCGCTTTGATCATTAAAGACAAAGATTTGGGAGACGAATTGCATTTTAAACAATTTGCAACTGGCGCAACGTTAGGACCAATGGACAGTTTCTTGGTTTTAAGAGGAATCAAAACCTTGCATTTACGTGTACAACGTCATTGTGAAAACGGTGAAAAAGTAGCCGCGTTCCTTAGCAATCATCCAGAAGTTGCTACTGTTTATTATCCTGGATTGCCGAGCCATCCGTATCATGAAATTGCTAAAAAGCAAATGAGTGGTTTTGGCGGAATGGTTTCTTTCACCTTCAAATCTGGGAAAATGCAAGATGCTATTTCATTTTTAGAAAAACTAAAAGTATTCACTTTAGCAGAGTCGCTTGGTGGTGTAGAATCTCTTGCCAATCATCCAACCTTGATGACACACGCTTCAATTCCGGCAGAAAAACGACTGGAAGTTGGGATAACTGATGATTTAGTGCGTTTGAGCGTTGGCGTTGAAGATATCGCCGATTTATTAGCCGATTTAGAGCAGGCATTTAGATAAAATCATTTTTTTAAAGAGTAAAAAACCAGAAAAATATTTCTGGTTTTTTTATTTAAAGTATCTTTATTATACTAAGAAAAAGCTTATTTATATTGAAATATTATGCTTTTTAACGATTATTATGAGCGTTTTGTCGATTTTTATTTTTTTTTCTTTAAGTTTAACTTGTATAATTAAAATCTTAACCCATGAAAACAATTACCCCAAAAAGTTTTTTTAAATTAGTCCTATTTATGCTAATATTATTTAGCGCAAAAACATTTTCTCATCCGAGACTTCCCATGGAAAGTAATTCTAGTGATTATGGAACAAAAATGGGAGATGTAAAAAAAACAACAAATATGACTCCAATTATTGTGCATTCTAAGAATAATACTGCTTTAAAAAATAATGGCAGTTCTAGGATAAAGCTAAAAGTCACAAATAGTAAATAATTAATATGGTTAAAAAAAAACGAGCCAATTCACAGTTTGAATTGGCTCCTTTTTTTATGTGAATATTAGAATTAGAAACCATAATTAACTCCTACTCCAATTACTTGACGCGTTTGGAAACCTCTAAAAGCATTATCGTCATAAATAGTTTGGAAGGCAAAGTTTGTGGTAAGGTATTTATTAACTTTCAAAACAATATTCAAAGTATAATCAACATCAACATTTTGTGGATCTTCTAAATAGTTAGAATATAAATTTAAGATGTTTTCAACCGAAACATTTTCCATAAGATTAAATTTGTAGTAACCATTAATGGCTGCTCCAAATTCATAACGCGAAGAATCACCTTGCTCTACACCAAATGATGGTCCTAATTCAGTAAAATGAGGATGAACAACAATTAATTTAGAGGTTGCTGGCGCAAAGTTTACTTTTAAATTGTCGTTTTTTTTCCATAACATACCCGGTCCAAATTGGAAATATGCTGGTGAAAAGAAATGTGATGTTTTAATTCCAGAAGCTAAATTGATACCAGAATCAAATTGTGTCTGAAAATTAAAAAATAGGGAGTAAAACCATTCTCCACTAGCTTTTCTTCCTGCTAACGAATTGAAAATAAATCTGTCATCCGATTTTTGAAGATCTTGTCCTTTTAATTTTGTCAAACCATACGCTGCAATGATTTTGTTATCCCAATTCCATTTGTCATTTTTGTAATTGAAATCATAGTTAACACCAATATTTCCAGAGATATTACTTTGTCCTCCTGCTAACCAGTTGTTAAAACTTGCTTGATTGGCCAAAAACGTAAACATGCCTTTATTAGTCCAGCCCATAGGCTTATCTTCTTTCATTTTAGCTGCAGCTTCTTCATTTTTTTTAAGCAATTCTTTCTCGTTTACTTGAGCAGAAACAGTAGCAACAGCAAACAATACTAGTGCTGAAAATAAAATTTTTTTCATTTTGTTTAGATTTAAATTTTTCGGGTGCAAAGGTACAGATACATTTTTCTTATGCAAGAAAAAATATAACTATTTGAAAACAAATTATTTAAGTTTATTTAGCTTTTTTATATAATGGAACTGCAGAACATGCTTCGCCATACATAATACTTTTGGCAAAAGGTTGCAATTTTTGAACAGCCATTATATAGGCGCTCTCAGGAACAGGTTTCTTGGAACAGCCTTTTAAGATGACTGGTTTGTCTTGATATATTGAATAATCTACTGTGGGAAGAATTTCTTGATATAGTGAAGTTTCTAAATCCGAAAGACTTCCGGCAATTACTTTTTTAGCGAACGGAGCAAGATAAACCGTTACCAAAATAGTCGCCCAAGCTGGAATTATAGCATCGGTAGCACAATGAATCGCTACGAAATGATTTTCATATTGCTTCCAATCATGATTTTTCAATGCTTCACGAAAGTCTTTTTCTTTCAATAAAAAACCTTCCAAAAGCCATTGAGAAATGTCAATTTGTGTTCGAATTCCTTTTGGATAATAATCTTCCAAGTCGAAAACTTCGAGGGTAGAACTGGCAACTTTATTAATTATATCGTCCATTTTTTTAGTCTATAGCCGCAATTCACAGTCGCAGTATTCTCAAAACTGAGACTGAAAACCGAATACTATTTTTAAAGCATTCCTAATTCTAATTTTGCTTCTTCACTCATCAAATCTTTGCTCCATGGCGGATCGAAAGTAATTTCTACTTCGCAAGCTTTAACGGTGTCAATTTTTTTGATTTTTTCTTCTACTTCACGTGGAAGCGTTTCTGCAACGGGACAATTTGGTGAAGTTAATGTCATCAAGACTTTCACTTCATTATCTTCATTAATCATCACATCGTAAATCAATCCCAATTCGTATATATCAACAGGAATTTCAGGATCATAAATGCCTTTTAAGGTTTTCACCACATTTTCCCCTAAGTTGATATCATCTTTAAATTCTTCCATATTATTTGTTTTTAACCATTTAAGGCATATAAGGGCATATAAGTGTTATTCTTCAAGTTTTCTAAAGAGGTCATTGACATATGTTTTTTGACCTTCTTTATAAATATTCGTTACGTTAAAATTAATCATTAAACCCATTGGCACGTTTAAAAGCTTCATATAAGTTAAAAGTTGTGCTTCGTGAATTGGCATAACTTTCTCAACTGATTTCAACTCGACTATCAAACAATTTTCAATAAATAAATCACATCTCAAATCAATTTCTATTTCTAGTCCTTTATAATTAATTGGAACACTATATTCCGAATGAAAATCGAAATTTTTGATAGCTAATTCTTTCTCAAGACATTTATGATAAATTTTTTCCAGCAAACCAGGCCCAAGATTTTTATGAACTTCTATTGCAGCACCATTAATTTGATATACTAAATCTTTTAAATATGTTTTTGACAATTCCATAATCTACTCAACTTAAATGCGCTTCCATTTCTTATATGGTTGAATTAAATTTATTTTTTTGCTTCAAATGCCAAAGCGTACATTTTTATTTTTTTTATCATTGAAACCAGTCCGTTGGCACGTGTTGGAGACAAATGTTCTTTCAATCCAATTTCTTCAATAAACTCGGTGTCAGCGTCTAAAATATCGCTTGCTTTTTGATTGGAAAAAGCCCGAATCAGAATTGCAATAATTCCTTTGGTCAAAATTGCATCGCTATCGGCAGTAAAAACTACTTTATCGTCAATCATTTCGGCATGAACCCAAACTTTTGATTGACATCCTTTAATAATATTGTCGTCTGTTTTGTAGTGTTCATTGATCAACGGCAAGGATTTTCCTAAATCGATCATGAATTCATAACGCTGCATCCAATCGTCAAACATTGAAAATTCATCAACAATTTCGTTCTGTATTTCTTTAATGCTCATTCTTTTTCTTTGACTAATGAAACTATTTTATTGACGAATTTCTCAATTGCTGCCGGCGGAAATCCATGGTCAAAAGCAACAGTTTCATAATTTTTACCTTGATATTTTATTTTTAGTGTGGCAATAGCAGCACCGTCATAAAATCGTTTTTGTGTTGGGTCTTTCAAATTTGGAATCTCAGCTAAATTTAATGTTTGGAATTCCGCTACCAATGCTTTCCACTCCGCATCAGAAATCGCAACTTCTTGTGACCGATTTTCTGGTTCAATTCCTTGTGAAATAATCGCTTTTTGATTGACAATCATTATAGTCAAATGATATCCTCTCGTATGTGCAGCATATTCTATCACCGAATTTGCGATGTCATTCTGCGTTTCTTTTGAGCAACTTTTACTCATCATAAAGGTTAATAAAATCAAACTTAGTGTTTTCATGGCTCTTGTTTTATGACAACATCATTTGTGCTTTTTTCAGCGCTTCAATCATCGAGTCTATTTCTTCTTTCGTATTGTAAAAAGCAAAACTTGCTCTTATTGTTCCTGGTATTTTATAATAATCCATAATCGGTTGTGCGCAATGATGTCCGGTTCGTACTGCGATTCCAAGCTTATCGATTATCGTACCGACATCATATGGATGAATTCCTTTTAGATTAAACGAAATTACCGAAGCTTTTTTATTCAAGTCTTTCGGGCCATAAATTTCAATACCTTCCAATTCTAACAACTTTTGAGTTCCGTATTTCAACAATTCTTTTTCATAAACTGCAATAGCATCAAAACCAACATCATTCATATAATCAATTGCAACGCCAAAGGCAATTCCGCCACAAATATTGGGCGTTCCTGCTTCAAATTTATGAGGTAAATCAGCATACGTAGTTTTTTCGAAAGTAACTGTAGCTATCATTTCGCCTCCACCTTTATATGGTGGCAATTTTCTAAGCCATTCTTCTTTGGCGTAAAGCATTCCAACGCCTGTTGGACCACACATTTTGTGAGCCGAAGTTACATAAAAATCAGCGTCCAAAGCTTGAACATCTGGTTTTAAGTGCGGACAAGCTTGTGCGCCATCAATTAGAACTGCCGCTCCAACTTTATGTGCTTTTTCAATTATAAATTCGATTGGATTTATAGTTCCTAATGCATTAGAAATATGATTACAACATACCAATTTAGTTTTATCCGAAAGTAATTTCTCGTAATCCTCCATCACTAATTCGCCATCAGAATTCATTGGGATAACCCGTAATTTTGCGCCTGTATGTTCGCAAACCATTTGCCAAGGAACAATATCACTATGATGTTCTAATGCTGAAACTATAATTTCGTCCCCTTTTTTTAACAACGACGCAAAACCGTTAGCAACCAAATTAATGCTTTCGGTTGTTCCTGATGTAAAGATAATTTCGTAATTGTGTTTAGCATTAAAATGCTTTTGGATTTTTAGCCGTGCTTGCTCGTAAGCATCAGTCGCGATTTGGCTCAAAGAATGAACGCCACGATGAATATTGGAATTGTATCGGGAATAATAATCTACAATAGCATCAATTACGACTTGTGGTTTTTGTGAAGTGGCTCCGTTGTCGAAATAAACAAGCGGTTTTCCGTTTATTTGTTGAGAAAGTATTGGAAATTCAGCTCTTATTTTTTGTATATCTAACATGCGTATATTTGGAAAAAATCTTATACAAAAGTAGAGAAATAGGACTGTAAAAAGCCATGAATTCACGAATATTTATGATTTGTTTTAGGTTTAAAATTGAAAAACATCTCCTGTATTCATAGTAAAAAAAGTAAATTGCATCAAATTCGGTTCCCTATGAAAAAAATCTTCAAAATTCTAGTTGCCCTTTTGCTTATTGCCTTTGTTTATTTAAGGATTGCCATTTATCCACAGCTTGATTTAATATCAGGATTTTCAGCTAAAAGTATAGCTTCCGCTCATTTTATTGATGATCGAAATCTGAAAGCGATCCAACAAGGTGATAATGATATTCCAAAAATAGATTGGGCAACTAATGAAATCAATAATGGAAGAAATTTTGTAACCTCATCCGTTCACGGATTGAAAGAACGCAAAGCAATTTACCGAGAAGGTTTGGGAGCAACTTTAATTAATGATGATTTTGATGTAAACAAACCGTATGACATCCCGAAAAGAAAAAAAAGAAACACCAGACTGCCGTTTCCGTATGGAAATTTAGAACCAAAAGATACTTTTTTTGCCGATATTGATTATGATAAATTACAAAAAGCCTTAGACAACGCTTTTGACAAAAGAGGCGAAAAAAAGAAGAGAACGCGATCAGTTATTGTAGTTTACAAAGACAAAGTAATTGGCGAAAAATACGCTCGTGGTTTTTCTGAACGATCTAAAATTTTAGGTTGGTCGATGACTAAAAGTTTGACCGCAACTTATTTTGGAATTCTACAAAAACAAGGTAAAATTGATATTATGGAACCTGCGCCAATTGGCGAGTGGAAGAATGATGAACGCTCTAAAATTACGATCAATGATTTACTTCACATGAATTCTGGTTTGGAATGGGATGAAGATTATGGTAAAATTTCCGATGCTACCAAAATGTTGTTTCAAGCTGAAGACATGACTAAATCACAAGTTGAAAAAATCGCTAAATATAAACCAAATACGCATTGGAATTATTCGTCAGGCACAACCAATTTATTATCTGGAATTTTAAGAAAACAATTCAAAACACATCAGGAATATTTAGATTTTTGGTACAATAGTTTATTCGATAAAATCGGAATGAATTCGGCTTTGGTTGAAACCGATATGGCAGGAAATTTTGTTGGTTCCTCTTATGGTTGGGCAACGACTAGAGATTGGGCGAAGTTTGGCTTGCTTTATTTACACAAAGGAAATTGGAATGGTGAACCGCTATTTGATGAAAGCTGGGCTCAATATGTTTCAACTCCAACTAACACTTCAAACGGAAGATATGGCGGACAATTTTGGTTGAATGCTGGCGGGTATTTTCCAGATGTTCCGAAAGATATGTTTTATGCTAGTGGTTTTCAAGGTCAAATGGTGGCGGTTTTCCCAACCCACGATTTGGTAATTGTACGAATGGGATTGAGCGAAGATTTTGATTTTAATGGATTTTTGAGTGGAGTTGTTGGGAGTTTAAAATAAAAAGTTATAGTTTCAATATTTCTATCCAACTTTCATAAAACTCAATATTCACAATATCATAACCAAAAGTTGTGATATCAATTTGTTTGAAATAAGCTTTTGTTTTTAAAACATCCTTTTTTAAATGATAATGAATGGCCAGAGATAGCAACAATAAATTGAATCTTCCTTTTTGAAAATAGTTTTTCACTGTTGGAAATTTCTCTATTGCAATGTGTTCTAAAAAATCGGTGGTTGCTTCTTTATCATAAATCCACAATAAGCGACTGGCAATAACTGCAAAGTCAGCAATATCAAAAGGATTTTCTAGGCTGTTGAAATAGGCAGTAAGTTTTTTTGGGTTTTTATTTAAAATCAATTCCCAAACACCAAGACGCGCTTTTAAAATAGGATGAATTTCAAAATCAGCAGTTTCTGCTTGTTTCAGAGCATTGCTATAATAGGTTTTCGCATTACTGATATTCTTTTCATTATATGCTTTTTGGCACAATAATAAATTTTTGAATAATAATAAATTGGGTAACGTGTTATCTTCAATAACCGAAAACCATTCGCCTAAAAAAGAATCCAAATAGGTTTCGTTTACATACGCTTGAAGCAAACATTTTTGCAAAACTAACGATGTAGCGATGTGTCTTTTTACAAAATCTATAATTTGTTTGTTGCCACTAACCGATTGAAAATAGAGTGACTGAAAACCAATGGTAATGTGCTCATAAATGTGTTTATTATCTAAATCATAGTGATGAATAATTACTTTATCCAAAACCTCAAAATCATTTTTCTCAATAGCGACGTTAATACAATTTTGAAATTGATAGCCACCAATCCAAGTGTGAATAGGTAAATTGAGAATCGTTTCTAGCAGTACTATTCGGTATTTTTCGGTATTGTTACAATACAACTGTAAGTTTTGATTGATGACATTCACATCAAAACTATGCACGTGTGTTTTAAAAACTTCCCAATTTTTGAACCCAACGGCAACCGACAATTGATTCAGAATAAACCGAGACGGTGCATTGGTATTGGTAACCAAATCAAACAACCGTCTTAAAGTAGAATAACTAATCTTGATGCCTTTTTGTTTGTCTATTAAAGCACACAGGTTTTGACAATCAAAAGCGTCTTTAATAACTACATCATAGGTTTCTTGCAGGTATTCTTTAATCCAGTTTTGTTCGTTGGAGGATATGATAATTGCTGCTGGCATCGCTTTAATTTTATCAAAAATACTAAAACCTTTTCATTTGAACTCGTTTGAACGCATTTGAACTTATTAAAATAATTTTTGGATTGTTTTAACTTTTAGATTTGTGGTGTAAAATTTAACAAATAACGTTATGAAAAAAGAATTAAAATTATCTTTAATATTATTATTGACAATTTCAATAAATACATATTCGCAGAGTATTTGGGATAAAGTAAAGAAAGAAACAAAAAAAGTAGATTCAAAGGTATTAGTTCAAGCTGGTGCTGAGGTTGTAAACCAAATAACAAAGAAATCAACTAAAAAATCAGATTTATTAAAAAAGGATGATAAAGTTTACTCTTGCAGTGAAATTTTTGGATTTGAAAATAATACTGTAATTGAAAAAATTGAATATTTTAAAGGTACTCTAATGGAGCAAGCAAATATAGTAGATAATATAAATTCTGAAATTAAAAACAACAATAATTTTAATGGTCAAATTAAAATAAATGAAGAACTAAAATTAAAAATGAAAAATAATATTAGTAGCTATGTTCCTTTTCTTTCAATGACTGTTTCTGATTTAGAACAAAAAAACAATCGAAGTAAATTATGTGAAATATATAATACTTACAAACAAAATGAAATAGAAGTTCAATTACTACTCTCAAATTTTTCTCAAATTTACCAAAACGAAGAATTAATCAAACATAATGAAGTTGTTTCAAATCTAAAAAAAGAAGAAAAAGAAAAAGAAAAAATCAAACAAAAAGAAATTGAAAAGATAAATCAAGAAAACATAGAAAGGGAAAAACATGTTAGAGAAAGGTGTGAATGGTCAAAAACCACAAAACCATTTAATTTACCATATCAAAGGAAATTTACTACTTCCTATTATCAATGCAAAGAATGTAAAAAGAAACATGAAGTTACACAACTAAAAATTAGCAAATATCCTAATTACTCAAAAACAGATAGCCCAAGTTTTGCCGAAGAAAGTTTTACAATTATGTACCTGTTCGATGCAATGATAACCAATTTTTTGGCTAATGATAACTCAATTAAAAAATCAGTTTGTGAAGAAAGTAAGTCTGGTAAACATGAATGGGCTGAGATAAATACTAGTGATGAAATTCAAGATATGAATTATACAAATAAAGATGCAGCAACAGCTAATAAATGTAATTAAATCTTAAGTAGACCAATTAATTTATAGGAAATGAATACTTACAAAAAGATGAATAAATTAACATTCCTCCTTTTATTATCTATTAGTGCTCTAGCTCAAAATAAATTTACATTACAAGTAACTAAAAATGGATTAAGTTTAAATGAAAATTATAATGAAAAAGGAATTCAATTAGTAATTCCAGAGGATTCTAAATTTTACTGTTTTGGAGAAAAAGTCATTTTAGGAATAGTTGAACTTGACGATAGAGAAACATACGAAGTTAAAAAAAAGTTGCTGTATTTAAAATATAGAGATGAACTAGAAAAATCGTTCAAATTAAAAGGTAAAAGTGCTGCTGATACTTTTCTTTATTATGAAATTCACGATGAACCTGAATTAAAAAATTTTAGAGTAATTTATTTTTATTATGATAGTTACTTAATCAATTCTGGCTTTAATTGGTGGTCCTCAATCTATGACGGAATTCATAATATAGTAATTACAAAAGATGCTATCGCAATTTATAATTTCTATATACAGGTTAAAAATGGAGAATTAATAAAAATTGCATTTAATCTTTAATTAATATTTATTATGAAAAAAGTAATTTTGATAATATTAATATTATTTATTAATAGTTCATATTCACAAAACTATAATGATGGAAAGAATGTATACAGTCCCTGTAATTATTGTAAAGGTACTGGAGTAATAAAAATAGAAAAATGGGTTCCATGTTATAATTGCAAAAGTTTCAATCAAGAATTTAACGAAGCAATACAAGAGGCTGCAGTGTTAGCAGTTGTTGAAACGGTTATTGGTAAAGATGTGCATACTTCTAAAGTTAATGACTACAAATGGTGTAATGTATGTGAAAATAAAAAAGGAAAATATGAAATTATAAAATACGAATGCAAAAGATGTGGTGGTCGTGGTAAAATTAAAAATTCCAACTTTACATCAAATCAAAATGAATCTATCAATGCTTCGGAACCAACGGACGTAAGAAAAAAGATATGGATTAAATTAAAATTGAAAGAAAGAGAGAAAAAAGAAGAGTATGATAAACGCCCTTTTAAACCAGGTTCGGAAGCTGAAAAGATCTATAAGGAAGGAAAACTTAAAGATAGGGGTAGCTTTTAAGAATTTAGAACTAGAATAAATTTTATAAAAAATAAATTTATAAATATTGAATTTGCAGAAAATGGATGACACCCGAGTTTATTACTTAAAAGGTGAAAATGGTAGAAAAATAGGACCATTAAAAGTTACTGATTTAGCTAAATACAATGTTTCTAGATATACATATATTTGGCGGGAAGGTTTTAAAGATTATGTGCTTTTATCGGAACTCCCTGAAGCAGATGTCCTTTTAAGTAAAATACCTCCATCGGATAACATTAAAACAGATTCAGGATGTGGTTTAGAAGTTGCGGGGTTAATATTAGGAATTGCTGCATCTTTTGTTGTTCCTTTTTTTTGGTTTTTTGTTGTCTGTTTGGTTATTTATATAATTGGTAAATTATTTAAGAATTGATTATTTAAATTTTTATTCTACTAAAATTTGCTTAATAAATAATTGCAGTTATAGCAATTTAATTGTAAAAATGATTTTGTATCAAATTCATTAAATGTAAGAAACAAAAACCAATAAACTAGAAATCATCTACATTTAAAACCATGAAAAAGATAATTTTATAGTAAAATAGCTTAATTATTAAAAACCCTTTTCAGATTTCAAATGCTGAAAAGGTTTTTATTTTAAATCCGTATATTCTACAAATCAAACCCTAAATTAACGCCCAGTTTCACAGCAATAATTTTGGTGATTCGTTGTTTTAATTCGGGGATTTTAATGCTTTCGATGACTTCATTTGAAAAAGCATACATCAACAATGCTTTGGCTTCTTTCTTCGGAATTCCACGTTGTTGCATGTAGAACATAGCATTTTCGTCTAGTTGACCGATGGTGCATCCGTGTGAACATTTTACATCGTCAGCAAAAATTTCCAATTGCGGTTTTGCGTTGATTGTGGCTTTATCGCCCAATAAAATATTGTTGTTTTGCTGAAAAGCATCGGTTTTCTGAGCTTCTCTTTCTACATAAATTTTTCCATTGAAAACTCCGGTAGAACTATCGCCTAAAATGGTTTTATAATTCTGATGACTTTCACAGTTTGGGGTGGCATGCTGCACTAAAGTGTGATGATCAACGTGCTGCTTATCGCCAATAATCGTAATACCTTTTAAAGTGGAATCGATTCTTTCGCCAAAATGGTAGAAATTCAAGTTGTTTCTGGTAATGTTTCCACCAAAAGAAAAGGTATGAACTGCAACTCTACTTTCTTGTTTTTGAGAAATATAAGTATTGTCAATCAGGTTCGCCGATTGCAAATCGTTTTGAATTTTATAGTAATCAACGATAGCGCGTTTTTTTGCAAAAATCTCGGTTACTGAATTCGTCAGTACTGGATTTTCATTTAACGATTGATGTCTTTCGATAATTTGGACATGCGCATTTTCTCCAACAATGACCAAGTTTCTTGGCTGAACCATCAATGCATCTTCAATTCCAGTTGAAAAATAGATTATTTCAATTGGCTTCTCAACCACTTTACTTTTCGGGATATTGATATACGCTCCTTCATTGGCAAAAGCCGTATTCAAAGTCGTTAAACTTTCCTCTTTGCTGGCGATTTTATTGAAATATTCATCAATTATCATCTTGTATTTTGGCTTATTCAATGCCGATGACATTAAGCAAACATCAATTCCGTCATGCGTCGTTGCTGATAAAAATGAACTGAATTTTCCATCTACAAAAATGACTTTGTGTGTGTCAATTTCGTGCATGAAATATTTCTTTACATCTTTAAATTCAATCGAATTTTCATGTTTTGGAAATACCGAATAATCATTTTTCAGAATTGAATTCAGCGATGTATATTTCCAAGCTTCCTCTTTTTTAGTTGGGAAACCTTTATTTTCAAAGTTTTTTATAGCCGAAGTTCGAACGTCATGCAACGCATTGTGCACATCGATGCTTTCTTCAAACGCCATAAAAGACGAGATTAATTTATCTTTTAATTCCATGATTTTTATTTACTGTAAACAATAAATGATTTTATTGGAACCATTAAGAAATTAAGTTTCATTAAACTTTCTTAATTCTCTTAATTTCTTAATGGTTCAAAATATTTTTAAACTTCCATTTCCGCTTTAATCCAGTCGTATCCTTTTTCTTCTAGTTCGTAAGCGAGTTCTTTTCCGCCTGATTTTACGATTTTTCCATCCATTAAAACGTGAACGAAATCTGGAATAATATAATCCAATAATCGTTGGTAATGCGTGATTACGACAACGGCATTGTCTTTACTTTTCAATTTGTTTACACCATTGGCAACAATTCGCAACGCATCAATATCCAAACCTGAATCCGTTTCGTCAAGGATGGCCAGTTTTGGTTCCAACATCGCCATTTGAAAAATCTCATTACGTTTCTTTTCACCTCCCGAAAAACCTTCGTTTAATGAACGTGACAAGAACTTTCTATCGATTTCTAATAGTTCCGATTTTTCACGAATTAGTTTCAGCATTTCGTTCGCTGGCATTTCTGCTTTTCCGTTGGCTTTTCTGCTTTCGTTGATGGCAGTTTTCATGAAGTTCGTTACCGAAACTCCCGGAATTTCTACTGGATATTGGAACGAAAGAAAAACACCTTTATGCGCTCTTTCTTCCGGAGCTAATTCTGCAATATTTTCGCCTTCCAAAAGGATTTCACCTTCTGAAACTTCGTATTTTTCATTCCCAGCAATGATGGATGCTAACGTACTTTTTCCGGCACCGTTTGGCCCCATAATCGCGTGAACTTCCCCAGCGTTTACGGTTAGATTGATTCCTTTTAATATTTCTTTGTCTTCTACTGAAGCGTGTAAATTTTTTATGCTTAGCATTTTATTTTTATTTTAAACCATTTAAGGCATGTAAGTTCATATAAGTATTTATCCGACAGATCCTTCTAACGAAATCTCCAATAATTTTTGTGCTTCAACAGCAAATTCCATTGGTAATTTATTCAATACATCTTTACTGAAACCGTTTACGATTAGCGCTATTGCTTTTTCGGTTGGGATTCCACGCTGATTGCAATAGAAAACTTGGTCTTCACCGATTTTTGAAGTTGTGGCTTCGTGTTCGATTATCGCGGATGAATTTTTGCTTTCGATGTAGGGAAAAGTATGCGCTCCACAATTATTTCCCATCAATAATGAATCGCATTGCGAAAAGTTACGCGCATTGTCTGCACGAGCACTTATCTGAACCAAACCTCTATAACTGTTTTGAGATTTTCCGGCTGAAATTCCTTTGGAAATGATTGTTGATTTGGTATTTTTTCCCAAATGTATCATCTTCGTTCCCGTATCAGCTTGTTGGTAATTATTGGTAACTGCAATCGAGTAAAATTCACCAATTGAATTATCGCCTTTCAAAATTACCGAAGGATATTTCCATGTAATTGCAGAACCCGTTTCCACTTGAGTCCAAGAAATTTTTGCGTTTTTCTCACACAAACCTCTTTTGGTTACAAAATTATAAACGCCGCCTTTTCCCTCTTTATTTCCAGGATACCAGTTTTGAACGGTTGAATATTTGATTTCGGCATTATCCAAGGCAATCAGTTCAACAACTGCCGCGTGCAATTGGTTTTCGTCCCGACTAGGTGCGGTACAACCTTCCAAATACGAGACATAACTTCCTTCATCGGCAATTAAAAGGGTTCTTTCAAATTGTCCTGTTCCGGCTTGATTGATTCGGAAATAGGTAGAAAGTTCCATTGGGCAACGAACGCCTTTTGGAATATAACAGAAACTTCCGTCTGAAAAAACGGCTGAATTCAGTGCGGCATAAAAATTATCTTTCTGCGGAACGATGGTCCCCAAATATTTTTTTACCAATTCGGGGTGTTCTTTGATGGCTTCCGAAATAGGACAGAAAATAATGCCCTTTTCACTTAATGTTTTCTTGAATGTTGTAGCTACAGAAACCGAATCTACCACAATATCCATAGCGATATTGTTCATCTTTTTCTGTTCGTCAATGGAGATTCCAAGTTTTTTGTACATTTCCAAAAGTTCAGAATCTACATCATCCAATGTTTTGTTTGGATCGACTTGTTTTGGAGCCGAATAATAAGATATCGCCTGAAAATCGGGTTTTTCGTAATTCACATTCGCCCAATTAGGTTCAGTCATATCTTGCCAAGCGCGAAATGCTTCAATACGCCAATCCGTCATCCATTGTGGTTCCTCTTTTTTTAAAGAAATTGCCCGAACAATGTCTTCGTTTAAACCAATTGGAAACGTATCCGATTCTATATCTGTATAAAATCCATACTCGTATTCTTTGCTTTCGAGTTCAACTTTTAAATCGTCCTCCGTATATTTTGCCATTTTGTTTGGTTTTTTATAGTGAAAACGATTCTCCGCATCCACAAGTTCTGCTCGCATTCGGATTATTGAATACAAACCCTTTTCCGTTTAATCCGCCAGAAAATTCTAAAACCGTTCCTGCTAAATACAAAAACGACTTTTTCTCCACGGCAATTTTAACGTGATTATCTTCAAAAACTTTATCGTTTTCGCCAAGTTCTTTATCAAATTTCAGTTCATACGACAAACCCGAGCAACCACCACTCTTTACGCCTACTCGAACGTAATCAATAGCGGCATCAAAACCGTCTTCCTGCATCATCGAAACGATTTTTTTACTAGCGCCATCTGATACTTTTATCATAACTCTCTAATTTTGTTATTTTGATTTTGTCTAAATTAAGCGCAAAGTTACTACAATTATCCTTTTTTTCAAGAATCTATAACATTATTATAACGTATGTAGGAATAGAAAAAAATGATTTTTAATTCTTTAAATTTGCAAAAACAGTACACTATGAAAATATATCCGATTGAAGCAGGAAACTTTAAACTCGACGGGGGCGCTATGTTTGGTGTGGTGCCAAAAACCATTTGGAACAAAACCAATCCTGCAGACGAAAATAATTTAATTGATATTGCAGCGAGATGCATGTTAATTCAAGATGGAAACCGGTTGGTTTTAATTGACAACGGAATGGGAAACAAACAATCGGATAAGTTCTTTGGTTATTATTCGCTTTGGGGCACTCATTCTCTAGACAGTTCGTTAGCGAAATATGGATTTCACCGTGATGATGTTACCGATGTTTTTCTGACCCATTTGCATTTTGACCATTGTGGCGGAAGCGTGAATTGGAATAAAGATAAAACCGGTTATGAAGTGGCGTTTAAAAATGCTAAGTTTTGGTCGAATGACAACCATTGGGAATGGGCAACCAAACCAAATCAGAGAGAGAAAGCTTCGTTCCTTTCGGAAAATATTTTACCAATTAAGGAAAGTGGGCAATTGAATTTTATTAAAAGACCAGATGGTGATTTTGGAATTTCAGAAGAATTCGGTTTCGGCATTTTTTATGTGGACGGTCATACCGAAAAAATGATGATTCCGCACATTCAATACCAAGGAAAAACAATAGTTTTTTGTGCCGATTTGATTCCAACTGCTGGACATTTACCTTTGCCTTATGTGATGGGTTACGATACTCGGCCACTTTTAACCATGCCCGAAAAATCGAAGTTTCTTCAATCAGCTGCGGAAAACAATTACTATTTATGGCTCGAGCATGATGCACACAATCAAATTATAACCGTTGAAAACACCGAAAAAGGCATCCGATTAAAAGAAGTTTTTAGCTGTGAAGATATCTTAACATAGTGTTAATCATTATAAAGGTCAAGTAAAACATTTTAAATTTACGCCAATTTAGAAATCAATCTACTATGAGAGTTATACATTTTTTATTGCTATCCTTGTTTTCATTATCAATTAATGCACAAGAAACAAGTCAAAATTTTGCTAAAAAAACAACGCTAACAGATGTTCAATTAAAACGTTGGAGCCATCTTGATTTAGAAAAAGATTCTATTCCCGGAATGAGTGTTGACAAAGCTTACACTGAACTTTTAAAAAATAAAAAAGGAGTAAAAGTAATTGTGGCAGTTGTTGACTCCGGAGTTGATATTGACCATGAAGATTTGAAATCGGTTATCTGGACCAATCCAAAAGAAATTCCAAACAATGGAAAAGACGATGATAAAAATGGCTACGCTGATGATGTTCACGGATGGAACTTTTTAGGAAAATCAAATAATGAAAATCTTGAAATGGTGCGTATCCTAAAAAAAGCTGATGATGGAACGGAAGTATATAAAAAAGCTTTAGCTGATTACACCAGAGAATATAAGGATGCTCTAGATTCAAAAGAAAATGCGGATGTTGTACTTAACGCAGATAAAATGGTACGTGATTTTCTAAAAAAAGACAATTACACACTTTCTGAACTGAAAGATATGCCTTCGGTAAAATTTGAATTGTATGATAGTAAAAGAATTATGTTATCCTATGCAACACAAAAAGGAGCAACTTTTCATGATGATTTACAAGACTTCAAAGAAAGTGTTTACGATAGAATCGATTATAATCTAAATAAAGATTTCAGCCCAAGAAAGTTGGTTGGTGACAATCCTGATGATATTAACGATAAAAAATACGGCAACAATGTAGTGTATTCTAAAGACCGAAAAGATTCACTTCATGGAACTCATGTTGCAGGAATTATTGCTCAAGTTAGAAATAACGGACTTGGTGGTGACGGTGTTGCCGAAAATGTTGAGATTATGCCAGTTCGTGCGGTACCAAATGGTGACGAGTATGATAAAGATATTGCCTTAGCGATTCGTTATGCGGTTGATAATGGTGCCAAAGTGATTAATGGAAGTTTTGGAAAAGACTATTCTCCGCACGCACAATGGGTTTATGATGCTATAAAATATGCTGAAAGCAAAGACGTTTTAATCGTTCATGCGGCCGGAAATGATTCGAAAAATATTGATACGGAACCAAATTTTCCCTCAGATGAAGTTGATGGAAAAGAAATTGCTGATAACCTCTTAACTATTGGAGCCTTGAATTATCAATACGGGTCAAAAATTATTGCTGCTTTTTCTAACTATGGTAAAATGAACGTCGATGTTTATGCTCCTGGTGTTAAAATATATGCAACAGTTCCAGGAAATAAATATAAGTACCTTCAAGGAACGTCAATGGCTGCACCAAATGCTGCTGGGGTAGCGGCTTTAGTTCGTTCGTATTATCCAAATTTGAAAGCTGCACAAGTAAAGCATATTCTAATGGAATCGGGAACACCTATTAATCTTGAGGTTATCGTTGATGAAAAGAAGATGTCAGTTCCTTTTTCGGAGGCAAGTGCTTCTGGGAAAATTGTAAACGCATACAATGCCTTAAAAATGGCAGAGGAAATGTCGACTAAGATGAAGAACAATCCAAAATTATAAACAGAAAAGGAAGCGTAAAACCTTCCTTTTTTTATTTTATTTACCATGAAGCAAGGAATTTTATTAAGCTGGATTATAGTTAGTATTACCACAGTTTTTGCACAACCAAAGGGCTATTGGCAACAAAAAGTCAATTACAAAATGGACGTTGCTATGAATGTAGAAACGTACCAATATAAAGGCACGCAGAAACTGGTTTACACCAATAATTCAAGTGACACGCTGCGTAAAGTGTATTATCATTTGTTCAACAATGCTTTTCAACCCGGAAGTGAAATGGACATGCGTGTGCAAACCATTTTTAATCCAGACACCCGATTTGTAACCGTAAAAAAAGACGCTGCTGGGAAAGAAATTGTTGAAAGCAGAATTGCCAAGTTGCAGCCGAATGAGATTGGATATCTTAAAATTTCTAATTTAAAGCAGGACGGTGCCTTTTCTCAAACAAAAGAAATTGGGACCATACTTGAAGTGACCTTGGCAAAACCAATTCTTCCCGGAAAATCAACAACATTTACTTTAGACTTTGATGGACAAGTTCCTATTCAGATTCGGCGTTCGGGCAGAAACAATTCTGTTGGTGTGGCATTATCAATGACACAATGGTATCCAAAAATGGCAGAATTTGACTTTGAAGGTTGGCATACTGATCCTTATATTGCTAGAGAATTTCACGGAGTTTGGGGCGACTTTGATGTAAAAATCACAATCGATAAAGACTACATTCTCGGAGGGACTGGGTATCTGCAAAATAAAAATGAAATTGGTTTTGGCTACGAAGACCAAGGAAAAGTGGTTAAGAAAGATCGGAATTCCAAAACATTAACTTGGCATTTTTTGGCACCAAATGTTCATGATTTTGCTTGGGCTGCCGACAAAGACTATCTGCACGATGTAGTTAAAGGGCCGAATAATATTGATTTGCATTTTCTTTATAAAAATGACAAAAAGTATATTGAAAACTGGAAAAAACTCCAGCCTTGGATGGTACGAGTAATGGATCTTTTCAACAAAACTGTTGGTGATTATCCTTATAAACAATACTCCTTTCTTCAAGGTGGCGATGGTGGAATGGAATATGCAATGTGTACGCTAATGCTTGGAACGGGAACTGCAGAAGGCATGTTGAAAGCAGCGCCACATGAATTAGCACATTCTTGGTTTCAGCACGTTTTAGCTTCTAATGAATCTAAGCATCCTTGGATGGATGAAGGTTTCTCAACTTATATTGAGTATTTGGCTTTGAACGAAATTCCGGTAAAAAAAGATGAAAATCCATTTAAATCTTTCTATACCGCTTATTATAGTTTAGTCGAATCGGGCAAGGAACAACCTTTATCAACGCAAGGCGACCGATTTGACCTTAATAAAAGTTACAGTACGGCTGCGTATTATAAAGGCGCACTTTTCTTAACACAATTGGAATATCTTATTGGAAAGGAAAATACCCGTAAAACATTGAAACGTTTTTATAAAGAATTCAAGTTTAAACATCCAACACCTAACGACATCAAGCGCACTGCCGAAAAAGTTTCGGGAGCAAATTTAGATTGGTATTTAACCGATTGGACGGAAACTTTGAACACTATAGATTATGGAATAAAAAATGTAGAATCAGCAACGGAAGGAGTTCAAAGAACAGGTATTTCATTAGAAAGAATTGGGAGAACTCCAATGCCAATGGATATTCTGGTTGAATATAAAGACGGCTCCAAAGAGACTTTCTATATACCGTTACGCATGATGCTTTTCGAAAAAGAAAATCCGACTCCGGAAATTAAGCGAACTATTTTAGCCGATTGGCCGTGGGCGAATCCGAATTATTTCTTTGAAATTCCGAGAGCCAAAGCGGATATTAAAAAGGTAACCATTGACCCAAGCACCTTAATGACCGATGTGAAAAGAGACAATAATATTTTTGAAGTAAAATAAATATAAAAGCGAACTTTTACGGTTCGTTTTTTTTAGAATAGAATTTGTAGATTTACCACAAATATTTTTCACTATGAACTACTTGAAAATCTTTTTCTTTTTAATTGCCCTAAACTTTGGAATACAAAAAACTGCTGCCCAACCAATTCGTTTTCAAACCAGCAGTGTAAGTTACACTGATAAAAAAGACACTGGTACTTGGAACGAATGGTCCGATTTTGTTAATGCTAAAGTTTTAATTACACTTGATCCAAAGAAAGATTTGATTACTGTTAATTCTTCTGAAATACAGTCTTTCAAAATTAAGGCTTATGGTGAAATCACTGATAATGAAGAAGTAAATATCGTTCCGTTTGAATGCGTGGACAATAAGTTTTCAAAGTGCACCATATTAATTATTACCAAGAAAAAAGAGAATAATAGAATACAATTTTACATCACCTATAACGAAGTGAAATTTGTTTATAACATCTACAGTCTTAATTAAAAATGGATTTTTCCTATCCGGCAGCAGAAAAACTTAAAAGTAAAAAAATCATTGATTCCTTATTTACTCAAGGAAAATCTGTGAGTAAATACCCTTTGCGATTGGTTTATGTGGCTCACGATTTTGAGGATGATGTTCCGCTGAAAATGGGTGTATCCGTTTCTAAGAAATATTTCAAACACGCCGTTGACCGGAACTATTTTAAGCGTGTTCTTCGCGAAACTTATCGGTTAAACAAACAGTTGTTAACTGAAAATCTTGAAACAAAATACTGTTGCATGCTTTTTTATCAAACGAAAGATAAATTGTCTTATCAGGAAATTAATGAAAAGACGATCCAACTTTTTGAAAAGTTCACCAAAGCGACCTGGGAAGAGAAAAATAAATCCTAAAAATCCTAGTACACAATAAATTAGAAGATTATACGTTTTTTTAGTAAAACCAACTTGTTATGAAAACAGCTGTTCTAATTTATACTATCCTAATTTCCCTTTTTGTTTCCTGCAATCAACCTGATGCCAATGCTGAATCAGCTATTCAGATGGTTTCTCTTTCAGCGGCTGATACTGCAGCAGTAGCCGTTATTGATCAGGAAACTTATTCTAATGATAAGATGGAGTTAAAACTTCCACCAAAAGTGGAAAACATCGAATCGAAAATCATTAAAAGTGGAAATTTTCGATTTCAAACAGATGATTTAGATAAGACTTACAATCAAATTTTATCTGCCACAAAGAAATACAAATCCTTTATTAAAAATGATTCGCAATCTAATGACGATTATCAACTTTCGCGAACCGTTTACATCCGTATTCCTAATGAAAACTTTGACGCTTTTATTTCGGAAATTTCAAAAGGGGTAAGCTATTTTGACCGAAAAGACATCTCCTCAGAGGACGTTACAGAAGAGTACATAGACGTTGTTTCCCGAATAAAAACAAAAAAAGTTTTAGAAGAGCGCTATTATGAACTTTTGAAAAAGGCTACTAAAGTATCGGAAATGCTTGAAATAGAGAAGCAGCTTTCAGAAATTCGAGAAGAAATAGAAGCCAAAGAAGGTCGACTAAAATACCTTCAAAACAAAGTTGCTATGAGCACTTTAACCCTTGAGTTTTACAAACCCATTGCAAAAGGCAGTAAAGCAACAGTTTCTTACGGTGGAAGAATTGGCAATGCCATAGTATCAGGCTTTAATGGGATTACAAATTTCTTCATAACGTTGTTAGGAATTTGGCCAGTTATTGTTACTTTAGTCGTCTTGTTCATTCTAATTAGAAAAAGATTTAAAAGAAAAAATAAAAATGATGTTATCGAAAATTAAAAAAAGATATATTATTCCAGCCGTATTGAGTGTTTTTCTATTTGTTGGTGTAAGTTTTAAGGATGATTTTTTTGAAATTTCAAAGCAAATTGAAATCTTCACGACACTTTTCAAAACCGTTAATCAGAACTATGTTGACGAGACCAATCCAGCGGAATTAATGGACAAAGCTATTAAAAGCATGTTGGCCGATTTGGATCCGTATACCAATTATTTTAACGAACAAGATGTTATTCGATTCAAGATAAACAATACAGGAGAATATACTGGAATTGGCGCAATGATTACGCGCAAGGAAGATAAACTTATTATCAGAGAACCTTACAAAGATTATCCTGCAGATAAAGCCGGATTGCGCGCCGGTGATGAAATTATTCAAATAGGCGATGTACTTTTAGCAGATTTCAAAGACGATGCCTCCCAATTGACAAAAGGCGCTAAAGGCACAAAAATCGACATTAAATATTTACGCCAAGGAAAATCAATGAGTACGCAATTGATTCTTGACGAAGTTGCCATAAAAGCGGTTCCATTTTATGGCATGGCAGATGATAAAACGGGTTATATCGTATTGTCACAATTCAATGCCAAAGCTTCATCGGAAACCAAAGAAGCATTAGAAAAATTAAAAAATGATGGTGCTAAACAAATTATTCTAGACTTGCGCGGAAATCCGGGCGGATTATTGCATGAAGCGGTGAACGTATGTAATCTATTTGTAGCAAAGGGTGAAATTATTGTAACGACCAAATCGAAAAATACTAAATATAATAATACCAATAAAACTACACGCGAACCGTTTGATACCGAAATTCCACTGGTAGTAATTGTAGATGGAAAAAGTGCTTCGGCATCTGAAATTGTATCGGGCGCTTTGCAAGATTTGGACCGAGCGGTTATTGTAGGAAGTAGAAGTTTCGGAAAAGGATTGGTACAACGTCCGATTGACATGACATATGGAACCCAGGTCAAAGTGACGATTTCTAAATACTATACGCCATCCGGAAGATGCATTCAAGCATTGGATTACGGACATAAAGATAAAAACGGAAAAGCCATCCGAAAAGAAGAGAAAAACTTCAACGCGTTTAAAACCCAAAAAGGAAGAACCGTTTACGACGGTGGTGGAATTTTACCCGATGTAGTTTTGGAAAACACGAAAACGAGTGCTATTGCAGAAGCTTTGCAAAAAAATGATGCTATTTTTAATTACGCTACCAATTTTTATTATAAAAATCCAACTCTTGGAACTAAAATCCCAAGCATTTCAGATGCTGATTTAGCCGATTTTAAATCCTTTATTAAAAGAGAGAAGATTTCATTAGATACTGAAACAGAGATCGCTTTGAAAAACACTTTGGAAAAAGCTAAAAAAGAAAATGTTGACGCAGCAATTGCAACAGAATATCAGCAGTTGTTGACCGCATTAGAAAAAAGTGAAGAGACGTTGATTGATAAAAATCAGAAAGAAATTAAGAATTTACTTTTAGACGAAATCATCAAAAGATACCAATATAAAGAAGGATTGTATCAATTTTATATCAAAAATAATTTCGAAATTAAAAAATCTATAGAAGTACTGAATGACAAGTCGCAATACAATACCATTTTGAAGATTTAATATGAAGTTTTTAAAATATCTACCGCTTTTATTTTTCGGATTTCTTCAAGCACAAGAAGAAATCGTTCACTCTGTTTATTTTGAGTCTGCTAAATTTGGCTTGAATGAAAAACAAATTAGTGAAGTTGTTGATTTTATTAAAAATACCGATTCTACCCGAATCGAATCCATCCAAATTTATGGTTATACGGATGATGTTGGAAAAGAAGCCTACAATTATAAATTATCGACAAAAAGAGCTACAGCAATTCAGGAAAAATTCATTGAGAATGGAATCCGAAATAAAATTATCGTTACCATTGAAGGCAAAGGAAGAATTCTGATAGACGATGACATTGTAGAAAATCTTCCGGAAAAACGTTCTAAAAACCGTCGAGTAGATGTAGTTTTGAACATGAAACCGCTGCCGAAAATTATAATTCCAGGTTTTTATACTACCATTCAGAAAAACCATATTGTTGGCGATCATATTTATCTTGAAAATGTTCTGTTTCAAAGAGGAAGCAGTAAACTGGAATTTAAATCGAAAACAGATTTGGATAAAATTGCACGTTTATTGTTAAAATACAAACACCTAAAATTCGAAATTCAAGGACACGTTTGTTGCACGCCACCCTATCAGAAAGAAGCGATTGATATGGATACCAAAAAGCGTCAGTTGTCTACAAACCGTGCGCAATCGGTTTATAAATATTTGATTTTTAAACGTGTCCCAAAAGACAGAATGACGTTCAAAGGATATGGAAATACAGTTCCACTTGGAAAAGGAACGCAGTACGACCGAAGAGTGGAATTGGTTATAAGCGGAATTTAACTTCGCTTCATTTCTATATGCGGAATATCATCTTCCAGATAAGTTTCGCTAGTTTGAATAAATCCGTGGCTTTCGTAGAATTTTTTCAGATACAATTGTGCTGAAATCGTGATTTTGGTTTCATTGAATTCGACTTTTACAACTTCAATAGCTTCTTTCATTAAGATATGTCCCAGTTTTTGATCACGATGACTAGCTTTTACAATAACACGACCGATTGAAGCTTCAGTAAAATACTCATTTGGTTTAAACAAACGGCAATAAGCAACAGTTATACCTTGATCTTCTGCAATCAGATGTAAAGCTTTCTCATCTTTACCATCCACATCCTGATAAACACAATTTTGCTCGACTACAAAGACTTCACTGCGTAATTGCATTATATTATATAGTTCGAATACAGAAAGTGCTTCAAATCGCTTTATTTTCCATTTAACGTCCATTGCTATTTTTTTATTTTTAAGGATTTGATAATTGCTTCTAATTCGAACATCAAATCTCGTTTTGCTTTTGAAGGCGCATAAGAAAACCCTTCGAGCACCAAAATTCGCTTATGTGCTTTGTCAAAAATCATATAATTTATAAAGGGTCCCGACATAAAATCGTTTTTCATCTGCCAAGTTCCTTTGGTTTCATAGGCACTATTTCCAGCTAATTTTACTCTGGAGAAATAAGGTGAATAGGCTTTTTCTGTCACCATCTGCGTACTGTATGCCGAGCCATGAATGTATAATCTTCCGATAGAATCTCTAACTCTGATAATATCATTGACTGGATTATTGGGATTGATACTTTCTAATGGAATTTGATAAATGAGTAGGCTATTATTCCCGCTGACGATCTCGTTTTTGAGCCAAATGAAATTTTTTCGACGCATTACGTATTCGTATTTGGATGGAATAAGTAAATCGATATTAAATTTTCTTTGGATTTTTTTGATATCAATTATTGAATCTTTAAAGATTTTTTGATTTTGCGCAATTTCAATCGCTTTCATCCTTTTGATAATTTCAGGCGTATTTTTTTCAAGAATTTCTATTATGTCCAAAGACGTTTTTCCAGAAATATGAAAAGCATTTTGTGGTGCAGCAAATTCATTTTTCTTAACTTCAAATATATTTTCATTCTCTTTTTTGACAATAATAATATTGCGGCAATCAGTGGAGAAGCCTTCAAAAAGTTTTACAGGATATTGATTGATAGAAAATAAGGGCTCTTCTTGCGGTAACCCCAAAACTGGCGATGCAAATTTATTTCGGATACTATCACCAATCTCACTATTCCAGAGCTGATCATCAATGATTACAGAAATGGTGTTTATAGCCGCTGAAGAACCCTCAAGCTTGTCTTTATTAAAAGAGCAGGAAGCGGCAAAACAAGCTACAAAAAGCCATAAAAAAAGGGTTTTATTCATAACTGAAATAAAACCCAAATTTAAATAAGATTTTCGGATTAACCGTTAATTTTTAATTTCATGCCGGCTTTTAAACTTTCATTATTAATTCCGTTCCATTTTTTTAAATCAGAAATTGAAACCCCGGGATATTTTTTGGAGATACTGTACAATGAATCGCCTTTTTTAACGTAATACAATTTAACTTGATTTCTATCGTTAGCGGCCATACTTTCATTTTTGGCTACACCGTTTTTGCTATCTGACGAAATCATGTATTTTTTTCCAACTATAAGCTTAACTCCAAGTTGAATATTATTGTCTTGTAAATTGTTCCAATCTTTAATATCCGAAACAGCAACATCAAATTTTCTAGCTATGGATCCTAAGTTTTCTCCTTTTGCCACAACGTGCTCTGTAACTTTAACTTCTGCTTTATTTATTGCATCTTTAACTGAAGCATCACTATCTGTTAAAGTTAATTTTATTCCTTGATCAACGTTTAAATCATCCAGATTGTTCCATTTTTTAAGATCTTCCAAACTAACATTGAACCTTTTGGCAATGCTGAACAAGTTATCACCTCTTTCAACAACATAAAAATCGCTTGGTTTGTCACCATCATTTGAAGCTACAGCAGTTTCGACATTTTTGTCCGCTTTAACTTCTTTTCTAACGGTAGTTACGACTCTTTCGTTTTTAATGATTTTCAAACTTTTTCCCGGAACAATGTTGCTTCCTTTAAGTTTATTCCATTTTTTTATTTCAGCAACAGAAACTCCGTATTTATGGGAGATTTCTCCAAGATTATCACCTCTTTTTACTTTATGCATTTTCACAACATCTTTAAAAGAAACTACTTTTTCTTCTTTAAATGTTTTTCCAGAAGTCGAAGCAATCGCAGTCGATTCTTTTACTGAAATGGTATCTTGTTTAGTTGTTTTCTTACTGTGCGATGCAAGAGCTTCAGTCGTATAGATTTTTAAATTTCTACCTAGTGGTGCTTTACTGCTTTTGAGATGGTTCCATTTTTTAAGATTGGTCATGCTAATGCCATACTTATCTGAAATCTCACTGAGACTATCGCCTTTTCTAACTTTATGATATTTAATTCTTGAAACTGTTACTTCATTACTAGAGTTATCACCGTTATTTCTTGATGCCAAAACGCTTTCGTAGGGTCTTTCTCTTTTGGATGATTCGTAATTCAAGTATGCATAAATCTTATCTTCATTTGAAGTAAATACCGCCACTTTATTAATTGGCAATCTCAAATAGTGATTTTCTCCCGTGATATAAGGAACTACTTCTCTTTTGAACGATGGATTTAAGAATTGTAATTCAGCTACAGGAACATCAAGCAAATCAGAAATTTGTTTGAAAGTCATTGCGTTCTTAATCATTACGGTATCCGTAGCAAAATGATTCGCTATCGCTTTGTCTGGAACAATTCCGTGTTCTTTGTGGTATTCAAAAATGTACATTGTAGCTAAGAATGCGGGAAGATATCCTTGCGTTTCTTTAGGTAAATTTTTTCTAATGTTCCAATAATTCTGTTGTCCTCCGGAACGTCTTATCGCTTTTGCAACATTTCCTGGTCCAGAATTATAAGAAGCTAAAACTAAATCCCAATCACCAAAAATCTTGTACATATTGGTCATGTATTGTGTTGCAGCCTTACTCGATTTTACAGGGTCATTTCTATCGTCAACATAGGAATTGATATCTAGATTATATTGTTTTCCGGTTTGGTACATAAACTGCCACAAACCTGTTGCGCCAACTCTTGAAACGGCTCTTGGATTCAATGCTGATTCTACAACGGCTAAATATTTAATTTCTAATGGAATATTTTGTGCTGCTAAAGATTCTTCAAATATTGGAAAGTAATACTGAGAAACACCCATTAAGCGTTCAAAAGATCGTTTTCGGTTTTTTAGAAACGACTTAATTACGTTTTCTAAACCAACGTTGTACTCGATATTAAATGGTGATTTCTCATCCATTTTCTTCAGTCTTTCTTTCAAAAGTTCGGTTGGTAATTCATAATCCACTTTCTGATCCACATCAATATTCTTGATATCTGTTGTCAAATCGTTATACAAATCCAAACTCACCATTTCCTTCATCCACAAACTGTCAATGCAAGAAGCAATGTTGTCATGAACGAAAGTAGCTTTGATTGAATCTAAAACTTCTCTTCTAGTTAGTGGTTCTTTTTTTACTAGAGTTGCATCAACTGAATCCTGAGCAAAAATTGCTGAAGAAACCAAAATCAATGCTAATGATGTTATTTTTTTTATAGTCATAACTTTATTTTTGTAAAGTGGTATTTTTCAAATTTGTCTGTTATTAATTGTACTGAATTAATAACGCTGGATACTATATATTATTGTGCAACAGTAAAACTTTAACTTAAAATCGCAGCAATTCCCGGCAAAACTTTTCCTTCTAACATTTCTAACATGGCGCCGCCGCCCGTAGACACGTAACTCATTTTATCTTCCAATCCGAATTGCTTTACCGCCGCTA
The DNA here is from genome assembly GCF_029945805.1 of Flavobacterium sp. Taxonomy (GTDB): domain Bacteria; phylum Bacteroidota; class Bacteroidia; order Flavobacteriales; family Flavobacteriaceae; genus Flavobacterium. Next base: position 255,438 of record NZ_JAQSDH010000022.1, read on the forward strand.
CAGAATCTCCGCCACCAACTAGTGAGAAAGCACCGTTTTTTGTAGCTTCAGCAATATAATTTCCTAATGTTATTGTTCCTTTTGCAAAATTTTCCATTTCAAAAACACCTAAGGGTCCGTTCCACAAAATTGTTTTCGATTCCATGATCACTTTTCTGAAATTTTCTAATGATTTTGGTCCGGCGTCTAGACCTTGCCATCCATCAGGAATTTCGTTAACGTCCACTATTTGTGTATTGGCATCATTTGAAAATCTATCCGCAGCAACAACATCAATGGGAATATGAATTTGTACATTTTTTTCTTTTGCCAAACGTAAAATTTCTAAGGCTAATTCTTGCTTATCGTCTTCACAGATCGAGTTTCCAATTTTTCCGCCTAATGCTTTTACAAAGGTGAATGTCATTCCTCCGCCAATTATCATGTGATCGACTTTGTCTAAAATATTCTCAATAACGGTAATTTTTGAAGAAACTTTAGAACCTCCAAGAACTGCAGTTACGGGCTTTTCTGAGTTATTTAAAACTCTGTTCAGACTTTCTATTTCTTTAGCCATTAGTAAACCAAAACATTTATGGTCTGGAAAATACTTAGCTATTATTGTTGTGGAAGCATGTGCTCTATGCGCAGTTCCAAAAGCGTCATTCACATAAATATCACCAAGAGAAGCCAATTCTTTAGCAAAATCTTCATCTCCAGCTTCTTCTTCTTTATAAAAACGTAAGTTTTCTAATAATAAAACTTCGCCTGGTTTTAGATTTTTAGCTGCATTTTCAGCTTTTTCGCCTCTACAATCTGAAGCAAATTGGACATTTACACCCAGTACTTCCGAAACTTTTGCAACAATATGTCGTAACGAATATTGATCTTCTTTTCCTTTTGGTCTTCCCAAATGCGACATCAAAATAACACTTCCTCCATCAGCTAGAATAGCATCTATAGTTGGCTTTGCAGCTTCAATTCGGGAGGCATCGGTTACCTTAAAATTCTCATCTAATGGCACATTGAAATCAACTCGAATTATTGCTTTTTTGGCTTTGAAATTAAAATCTTTAAGGGTTTTCATTTAGGAATCAATTGGTTTTGCAATATTGCAAATATAATAAAATTTACTTTCATCGATGGTTTTTGTGTTTTTATCGATGTTTCTTAAGGAAATTTTAAGGTGTAAAAAGTTTATTTTCAATCTAATAGAAAACTGGATTTTGATAGTTAAATTTCTAATGCTTTGTTTTAATATGATAAAACGGATTTACCATTAGCAAAAATTTTCTTTTATATTTGCGCAATGCAGTTTTCAGATATTCTTGGACAAGATTACATAAAAAATCATCTCGTAAAAAGTGCGACTTTGGGAAGGATTCCACACGCACAATTATTTATTGGCCCCGAAGGTTGCGGCACTTTGGCTATGGCTATTGCGTATTCTCAATTTGTACTTTGCACTAATATCGGAAACGAAAACAGTGGCGGAAATGAAAGTTGTAATTTAAAATTTCAAACACTCTCGCATCCGGATATGCATTTTATTTATCCGAATGTTACCAATGACGACGTAAAAACCAAACCAAAAAGTGCTGATTTTATAAGGGATTGGCGTGAGTTTGTTATTGAAAATCCATATGGAAGTTTATTTGATTGGTACAAACATTTGGGCGTACAAAATAAACAAGGTGAAATTCGTGTTGAAGACGCGCAGGATATTTTAAAGTCTTTAGCATTAAAATCTTATGAAGGCGGTTATAAAATCATGATTGTTTGGATGGCTGACAAAATGAACATATCTGCTTCCAATAAATTATTAAAATTACTTGAAGAACCGCCTGAAAAAACATTGTTTTTGCTGATTTCTGAAAACGAAGAAGATATTATTCAAACCATTCGTTCGCGTTGTCAAGTATTGCATTTTGGTGCCTTGCCTGAAACTGTTATTACAAAAGCGTTGAAAGAAAAGTACTTTTTAGATGATTCATCGGCGAGTAAAGTGGCGCATCAAGCACAAGGAAATTATAATAAAGCGATGCATATTGTAAACAATGATACCGACGAATTGCCTTTTGAAAAATGGTTTGTTGATTGGGTTCGTGCGGCATTTAGAGCGAAAGGAAATGCTGCGGCAATTCAGGATTTAATTTCGTGGAGCGAAGAAATTGCAGGATTGGGTCGCGAAGGACAAAAACAGTTTTTGAACTATTGCATTGTTATGTTCCGACAAGCTTTGCTTTATAATTATGAAACTAAATCATTGGTGTATGTTGAGCCTAAAGTGGAGAATTTTTCTATCGCTAAGTTTGCACCCTTTGTAAACGGAAACAATATATCACTTATTTTTACCGAACTTTCAGATGCCATTTATCATATTGAACGCAACGGAAATGCCAAAATTATTTTAACCGACTTATCAATAAAATTAACCCGATTAATTCATAAAAAATAGGAACTTATGTATACAACAGCTTCAATTTTAGTATTGCTTTTTTTAACCGTAACCTTTATTCAATCAGCTTACGATAAAGTTTTTGGCTGGCAAGGAAACGTGGATTGGTTAAAAGGACATTTTGCTAATACTTCGTTATTAAAAAATAATGTTCCGGCTTCTTTGGGAATTATTTTAATTTTAGAATTAATCACTGGAGTTTTATGTTTATGTGGCGTTGCGCAGATGTTGGTAACTCATGGGGTTGATGATTCTTTTGGTCGTTATGGTTCCATTTTTTCTTGTATTACATTGATTTTATTACTCTTAGGACAACGTTTAGCAAAGGATTATGATGGCGCAAGAACTATTGCAATCTATTTTGTTCCGGCAATTATTGCAGTTTGCTTGATGAGTCATTAGAAATCTTACGCTCTTTAATTCAAACTTGCTTTAAACATTCTTAATTCATCCCAAGAAAATTGTTCTCCTACCTTTTCTTTTAACGGATTTAGGGATTCTTCTTTGTGATTTTTAAACACTTTTTCTAAAGCTTTAATTTTGTCTTCTGGGAAAATAGCGTTGATGTCAACTTTTTTATCTTGAATGAGTTTGGTAAAATGGCCCATAATGGTTCCGACCGTAAGTTTTCTTAAAAATGCAATTTCTTCAATAGAATTTTTATCTGTCCAAAGTTCATATGTAATTTGAGTCGTTGGCTTTTTGACTACTTTTTCCGATTTCTTTTTCTTTGGTTGATAGTAACTTAGGCCTTCGGTTTCTTCTATTAAATTCAGATTATTTTTCTTGAAATCTTCTGAAATCCGTTCTAATTTGATTCGCTTATAATTCATGATTTCGGGAATGTTCAAGCTTTCCTTATTCATTGTTTTTTCGGCTAAAACAATTTCAACTAGTTTTTTAGCTTTCATCAAACGTAAAATAGCATTGGTCTGAATTTCTTCTAAAACCAATAATTCTTCGTAAAATTGTTTAACTAATTTTATACGTTTTACTTCTTCAATTTTGTACAAAACCTGATAGACAAGCGCATCAAGTTTGTCATAAAAATAAGTGTATGCTGACTGAATTCTATCATTTATAAAGTTGAAATCTACATTTTCCTCACGGAATAACTTATCCAATTGCGACATAAATTTGGCGGAAGGATCCATCAAAGCTTCGCAAAATTCGAGTTGCTGCACTGCCCAATTGCTGTGTTTTGATTTTGCAGACACATCACTATCGAGATAACTGAATTTATGATTGCGCCATTCTTGTGCCATTGCTGACCAATTAAAAGTCTCTTTCAGGTAGTTGTGTATGAAATTCTTGGTTTCTTTTCGCAATGCTTCTTGCAGAATATCCGTAGAGGCTTTGTTTGTTGCATAATCCATAACATCATCATCATTCGAAATGCCATTCATTTGTAACGGAGAAAGCAAAATTAAGCCGTCTAACGAACGCAAACGGGAAAGCGCAACATAGGCTTGTCCCGGAAGGAAAACTTGCGAAACATCCAACGCTGCTTTATCAAAAGTTAAACCTTGGCTTTTATGAACAGTAATTGCCCAAGCTAATTTTATGGGATAATGGACAAAAGTTCCCAAAACTTCTTCTTCAATTTCTTTCGTCATTGGATTTACATAATAGCGGATGTTTTGCCATTCGTATCGTTCGACTTCAATAGTTACGTTTTCATCCGGAAAATGAACCCAAATTTCTTCTGCAGTAATTGATTTTATAAAACCCATTTTTCCGTTGAAAAATTTCTTTTCAAAAGACAAATCGTTTTTGATAAACATAATTTGCGCGCCTACTTTCAACTCAAGATATTCTTCTAACGGAAATATTTTTTCGGGAAAATCATCTACAATTTGAGCTTTATATCTTTTGCAAATTCCATCTAAATCATTCAGCGACTGGGTGTTTATGGTATCGGCTTTGTTGTTATGTGTAGTTAATGTGATATAGCCTTTATTGGTTTTTAAATCAAAGTTAGGTTGAACAAATTTGTTTAAAAAATTAACATTTTCAGTAGTTATCCTATTGTTTCTTAGATTATTAAGTAAATCAATAAAGGTTTCATCTGATTGTCGAAATATCTTAGATAACTCAATATATAAAGGTGGATTTTCTTGTACTACATGTGAATGAAAGAAGAATTTTCCCCTGTAATACTTGCGTAAAGTTCGCCATTCTTCGTCTCGGATTACGGGTGGAAGCTGGAGTAAATCTCCAATGAAAAGTACTTGAATTCCGCCAAAAGCGTGCTTTTTCTTCCGAACACTTTGCAACATAAAATCGATTGCATCCATCAAGTCCGACCGCAACATGCTGACTTCATCAATGATAAGCAATTCCATATTCTGAATTACTGCTCTTTTCACCGCGCTCATTTTAAAGTGGCGGCGTAAGGTATCCTTAGATTCGAATTTAACCGTTTCAGAGAAATGAGGATCGACATTATTTTCGGGAATAAATCCTCCAAAAGGAAGTTGAAACATAGAGTGAATCGTAACGCCGCCAGCATTAAGTGCCGCGATTCCCGTTGGCGCGACCACAACACAATTTTTGTGCGTTGATGCGATGATTTCTTTAAGAAGAGTAGTTTTTCCAGTTCCTGCTTTTCCTGTGAGAAAAATGGAGCGGTTGGTTTGATTAATGAATTGCAAAACGTAGTTTGCTTCGGCTGAAATTTCTTGCATTTGGCTTATATTTTATAGAATAACAAATATAAAACATTGTGTTTCAATATAGAAGATTAGAGGCAAAAAAAATACCTTCCGTTTAGAAGGCATTTTTAATTTTTAATCTGAAGTATTATTTCTTAGCTTCCTTAGCGGGTTCTTCTTTAGATACTGCTTCTTTTTTATCAGTCGATTTGTATTTGTCATTGACCATTTTGATTATTTCTTTAGAAATATCATAACTGTCTTTTGCGTAGAGAATAGAGGCAGCTTCACCAGTTCCGTATACATAATCAAACTTTTTTTCTTTCCCGAATTCTTTAATAACATTTCTATAACTCTTAACTAAAGAGTCCATTTCAACGCCACTTTCTTGTTGCAATTGCTGCAACATTGCTTGCTGCGCATAGTTTAATTCCTGCTCTCTTTTTTGCAATTCTGTTCCTTTTTGTTGTGCCCAAGCTTGACCGTTTGCCTGTGCATTTTGTCTAAAACTTGCAGCTTCCGATTTGAAACGAGCCACTTCGGCTTCAAGTTGGTTTCCCATAACTTTCGCTTTGTCTTTGTATTTTGCTTCGATGTCCTTCGCTTCCGTTGATTCTTCCATTAATTTAGAAGTATCAATATAAGCTGTTTTAAATTCTTTTGTTTCTGTTGTTTTATTACAAGAAATAAATGCGATTGCAAATGCAAAAAGGATAACTGTTTTTTTAATCATGATTTAATTAATTTAATTTCGAGTTCAAAAGTAAAAAATAAAATTCAATAATTTGAAATTGAATTTATGAGGTTTTTGGAGTTATAAGTTTAAATTATTGGATAAAAAATAGTAATAATATTTAACTATTGCTTTAGACTGCAAATAAAGCGTTTTAAAAGAACTTTTTGTTTTGGCAGACTTGATGGATAAAACAAATTCAAACAATTAAGCAGCGTCCTTTATAATGCTTTTTACTAGTTTTTGATCACATAAATATGTGATGAATACTCTTTTGTTTGTTTTCCGTTCATATTTGATTTCAAACCAACGAAAAAAGCTCTTATAAAATTCATCTTGCCTGTTTTGTACTTTTCAGATAATAAGCTCACATAAAAACTATCAAATTTCATTGGAAGCACAGCAACCAAATTCATTTCTTTCTCGGAAAATAATTTTTGAATCGCTGTTTTCGAGAAGTGCCAAATATGCCTTGGCACGTCATAAGCTGCCCAAAATCTGCCATAATATTCAGCATCGAAAGATTTGAAATTTGGAACTGCAATTAAAATTGTTCCGGTTGGTTTTAATAACCTTTTCAATTCTAGAATATATTCGTCTAAATTTGGAACGTGTTCTAAAACATGCCACATCGTAATTATATCAAAGGAATGACTTTTTAAATCCGAAAGCGTATCGGCAAAATTAACACCCTTTGAAATGGCTATTCCTTTTGCTTTTGCGCTCGGTTCAATTCCAGTGGTATTCCAACCATCTTTTTTCGCAACAACTAAAAAGTCTCCCGTTCCAGCTCCAATATCTAAAAGTTTTCCTTTTTCAGATTGTGCATTGATTAATTTTACTTTGTTTTTAAGTGCCCTATTTTTAATCGTGTGGTACATTCTTTCAAACAAAGAACGTTTGCCGTCTGTATGTGAAATATAATCTTCGCTTTCGTAATAGCTTGGTAACCTTTCTAAACTAGGTTTCGGAAACGTGATTAATAAATCATATTCTGGGTTGTGGTGCAATTCAAAAATCTCCTTTGAAACGGAATAGTCTTTGACTTTTTTAAAAAAAATATTGTTCTGAAAACTCATAAAACTGTTTATTGATAAGGCTTGCGAAACTAAGTTTCACGTGGAACATTTACTATTAGATTTTAGATATATGATATCAAATATTTAATATTTGATATCATCTTCCCATGTAAATTAATAAAACGGATATGTCTGACGGAGAAACCCCGCTGATTCTGGATGCTTGTGAAATCGTTACAGGTCGAATAGCAGTTAGTTTTTGCTTTGCTTCTATCGACATTGACTTAATCTTATGAAAATCGAAATTCTCTGGAATTTTAATATCTTCTAAACGGATTAATTTTTCCGCATTACTTCTTTCTTTTTCAATATAACCAGAATATTTAACTTGAATTTCTGCTTGCTCAATAATCTCTTTATCGAGATCATTTGTGACAACATATTCTTTTACTTTTTCAAACTTTAAGAAATCATCCAGCTCAATTTGTGGACGCGAAAACACTTTAAACATTTTATCCGATTGAACCATTAGTGAACTTCCTTTAGCTTCTAAAATAGGATTTGCTTCTTCTGTAGTAACACTTGTTTCTTTGAAAAAATTGACCATCTTTTCACTTTCATTAAACTTGTGTTCCATTCGACGTAGTCTTTTTTCAGAAGCTAAACCAATTTCATAAGCCTTTGGAGTCAATCTAAAATCGGCATTATCTTGACGCAATAAGGTTCGGTATTCCGCACGTGATGTAAACATTCTATAGGGCTCTTCGGTTCCTTTCGTAATTAAATCGTCAATCAAAACTCCAATATAAGCTTCGTCACGACGCAGAATCATGGGTTGTTGTTCTTTAACTTTTAATGCAGCATTAATTCCGGCCATCATTCCTTGCGATGCCGCTTCTTCATATCCTGTCGTGCCGTTAATTTGTCCAGCAAAATACAGACCTTCTACCAACTTCGTTTCAAGTGTATGCTTTAATTGAGTTGGTGGAAAATAATCGTATTCAATTGCATATCCAGGGCGAAAGAATTTAACTTTCTCAAAACCTTCTACAGAACGTAATGCTTTAAACTGAATATCTTCTGGTAAAGAGGTAGAAAATCCGTTTACATAAACCTCCACCGTATTCCATCCTTCTGGCTCAACAAACAGTTGATGTCTATCTTTATCTGCAAAGCGATTAATCTTATCTTCTATGGATGGACAATATCTTGGCCCGACACTTTTAATTCTACCGTTAAACATTGGCGAACGATCAAAACCTTCTCGTAGAATATTATGCACTTCGGTTGACGTATAAGTCATGTGACACGACTTTTGAACCGTCAACGGTTTGGTTTCATCTGAATACGAAAACTTATCTGGAATCGCATCCCCTGCTTCTTCTCTCATCTTAGAATAATCCAATGAACGACCATCAACTCGCGGCGGCGTTCCAGTTTTCATCCTTCCAGCTTCGAATCCCACTTTAACTAAATCATCGGTAATTCCGTAAGCAGCGCTTTCACCTGCTCTTCCCCCTCCAAATTGTTTATCCCCAATATGGATTAATCCGTTAAGGAAGGTTCCATTAGTAAGTACGACCGTTTTGGCTTTGATTTCAATTCCGAGTGAAGTTACAATTCCTTCAATTTTATTATTCTTAATCAAAAGGCCTTTGACCATTTCCTGATAAAAATCTAGGTTTGGGGTTTGCTCCAATCGCAAACGCCATTCTTCAGCAAAACGCATTCGGTCGGATTGCACCCTTGGCGACCACATTGCTGGACCTTTTGATTTGTTCAACATTTTAAATTGAATGGCTGTAGTATCCGAAATAATTCCTGAATAGCCACCCAATGCATCAATCTCGCGCACAATTTGTCCTTTTGCAATTCCGCCCATTGCTGGATTGCATGACATTTGCGCAATGTTTTGTAAACTCATTGTAACCAACAAAGTGCTACAACCCAAATTGGCTGATGCTGCGGCCGCTTCACAACCTGCATGACCAGCACCTACTACTATAATATCGTATTTTTCTAAAAACATTTAATTATGTTTCACGTGGAACAACTTCATTTTTTCTTCTTCTTTTTGACGCATTAATATTTCGTCCCGCTCGCTTTTATCTTTGTACCCGCAGTAATGCAAAACTCCATGAACCAAAACCCGTTTTAACTCTTCATCGAAAGCAACCTTGAAATCTGCTGCATTATCGCGAACTCTTTCTATAGAAATGAAAATATCACCATGTAGCTCATTTCCTTCAGAATAATCAAAGCTGATCACGTCAGTTAACGTGTCATGATCCAAATACTTCTGGTTTAATTCAATCAAATAATCGTCGTCGCAGAAGATGTAGTTTATCTCGCCTTCATCCCTATTTTCAGAGCTAATGACTTTGGAAATCCAGTCTGAATAAATTGTTTCGTCTTCTAGTTTGAAATCTAACTCGTAATTAAAACTAATCATTGGTTTTAAAGTATTCTTGAACCTTCTGGTTAAAATTGGAGCGCAAAGGTAAGCTTTGTCTATTTAAAATTTCAATACTATTCAAATATTCTTGAAGACGTGCTGGTAATGCATTGGCCTGATTGTTATATTCTTTCCTGTTAGTTTCCGACTGCCGCTTCTTATCTTCGCCTTGTTGCTGCACTGCTTTTTCCAACTTCAACAATTCGTATTTTAGATTTAAAATCTTCTGAAGTGTTTCATTATTAAACCCCTTATTTAATAACTGCTTCTCAATTTGCTTCATTTGATCTAAGGCGTTCTGACCATTTCCGCCAACACCTTGTTTCTTCAGTTCTTTTTCCAAAGCTTCACGCAGTTGCTGTTGTTCTTTGTAAATCTCCATTATTTCTTTGGCATCCCCTTCACCGTCTTGTCCGTTTTCACCACCTTTTTGGTTTCCGCCTTGACCTTCTCCCTTACCATTTCCGCCTTGACCTTTCCCATTTTGGCCTTTTCCATCTTTACCCCCTTCTTTTCCTTGACCTCCTGTTTCCCCAGGACTATCTCCTTCTGAACCATCGCTGGGCTTATCACCTTTCTTCATTCCCTTCTTCATTTTTTCACCTAAACCTTCTTGCTTTTTGATGATGTCTGGCAGTTGCATTCCCTGACCTTGTCCTTGTCCTGGTTTAGGCATTCCTGCACCGGAACCTGACATTTGCATCTGCATACCATTTAAAATATCACTTAGAAAATCGGCTAATTTATTTGACGCAGAGACTGCATATTGCTGATATGAATTTCCCTTTGGAACATTTGCCTCAGCTAAATTTTCAATGGCTCTATCAACATTGTATTGCACGTTACCTATTTCCTTTGTGACATCTTCCGCAATTTTAGGATTACGCAACGACATTGCAAATAAGCTGTCGTCAACATGTTTGAACTGTTGTTTTAAATCCTGCTGCGTTTTTAAGTTCTTATTATATGAAGGTGCACCGCGTCTCAGATTCTTAAACTGCTTCATTACATCTTCCTGAGAGAATGAGTACGCCAAAAGATTATCAAGAATCTGACGTAACATCACAACATCCTCTTCCATTTGTTCCATTCCGCCGGAATCCATTTGCTCCTGCATTTGTTGACTCATCTGCTTCATCTTCTTAGCAGCACTTTTCTGTTTAGGTTTTGCTTTATCCTTTTGCTGCTTTTGTAATTGGTCTTTCGCCTCTTTTAAATCCGAATCAATACTTTTTTCTTTCTCTTCTGTTTTAGGCATATCCATTGGAGATTTTAACTCCTTATTCTCTTTTTGCAACTCTTTTAGTTCTTCCTGAAGTTTATCAAATTCCTTATTAATTTCGTCCTGCTTGTCTGCATTGTTTTCATCAGTCTTCTCCGCCAACTTATCTTGCTTCTCGGCAAGTTTATCCATTTTCTCGGCTACTTGTTTTGCTTTCTTTTCTACATAATAACGCTTGGTTAATTCAACCAATTGCTCTAAACTTTTAGTTTGGTTCTTACTTGCTTGTTGGAATTTCTCCATCTTTTCAAAAAGTTCTTCCTTGCTGATCTTGTCATTCAACTTTTGAAGCTCTTCCAATAGTTTTTTATTCTTTTCAATTTCCTCTTTAGACTTCTCTAATCGTTCCTGAAGCGCTTCCTTCTTTTCGTCTTTCTTTTCCGATTTGAATTTATCGAGATTGTCTTTCATCTTCTCTGAAAACTCCTTCATCAACTCATCCTGCTGCTTTTGCTTCTGAATAAAATCGTTTACTTTCTGTTGGTCTTTGTATTCTAGATTGTCTTTTTCTTTGCCCATCTTCTGCAATTTATCCATTTCGTTCAATTGCTTATCTTGCGCCTTTAAAGACTTGGCTAACGAGTTAATATTGTCATTTTGTTGCTGCATCATTTCATCTTGCTTCTCTGTTTCTGTTGAAATCCGATTACTGAATACAGATGACTTAGTGCTCTTGTACTTGTGAATGGCATCATTATCAAAAATCTCAAAATAGTATTCATACGAAACCCCTTCTTCTACCAGAAGATTGCTTGGAAACGAAAATACGAACTGGTCATAAACATCTTTCTTAACATTAATAGTAGCTTTTTTAGCACTATTCGGCGTATCTTTCTGGTAGTAAACGATTTGTAGTCTAGACAATCCATAATCGTCTGAAACTTGACCTAAAACAAAGTTCTTATTCACTTTCAAACTATCAGGTGCATTATTTACGGTTATCGTTGGAAACTGATCTTTGATTACAGAAATCTGGTAATTCAGTCTTTCATAATTCTGAACTTTATTATTTGATGTCAAAATTTGGTAATCTACATTCTGAAGAATACTTTTTGACAATGTAAACGTATTATCATTTTTAGCGAAAGTAAAACGTGTATTATCATTAACCCAATCCACTTTTTGTGTAGCAAATGTGTTCATTCTCCACGTAACTTGTGTTCCTTCTGGAATGATAGCGTTTCCGGTTCCTTTAATAACTTCCGCTTTCTTGTTCAGATAATTTGGAAAGTTCAGCACCATCTCAAAATTGGCAATTGATGGAACAGTAACGACTTTCAATTCATAATCGTGAGAAGAAACAGCATTCGCTTCTATATGAAACTCTACATCTTCTGAAGGCTTCGGAATGACAAACTGAAATTCTCCTTGCTTGCTGCTCTCCATAAAATAGCTTTCGTTACCAATAAAGATCATGGCATTCTCGGGAGCCACTTTACCAACAGTTCTTACTTTTAATAGAAAATCTCTATTCTGTTCGGTTTGTAAATCTTTATTCAGAATCTCAAATTGAAAAGGTGCTGGCGGTAAAAACTGCTGCTTAAAATTCACTACTCGATTTAAACTCTGTGAAATCAGATTGCTATTTCCTGAAATATAAAAGAAGGCAAAAAACAGAATCGGGATGATTGCCAATGGTAAATATTTCTTGTTTCCACCAAAATTTATCGCATTGCTAAAGGGAATCGGTTGCAGTGTATTTGCTTTCTGGTCAATGGATGCTAAAAGTAATTCTGATTTATTCTTGTCTTCCGATAACTGAAGAAAGTTCGTCAGTTTATCGCCTACTTCATTGAAATGATTTCCTATAATTGCCGAAGCATCGTTGTAATCGATTCCTTTTTGAAGCTTGAACAATTTGAATAATGGAAAACAGATGAACCGAAACAAAAGAAAAAGTTCGACTAGCACAAACGTTCCAAATAAGATGGTTCTGGCCGTAGGTTTAAGCCAAAGAAAATATTCTACAAACAAGGTGAAGATAAGATAGATCAATCCTATTCCTACGAAGAATATAATTCCGCGCAGTAATTCGTTGGTATAAAACTTCCTAATGAAATCCTCTAACTTTTGGTAAATGATATTTGAATTCTCCAATTTTTGCAATTTCTTTTTATAACCGATAAATGTACAATTTTTACCGAATACCCAAGCGTTAAAAATTTGCCAAAGAAAAAAGCTTTGTATTCTACAAAATGTTTTATAATTTTAGATATAAAATAGACTGTTTATGAAATATTTATTAGCATACTGCGTTCCATTAATTTCATTTTTTGGAATCTATTTGGGTGGCTTTTGGAGTTATGCTGGCATAATTTTCGTTTTCGGAATACTCCCTTTTTTAGAATTAATATTTCCGAAAGATGAAAAAAATTACTCCGAGGCCGAAATTAAAAACAAGTTAAAAAATCGTTTGTTTGACGTTCTGTTGTATCTGAATGTTTTCATTGTATATGGAATGTTATTCTTTGCACTGCATAAAGTAGCAACCGTTCCATTATCCTTAGTAAAAATGATTGGTGTTATTCTAAGTTTAGGAGTTGTATTAGGTTCCAACGGAATAAATGTTGCACACGAATTAGGACATCGGGATAAACTATATGAACGGGTTTTAGGAAAATTGCTTTTAATTCCATCACATTACACCCATTTTTTCATCGAACACAATCACGGCCATCATTTACATGTATCAACTCCCGAAGATCCATCAAGTGCTAGATACAATCAATCGGTCTATGCTTTTTGGATACAAACTATTTTTGGAACTTATATTAAAGCTTGGCAAATTCAAACGAAACTCAATAAAATGGAAAACCGGTCATTCTTGTCTTTAAAAAATGATATGTTTTGGTTTACCATAATTCAGATAAGTTATCTAATAGCTACTTACTATTTCTTTGGAAGAATTGGCTTTTTAGTGGCTCTTTTAGCTGGAATTGTTGGCCTCTTGCTATTGGAAACTATAAATTACATTGAACATTATGGCCTGAGAAGAAACCGTTTACCATCAGGAAGATACGAACGTGTTTCTGAAAAACATTCTTGGAATTCCAATCACGTTTTGGGCAGAATTATGTTGTATGAACTAACACGTCATAGTGATCACCATTACAAATCACAAAAGAAATATCAAATTTTAGAGTACCACGATGTGTCACCACAAATGCCTTTTGGTTATCCAACTTCTATGGTTTTGTCTTTTTTTCCACCACTTTGGTTTGCGGTTATGAACAAAAGAATTCCTTTGGAAATGAAAACCTAACCACAATGTCAACTTAGAGATTTACAGAGTGCACAATGAAATAAATTTTCAATTATCTCATTTTCAAATTTCCTAATTGACATATTGAAAATGTATCTTTGCCAAAAATTAAAAAGAAATGTCAAAACCTGTTAGAGTTCGTTTTGCTCCAAGTCCAACCGGACCGTTACACATTGGAGGCGTTAGAACTGCCTTATTCAATTACTTATTTGCGAAAAAAAATAACGGCGTTTTCTATCTAAGAATAGAAGATACCGATCAAAACCGATTCGTTACTGGAGCCGAACAATACATTTTTGAAGCCTTGGAATGGTTGGGAATCGCTCCAAGCGAAACTATCGGAAAGAACGAAAAGTTTGGACCTTACCGTCAATCGGAACGAAAAGAACTGTATAAACAATATGCAGATCAACTGATAAATTCGGGTTGGGCGTATTATGCATTTGATACAGCTGAAGCTTTGGATGCTCATAGAAAACAGCACGAAGAACAAGGAAAAACCTTTATTTACAATTGGCACAATCGTTTAAAACTAGATACTTCATTAGTACTTTCTAAAGAAGAAACGGAAAAAAGAATTGCGGCCGGTGAGGATTTTGTGATCCGATTTAAAACTCCTGTCGATGAAACATTGCATTTGAAAGACATCATTCGTGGCGCCATAAAATTTGAAACCAATTTGTTAGACGATAAAGTATTGTTCAAATCTGACGGAATGCCAACGTATCATTTGGCCAATATTGTTGATGATCATTTGATGGAAACTTCACATGTAATCCGTGGTGAAGAATGGCTGCCATCGATGCCATTACACAGTTTATTATACAGAGCATTTGGTTGGGAAGCTCCTGAATTTGCCCATTTACCATTGATTTTAAAACCTGTTGGAAACGGAAAATTATCCAAGCGTGATGGCGATAAATTAGGTTTCCCGGTATTTCCTTTAGAATGGAAAACTGAAGAAGGCATTTCATCAGGTTATAGAGAAAACGGATTTTTCCCAGAAGCGGTTATTAACTTCTTAGCTTTATTAGGCTGGAATGATGGAACCGATCAGGAATTGTTTTCATTGGAGGAATTAGTAGAAAAATTCGATTTGAATAGAGTTCACAAGGCTGGAGCCAAATTTGATCCGGATAAAAATAAATGGTTCAACCATCAATATCTTCAAAAACAATCGGATGAAGACTTAGCGAAAAGCTTTGCTCCTATTGTGTATGAAAAAGGCACTTCGACTGCGCTCAGTGTGACACATGATAAATTAATAAAAATTGTTTCCTTGATAAAAGAACGTGCCAATTTTGTTTCAGATTTCTGGGAACTGAGTAATTTCTTTTTTGAAGCACCAACAACCTATGATGAAAAAGCAGCCAAAAACTGGAAAGAAGAAACACCAATATTAATGCAAGAATTGATTTCTGTATTAGAAAATATAAGCGATTTTACTTCGTTGAATGTTGAAACCGTAGTTAAAAATTGGATGACGCAAAACGAAATTGGAATGGGGAAAATAATGCAACCGTTCCGTTTAAGTTTAGTTGGCGCTTTGAAAGGCCCACATCTTTTTGACATTGTCGAATTGATTGGAAAAGAAGAAACGATTAAGCGTTTGGAAAAAGCAATTGAATCTTTATAAAAAAAAGCATCTCATTTTTGAACATGCCCCAAAAAGTTAGACACTATTTGAGGCATTTTTTATGGAAAGTAAAGTAAAGTATGATTACGCATTTAAATTAGAATGTGTAGAATTGGTTTTAAAGA
>NZ_JAQSDH010000023.1 GCF_029945805.1 Flavobacterium sp.
AACAGAAAATAATTCGTTCCGAACTTCGCAACTGGCGAGAAGCGGCGGAACGTTAGCAGCAAGTTTTCCGATGAACTCAAGAAAATCCAAATAAATGACAAGTAATCAACTAATTGTAATTTTATTTTTTATCTGTAATTTGACTTTAAGTCAATCTAAAAAAAATGTTTCAGAGAAATATCCATTTTCTAAAGCAACATCAATTATGATTGCTTCATTTCAAAATTTACAAAGAGTGAATGATTCTCTTTCTATTATTGAATGTATAGAAATACCAAAATTAAACGGAAAAGTGAATATTTCAGAATTTGAGCAACTCAACAAGTTGAATAAATCAGAATATAAAAAATTGTCAGATATTATTTTCTCAAAAAGCATAGAAGAAAATATTATTGGAAAAGGACACTGTTCAGAAACTGGATATGCAATTTTATTTTTTGATAAAAGTGGAAATGTGTTTGAGTACATCCAATTTTGTTTTAATTGTAAAACATTTTCTTCAAGTTTTGCTCAAGAAACATTAAAAAATGATGATTACGAAAAATTAGATTTGTTGAAAAAACTATTTGATGAAAATGGAATGCAAATCAACGTATATAGAAAAAGTGATTAAACCTGCTGCTAACAGCGGTTACAAGAAATGGCGAGATAAGTGCAAAATTCACGTTTATTTTCCGCAAGAAATTTTATCTTAGCAGAAAATACGCAGTTCCGAAGTTCGCCACTTCTTGTAGCCGCGAAACGTTAGCGGTAATATTTACGAAACTCAACAGAAAATTATTAACCAAAATACACAAATCTTAAATGAAAAAAATTATTTTACTTTTAACATTGATGAATTGCATTGTCTGCTTTTCACAAAATTTTGAAACTTTTTATAGTAAAAATTATAATTCAAACTCTTGCAGTGAAGAAAAATTATCATTCAATTTTCGAGATGATTTTGTAATTCGCACAGACAGTTATTATGATAGTTCCGAAAAATTGCCATCGAGAAGAGTTGATTCAGGCTTTGATGACAAAGGTTTTTTTTATGAAAACTTTACGCCTACATTCTACTTAAATAAATATGGAGTTATACAATATGAAAGAATTAGAGCATTTACTTTTAGAATATTATATGACAAAAAAGGAGGAAACATACTTTATGTTCTTGAAATAGATAATAAAATGGGGCTTAAAAATGGCAAGTTTCATTTTACGCAATTAGGTTACGAAACGCTTTGTAAATAAAACAAATATGAAAAACATCTTCTTTTTTATAGCACTTTGTTCAATGAACATTTATTCCCAATCTAATTCAAATAAAATCTATTACAAAGCTGAAGGAATTACACAGCTATTTATGAATACTAAAAGTGAAATTCTTATAAATAGACCTTATGGAAATAAGGTAAATATTGAATTTGATACATTTTTTAAATCTTACTATATAACGTATTATAACGAAAAGGGTGAATATACTTAT
Source organism: Flavobacterium sp. (assembly GCF_029945805.1). Taxonomy (GTDB): domain Bacteria; phylum Bacteroidota; class Bacteroidia; order Flavobacteriales; family Flavobacteriaceae; genus Flavobacterium. Next base: position 1,469 of record NZ_JAQSDH010000023.1, read on the forward strand.
TTCAGATTATCCTTTCTAAAAGATATTGATGGCCAAATTAGAATGAATGATGAAAACAACGTGATTTATAATGTAATTGATAATATTAACAAAAATGGCTCTCTAATAATACAATTAGACCAAAGAATTGACAATAATTCAATGATACTTGGAATTACAAAAGTTGTTAAAATAAATTAATACTACCGCTAACAGCTGTTTAGTCTTAATACGCTTGTGAAGTATATATTTTATTGGTACTAACAAAAAATAAAATCCTCTTAGTACAACATAAGTACAACAAATCAAAAACTTTTTACAGAACTATAAATACCCAATTGATTAAGCTGCGCTTGGCGGTTCATCATTTGATACTCTGCGAGCTTGCCGCAGTAATATTGTTGGGTTGCTTTTGCATACCCATTGATCAAAAGCAAATCATTCAAACATTCTCCTCCTGGTAATATTACATATCCTAATTGTCTGTTCCAGTAGTCGTAGTAGTTCTCCTGTTCTGTAATAATCGTTACAGCCGTTTTAGGCGGTGCAACCGACAAAACGAAGTGCAAGGATTGCAAACCAAATTGCAGCAGTAATTCGGCAGGTAAACTGCTTTTCTCCTCGTCCTCTTTCATCTTCCTATTTAGTTTTACTTCTGGTGCATCTAAGCCATAAAGTCGGATTTCTTTTTTCAAATGAGTGAAACGATTGCAAATGATTATGCTATCACCATCTAGGACTTCATCAATTTGCCAATGGGTTTCCACTATATACGGTGCTTTTGCGTTGTATTGCATTGATTTTCAGTATTTTAAGTTATTGATAATCAAAGATAATACTTGAAATTTGTCTTATGAATTTTATCTAATTATTAATCCATTAAAACGTAAAAAAATGGCAAGACAGAAAGGTGTTATCAAGTATGTTGGAACTCTTGGAGATATCCGACATTTTAAAATTAAAGGTCAAGAAGGCTACTTTGCCGGAATGGTTGGTGGTCCAACTGGTGACCAAGTTCTATCAGCTCCAGAGTTCGAAAGAACTCGTGAGAATATGAACGAGTTTGGCGCTTGTGCCAAAGCTGGTAAATCGGTTCGTACTGGTTTATCACAAGTGATGAAACAAATGGCCGACAGTCAAGTAACAGGAAGATTAACTTCTATTATGAAGAAAATCAACCTTGAAGACCAAACCGAAGCCAGAGGTTACAGAAAAATTGAAATTACTACACAACGTAGTTACTTGAAAGGTTTTGAGTTTGACAAAAACACTTCTTTCAATGGGATTTTCAATGCTCCTTATTCATTAACTCATACCGTTGGTAGAGAAAGTGGTGAGTTTGTTATTGATGCGTTTAATCCAGCGAATTTGGTTAATGCTCCTTCAGGTGCAACTCATTTCCGTTTGATTACTTCGCTTTCAGTAGTGAGTGATTTTGAATACAATGCTACCACAAACAGTTATGATCCTATGGATGCAGACTTGAATGAGGTAAACGATATTCAATACAGTGCTTTCTTGGACTTGTACGCTCCGGTTCCAGCAACTACTATCACAGCAACTTTACCTGGTGCAGCAGTTCCAACGGCAAATGTAACTGTTTTACAATGTATCGGAATTGAGTTCTACCAACAAGTTGGAGCCAATTACTACTTGTTTGCAAGTGGTAACTGCTTGAAAGTTGAGGATGCTTTTTAAAAAAAGTTATTACAAATCCCTCACCAAAAGTGAGGGATTTTTTGTTTAATCTCAAATCTATCAAGACTATGGAAAGCAAAATAATAAGAGTAGCACAGGGAAAAGAAAGTACTTTAAGTCAATTGTACATCAACGGAATATTTCAATGCTATTTGTTAGAGGACAAAATTAGAGAAGTGAAAATCCCATCACAAACAGCTATACCGAAAGGTATTTTTAGTTTGAAGTTGAACACTTACGGAGCTAAAAATGTGGATTACAAAAAAGCATTTGGAAAGCTGCATCAAGGAATGATTGAAATTACTGGATTACCAAATTTCAGTTTTGTTTATATCCACACCGGAAACACAATCAAAGATACTGCCGGTTGTCCGCTTTGTGGTTTTGGATTTCAGTTTATTGATGGCAATTACCAAGTTTCTCAAAGTGTTGCAGCTTACAAAATGATTTATCCTAAGTTGGTTGCACTGGTGGCAGAACCAAACAACAAAATTGTAATTGAAAATAATTTTCAATTTTAAAACGTACTACGAATGGAAAATATAAATAACATCACGGTACTTTTTGGAACACTAATTACTCTTTTGTTATCGGTTGTAGCTTATTTTATCAAGCAATTACACACTGATTTTAAGAGTATGGAAAAAGATTTGATTGAAGTAAAAACAATGGCTTTAATCATCAAAACCGAATTCAAAAGTGATAGTGCATTGATTAATCAAAAATTGACGTACCTGGAACGAAGAGTTCAATTATTAGAATTTCAACACATAAAAAATCCTGAAAATGAAAAATAAAAATATGAATGTCGTGGAAAGAGCTTTAGCTCCTACTCCAAAATGGTTTAAAATTCTTCGCAGTGTCGGAATTGCTTTGGCATCTGTTGGTGGAATTATCATCGCTTCACCTGTTGCGTTGCCTGTTGGATTGGTTTCGGCAGCTGGGTATTTGGTTCTTGGCGGAAGTATTATTTCGGTAGTTTCACAAACTGCCGTTAAAGCTGAAGAACTGCCAGAACCATAGCGTTAAAAACTCGTAAAAATCAATAAAGAAGCTCCATTTTGTGGAGCTTCTTTTGTTTTTAGCAGTCAATAAATGGCAATTGCTTTGCTTTACTTCGATTTATTTAAGTGGTGCAATCGTATTGCGGTTATGCTTTCTTTTGCTTGTCAATAAGGTGCTGACAATCCTAGTCCTTTTGGACCAGGATTGTTTTATTTATTGCAGTAGCGGTATAAAATAACTCTTCGCATATCATTGATAAGATTTATGTTTTCGTGAAATTGTTTTTCTTTTAGCTCGAGAAGTTTTAAAGCTGCAATATGTTTAACGTGAGCTTCGTGTTCTTCCATCATCATTTTAGACCTTACAAAAAACTCTTTTTTGAAATCGTTTAGGCGTAAAAATGGAATTACGGAACCAACTAAATGTTGATGCCAAAATTTTGTTTGCCATAAACTATAAGCAACAAAATAAAGGTTTTCGCAGTCTTGTTCTAAGTCAAAAATGACTACAAAACTGTTTGTGAATGGCTCTTTTTGTGGCTTTCCGCTGTTCATCCCTTTGTTAAGTAGGAATAAATGAGGTTTCGAGTAAATCGTGCCTTTCTGGTGGGTTTTAATGATGAAATTCTGCATAACATTCGGCTTTAAAAATTGGTTAGATTTTCAATTTTCCGCAGGTTTTCAGTTGAACTACCAGTGTGCCTCGCTACGCTCCGCCCATAAAATTTTTCAAAAGAAAAAAAAGAAAAAAAGAAAGCCGTCCGTTTAAGTGGAAGGTTTCAGAAAAAAAAGTTTTTTAAAAAAAATACTACCCGACATATCATCGGAAGTATGGGCGTGAAATCGGAAGTGACTGTTGTTGCGAACCGTTATGGGTGGAGATTTTTTTTAAAACCCGTAGGGCTTGAACTTTTTTTTCTGAATACCTGGAACTTATCTTTGCTTCCTTTTTTTTTATTTTTTGTTTTGAATATCCAAACTAAACGTTCTTGTTTAATCAAATTTTAGCTGAAGGATTGGGTGTTGAATTGGAAGATGGTCGTCTTTGGAAAGGGTATCAAATTCTTTGGATGGATAAAAAATCCAAATCAAACAATAGAAATGCTTTTTATCCGGCCAAAGAATTTGATACTCTTTCTTGGATTTGATTTTTGAGGATGCCTAATCGTCTTATGAAAAGAGAGTTTTCAATATAATTGGATTGTTGTACTGAAAATGGAAAGCATCTTCAAAAAACAATGCAAAAACTTTCGTAGTGCGATGTAGCAGTAGCGCAAGTAAGGGTATCATTTTTTTATTTGCTTACTTGGGTTTTTCTGATTGCTTTAGTGGAAAAGTTGATGCCATAGACTTGAAAGAAAGAGAATGCTTCGAGCTTAATATAGTTATTATAAGGAACGGTATGGCATCTGCTTTTCCGCTGGAGCAATGACTTGGGGTTTTGTGGCAAATAAAAAAATGAAAATCTTGCTGGCTTCTCTTGATTTTGTGGGTGTTGTAAATTGCTTATTCCTATATCGTGAATGTTAGAAATACAGTTGATAAGCGATTTACAACACTTACAAAAGCAATGCAAATACTTACCGCTTTAAACATCAAGTTGCTAAAAACAGTGACCGTGATCGTTCTTGAAAATAACTAAGTTCGAAAATGTTCTTATGAAATAGCGAAAGTTGTTGAAGACAGTGGCGAAGGACAGCTTTTTTTATTGCCGGCTGGTGCGAGGAAGCAATTAAAAAAGTTGTCCTGGAGCCACTGGCAACCGCGTTGGGTGTGGCGGCTGTTTTACATAAATGATATTATAGCTTCATTGCAAAAACCAAAAAAACAATATTAACGCTTTGTGATGAACTATAATACTCAATTATGTAACACAGCTTGGGAAAAAAAATTACTGGCACGAGTTGCGTAGCGTACGCGTTATTGTTCCAATAACCGTGACAGTAATTTTTTTTAGAGCGTTGGCAAGGAGTGGCAATTGGAAACTAAAACGTCTGGCTTAAACAGAACGAAAAGAAATTCTGTAGCTTCTTGAAAGGAAATTAGCGAAATGAAGCAAACAAAGATGTGAGTTTAGGAATACTTGGACTAAACGAGGATTTTGTGCAGCTGAATGAGATAATGATTAAAATTATTGTTTATTAGTTCTGTTAGAATATTTAGAAATTATTAGATCTATACTAAATTCAAATAATTATTACTTATAAAATCTTTTGATGGTTTGTCCCAAACTAGAATTCTATCGTTTCTGAATTGTTTTAAAATATCAACATATTTACTATCGATAGCTTCATATAAAGCAATAATTAATAATCCAGAGGTTCTTGTAAGTATCGTATAAACAAAATTATTTATTTCGTCTTCGTCCTCAATCTTTATTTTAGTTGACCAAAGAACACAAGTCTTTTCCATTCCTTTAAGTCTTAAAATAGTATCAGTTTCAGCAATATTTTCGACTAATCTATGAAGTTCATTACTAAGGTTATAATCTTTTTCAAGTATTGTTATTCTACGTTTTACATCGCTTTTTAAATCAATTACATCAAAATGTTCGAATGCTTTTGTAATTTCTACAATTTTCAGTGCCATTTCTTTATCATTCTCAGCAAATACAAAAATTGGTCTTGCTCCTGGAGGTGCTCCTTTATATGGAGTTATCACATCTGTATCTTCTTGACCATTAATTTTTATATTTTCTGAAACTTGTTTAATTGCTTCACTAATACGATAAGGCAAACGATATGAACCATCTAACTTGATGTAATTACGATTTTTCATTTTCTCAGTTGTTTCATCTGTATCTCTGGGAATATCTGATACTTTACCAATGTGAACTGCTTGGGCGTAATCACCAGCTAAAACTAAATTATTTGGGTTCTTTATTAATCTGTAAAAGATAGTGTAATCTGATTGCGTACAATCTTGAAATTCATCCACAAATATGTACTCAAATATACTATTGAAACTGCCTGTTTTTAATTTTTTTAAAAATTTATGTCTGCGTGATATGATAGACGAATACTTTTCAATTTCTAATTTTTCAAGGTATTTAATAACTGTTTTAAATAACAATTTCCTACTTGGACCATCATAAGGTAATCGCGGTCTTCCTTTTCTAGGAGATTTAAGAAATATATCTTCGGAAGCATAATCTAGACCATAAATTATTCTATGGTATTCGTCCAGAATATAATCTTGATTTAGAACACCATCGTACTCTGCTGTGGTTATTTTTTCTTCATTTTTGATTTCAGCTATTGCTTCTCTAGCTATCTTTCTATGATAATTATCGAATTGAAGATTATCTTCATAAAATGGGTAATCTTGAGTTGAATAAATTTTCCACAATCTTGTTGGCAATACATCAAAATGATAAATAATAATATTGACAAAATTTGATCCTTCAATTTTGATACCGTATTCGTCATATTTAGTATACTTAATCTTTTTACTTTCCAGTAATTCGATAATCCAGTTTTGTAAATAATATGATAATTCTTTGTTGAAAGTAGTAACCAGAAGACTTAATTTATCCAGTTGATTGGTCTTATTGTGAATTTCAACTACCTTGGCAATACGCTCTGTCAAGACTACGCTTTTACCACAACCGGCAGGACCAGTAATAATTGTTGGCCTACCATCAGGTATAGATGCTTTTTCTTGTTGAGGATTAAGAGTGATTTCTCTCCTAACTTTTATTGGTGGATTGTATAAATTTATACTTGTTGCTTCTTCATTCCCGAATAGATTAAATACTGGTGCATTACTAGACAAGACAGCTCCAAAAAGAGCATTGTCATTCCAAGTTGGTGTTCCTGAAAATTCAATTGCGTGATTTTGCTTAAACCAATTCCTTGCTACTAAAGTTGCTGGCATTACTCCAGAGTATAACAAGTCACTTTCTATTTCCTTTAAAGTGTAATTGTTTTCTTTTAAAACTTGTGACAGTTGGGTTGTGAAATGTCTTTTATTATATGATGAAAGTAAAAGTATTTTTTGCGGTTGGAAACTTTCTAATAATTTTAAAAAATCAGTTTTTAGGTTTTCAACGTTTTCTGAATGATCAAATAAATAACTTGCCGTAATCCAATTGTTTGATGATTTCGTTAATTGTGAATTGTTCCAAGAATTAAGTGTGTATTCAACAGCTATATTTTGAGCTTGAGGATAATTCTTTATAAAGTTTGGCCAAAGATATGTTCTGTTATAATCCATCATAAATGGACTTGTGTCAATATTTATAATTGTCAGTTTTGGACAAGCACCATTTAAAGCTTTTATACCAGAATATACTAAACCACAAGCCCATTGTATTGCTCCAGTTCCTGCCCCTAAATCATATATGGTAATTTCTTGCTCATTCCTTGCTTCAAAAATTATTTCAATAAAATATTTAAGAAAAGTATTTACCCTTCTCCCGTGATACCATAATGAATATGCAAAACCAATTGAGGGCCTATCATAGCATAAGTCTTTACTTTGAGAAAGCGCATAACATTCTTTACTACATTCATTAATATCAAAAACAATATTATTCCTTACACACGTATCTTGCCAATACTGATATGATGCTTGTTGAATACATTTATCTATTGTATCTTTTTGATTAAAAACCCATTGTGTTAGTAGTTCTTTTGTCATATTATATCGGTGCAAAACCAGTTTTACCTATACCTAGATTTGGTATTAATTGTTGCATAACACTCAAAACTCTTTTGTATTCTTCATCTCCCCAGTTGTATTCATTTATTATATTCATCGCTTCGGCTCTAGTTCCTGCAACAAATTTTCCTTTATCTTTATGAAAAGGTTGAATAATAAACCTTTGAACACCTGTTTCTAAAACTGTTTTAGCAAATTCATAAGCATCATCTACTGGTAATAATGGTGTCATTGTAATGCACGATTGTATTCCTGCATCGTTAACTTCTTTGATTGCTTTTAATCTTTGTTTATTTCCGGTACAATACGGCTCAAAAACTTTTCTTACTTTTTCACTATCTGTAGTAACGGTCATATTTACTTGTATATTTTCAAATTTTTTGAATAAGTCAATATCTCTAGTTACTAATGCACTTCTTGTTTGAATTACCAATCTAACTTTATGAAAATCAATTAATTCTTTGAGAATGTTTCGAGTTAATTCTAAATCTTTTTCGATTGGTTGGTATGGATCGGTAACACTACTTAAATAAATTGTTTTGTCAATTAATGGTTTTTTACGGTATTTCATTAATAATGCTAGGGCATTTTCTTTAACTGAAAGCCATTTACCCCAATTATCCATTTTATCTTTGTCTCTTGAAAAGAAAGCTGCATAACAATAAGTGCACCCAAAAGAACAACCAGAATAGGGATTTAATGTGAAATCATAATCTTCCATAAACCCTGATGCTTTGGTAAGAATTGAACTCACATCCTTATATTCAATAGCTGTAGTTCCTATCGATTTCTTTTTTTCTTCGTCTCCAAATAAATTTAATTGTTCCATTATTTCTATGATGAATATTTCTCTCTTAACCAACTTATATAAATAACTGCTGGGATTATTTTATTATAATTCACATCATTAATTTTCCACAAAGTAAAAATCCCTGCACCAATCCATCCAACTGGTCCAATTATAATGCCTATAGCAGATGATAGACCTGTATATGCTGCAAAAGGTAAAGTAACTCCAATTATACCGCTTAATGTACTTAATGTTGTTGTCGCAAGCAAATACACTCCAAATCCAGAAACTTGAGCTGCTGTTAATGCTGCAAATACACTTCCTGCTTTATAGGTTATCCCTTTTTCTTTATTAGCAATATCAATTATTTCCTTTTCAAATTTGTTTTTTTGTTCTTCGGTCATTTTTGATAAAGCTTCCTCTAAAACCTTAATAGCAATTGCTTTTTCTATTTCTTGGAAGATTTTAATACCATCACTTATTTTTAACTTCTTTTTAATTTTTTCTAAAATCGAAGTATAAGATGGATTATCATCAAGAATTTCTAATAGATTTTTACTGTTGCTAATTAGTTCAGGTATTATTTGTTCTTTTGATGCGGTTTTTAATTTTAAAATTTTCGAGAGTGTTTCTATTTCATCTACACTTGCTTTATTCAAAATTTTATATAATTCACTCCAGTCCTGATGGTATTTTTTATATTGTCCCCAAATAATTTTATATGTTAGTATTTTTTTTAATTGATATTGGGAAAGTTTTTCTAAACTTTTATTGTCAATGAAATAATTCTGCTCTGTGGTCAAAGGTTTTATTTGTCCAGTTTCTAATGCATTTAACCAATGTCCTATTTTCTTTAGTACTTTGATACTATTTGAATAAAAAAGTTGATCGGGCAATTCTGTTTCAAAATTACCTTTAGCCAAATATTCTTTATGTTTAGCTTTTTCGATTTTTATTTCTTCTTGTGACAAATTCATTTTTATTTTGTATTTATCTTATTTAAATTTAAACTTTAAATTTTTAATTAAGTAAATATATAGATTAATCACATTTATAACAACTTAGTCTTGTCCGTTGTAATGTTGTAATCTATATTTCCTATTGTCAATTTGTTGTATCCTATTATTGGAATTTTGCCGATTACTCGTTCATCATTTAAATATATTCCGGTGCTTTCTAAGTCATACAACCAAACATTATCTTTGGCATTAATAATTACACAATGTCTTCTACTAACCGCATTGGATCCCGAGACCTTAATATCGTTTTGATTGTACTCTTCTCTACCAAATTTTATTATTGGATAATTTAATGATTTATCAGTAAAAATTTTGTTGTTGGTTTCCAATATCGTTATTGTATTTTCTTTCATCGTATTAAACTGAAAGTCCATAAATAATAATTTCGATTTGAGAGATGGTTTTATTTTATAATTATGACTTAATTCCTTCTCAGTAATAACGGAAAGATTGTATCCAATAAATGGATTGTCACCTTGTTCATATTTAGATTTTGCCGGAATTGATTTTCCATTACTATTTAATACAAAAGCAATAAAATAATTATTTGCAAAACAAGGCAAAGAAGGGTTGGCTTCCATAATCATTTTGGAAAGTTCCATTGCTGTTTCGTATCTGTCCGTTTCGTAATAACAGCGAATTAATAAGTTATATGCTTCATAATCTGCTGGATTTCTGTGGAGATGGTCTGATAGTAATCCTATTGCAATTGGATATTTTTTTGCTTCTAAATTAATCCATCCTAAATCTTTTTGAACGTCTAATCTAGGATTGAGTTTTAGTGCTTTTTCATAAAAACTTTTGGATGCAGCAATCTTTTGTATTCTCAAATTGTATTTTCCTAATGCTAGCAATACTGCTACATTGTTTTCGTATTGTTTGTGTGCTAATTCTAAAAATTTTAAAGCATTACGCCACTTATTAGTTTTTAATGCTTTGTTTGCTAATTCAATTAATTCGGCTGCTTTTAAATTGTCTTTATTGAATATGATTGGTACTGATTTAGCTTTTAATGCTTCTTCTAATTCAATCATAAACTGAAATCTCAGTTCAGGTGTTTTATTGATTGCTTTTAAAATTATTTCTTGTTGCCAATTTGGAAGTTGTTGTATTGGGAAATCCGCTGATTGGTGTTTTTCAATAATATCTTCTTTATCTAAGCCAGAAAAAGGATTTTCAGATATAAGCATTTCCATCAGGGTAACACCCAATGCATAAATGTCAATTCGTGGATCTTTGGTTGTATTAATATCCCACTGAAATGCTTCTGGGCTCATATATGCTCTGGCACCAATGTCTTTATTTGCAACTCCAAAGTCTGCTATTTTTATTGTGCCGTTTTGAGAGAAAACAATATTATCAGGTTTTATATCGTGATGAATTATTCCTTTATTATGAATAACTCGTAATGAAGCAGCTAATGTTTGTGCCCAATTTAAAGCTAGTGTTGTTGTTATTTCTTTACTTAAAATTTTTTCTCTTAAACTACCACCTGAGCAGTATTCCATCATTAAGTATAAGGTTTCTTCTTCCCAAAAATGATGGTAATACGTAACAATATTGGGATTTTCAAATTTTGAAATTGTTTCTATTTCATGGATAATATGTTCTTGCTCTGAACGATCTGTATTTTTTAATTGTTTAATAGCTACATAACGATTAGACACTTTTTCGATAGCCAAAAAAACCTTTCCAAAACCACCGCTTCCAAGGTCTCTAACGAAATAGTATTTATTGTCGAATAGTTGCATTTTTAATTAATTCATTATGAAATTACATATTATTCTAATAACGATTTTATCAAGCAATCTTTTAAATCAGTATAGTATTGAATATTAATTTTTGTAATCATATCATCTGATAAATCATTCAATTGTTTTCTAGCATTTAGGGGGATTAAGAGAGTAGTTGCACCTTTTTCAACAGCCAATTCTGCCAAGTTAACCGCATTATAGACCAAATCAAGAGACCCTCCAAGATTTAATTGTCCCACTATTACTAATCCACCTTTTGTGCTTTTTTCAAGTAATGCACTGCACATAGACATTAAAACTGCCATACCCATTCCGCTGCCGCTTTTTGATGCATCAAATGCTCTTAGCTGTATTGAAAATTCTCGTGAACGCGGCTCTCTATCTCCAACTAATTCTTTTGCTTTGCTATAAAGGTTTTGTTCTGCATATCTAACGCTTTCTTGAAATGGTGATGGTGATGGTCTATTTAAAACCTTAACTCCAGAACCTGGACCTGCATTTACTTCAATCTTGTATAGACCTGTTGGGTCATCTTGACCACCGGCATTTAATGCCCACATTTGCCCGGGAGCTAAAGGGTCTTCGCTAATTGTATTTTCACTATGGATTTCTGGTGTAGTTACGAATGTTTCGATACCATCTTCTCCAATACGGTAGCTGAAATGTGTATTTCTAAATTCAGCTGAACCAATTCTTTTTTGTTGTTCTTTTACTCTTCTTCTGTATTCTAATGCAATTTTTATAGCCCATTCTAAAATTTCATCGGATATGGGCACATTAGGATTTGGTTGCATTAATTTTAATAAACCATTTAAAGTTTTGTTTACTGCTGTAGTATCTCGACCATTTAGTGCACCACCGTAATCAATAGAAGGAGCTACAGATGAAATTCTACTAATATCACGTAATCTAGTCCAACATTCCGCTAGAAAATCACTCACTAAACCATAATGATCTGTAAAGTATATTTTATTTAGTTTAGGGAAATCCCAACCTGGTACAAAAGCATGAATACGATCCATAAAAGCGGTATCGTCCCTCATTTCGGGAGGTAATGGTCCAAATAAATGACCTATTCTTTGTTGGTGCTCTACATCAACATCAAAGTTACCCACCATAACTACACCACCATCTGCACGGATAGGTTCTTTTCCACGACTGAATTCGCCGCTTTCCATATATCCTTTCATGATATTAACACCGTCCTTTTGGTCGAATGAGATACCCGAAACTTCATCGAAGCAAACTACATCGTATTTACATACTAACCCTCGTTCGCCACTACCCATATTAACAAACATTTTTGCAACAGATGCTTTACCACCCGAAACTAAATGAGAATAAGGTGAAATTTGTTGGTATAAATGCGATTTACCAGTTCCTCTTGGACCCAATTCTATCATATTATAATTCCTTTCTATGAATGGTATCATTCGCACGAAAAGAACATTCTTGGCTTTTTCAGATAGTTCTGTAGGTTCCATACCTACACTACGGATAAGGAAATCTTTCCATTCCTCTAAAGTGAAATTTTCTCTTCCTTTGTAAAATACCTCTAAAACATTTCTTTGAGACAATTGAATAGGTCGTAAGCTTACTACGCCAAAAGGTCTTCCACTATTTTCTTGAGCAATTGCTGCATCATATTCTAATTCAATTTCTGCATAAAAACCGCCAGTTAGCATACGGTCATTAGCATTTACAATCTCTGAAGAAATTCTTATTTTGTTTAATTGTAAACTAGGTAAAGTTGCCACATAGCTGTCTGTGCCAGTATCTAGTTTTGCCGTAATGATGTCAATTAATTTTATTGAACCATTCTCTTTTGCTTTTGATTTGAAATATTCTTCCTCACCAGGACGAACTGTTCTGTCTTGTAATTGTCTTTTAACAATTTCTAAACCTTCCTGAATTTCTTCCTCATTAGTGGTTGAACAATACCTTCCCAAAAGGAATTCTATTACATAGGTTGGAACTGGATATGTTTTTCTGAATTGCTCCAGTAAATCTTTACGAACTATATATCCTTCAAATGCTTTTGCTGCTATTAAGTCTAAATTATCTAATTGCATAGTCTATTATTTTATTCACCAACTGTGGTTACCTTTTTATCTAAAATTCTACCATTTTCATTCATTAAGACAATAGTTGCCGCCTGTGCTTCTGCATGATCTTTTGCCATTACAAAAACCTTGTTGTCTTTGATAGCTTTATTATTATTCTCTAAAATACTGGTTTGACTGTCATTGTATTTGCTTCTAATGTCGAGATAATAATTATCCTGAGCATTTTCTGTAATTACAGAACATTTTAGATTAACCCATTTTACCTCTTTTATTTTAGCATTTGAATTATTAGTGTTTGGGTTTTCTATATATAGGGTAGGTACTAAACATTCCTGAATTGAAATTCCACCATGTGCGTATTCTTCGTTTATTTTGAAGAAGGATATACCAGGAGCATAGGCAATAAAAATAGTTGGGTTCCAACGCCAAGGTAAATGTAAAAAGCTAGTGCTAACTCCTTCTTTTATCAGCGCACATCGACCCCAACGCGTTTCTGTAAGACCTGCATTAATTTCTGTTTTAGGTAATCCACCTGGTAATAATAGCCAACCGTGGTCTGTTACAATTTTTATTTTTTTCACACCTTTTTCAAAAGCTATATCCAAACTTTCTTGTACTTGTTCAAACAACTCTTCGATACTTTTTACCATATCGCCTTGTTCCTGATGTCCTTTGGTGTCTATGTCGCCTATTTCTTCCCAACATTTACTATCTGGATTAATATCTTTAGCATTGACTACATGAATGAAGTTTTGGTCTTTCAACGCTTTTCTAAATTCATTAGTTTGTAAATCTTTTCCTGTCGATAATTGAGGCCTAAATTCATTTATTACGCTATCTATTGCCACTAGTGTGGCTATAGGAGCTACATTTGGTTTAGCTGTAGGCGTTAGTGATGGAATGGCTGACCAACTATTTTGTAAATTAATATTATAATTTAATTTAGTAAGTCTTTTACAGAATTCTACTGCCAATTCATATCGGAAGGCATCAACAAACAAAACATAGTTTTCTGTTTCTTCAACAGCTTTTTGACTTGTAAAAATAGTATTGTCTTTTTCAACTAATGTTTGGAATTTAGTATTTATATTTTCAAGCCAAGGTTTGTAAATGAGTTGAATTATATTTTTGATTAGTGTTTTGTCTTTATCTGTTTTTACTGCAGCAAAAGCATTACGCATTGCAAAATCTATTGCAAAACCTTCCGAAATATAATATTCTTTGATTTCGTTAATAGAAGCTGATGGAAACGGTTTTGTAGCTTTTACAGCCATAACTGAAAGACTAGAAAGTGATTTAACCAAAGGAGCTTTTTCTAATTCATACCATACCCAGTTTTTACGTATTTTATGCTCTTCTTCTAAAGCACTAATTGCTAAACTAGCTTTTTTTGGGTCGAGAGCTGCTGCTTTTTCTAAGTGTATTCTTAATTCATCTTCTTTTTGTTCGTTTACTTGAGGCCAACTTTCTTGTGGGATTGCAAAAATGCCACTACCTAAGTCATCGGGTTTAGCTAGACGCAGCAATTCTTCTAATTCGGGATATTTTTGAGGAGCTGCTGCATAAAATTGCCAAGCACTGTTCCAACCGCTTTTTTGTGTGCCTAATTTTTCGGCAATGGCTTTTATATTACGATGGTCAGGTTCAAAATCATATTGTGCTTTGCAAATGTTTGTAAATACATCTTTTTTGCTATGGTCTAAAGTTTGTAAAAAGTTGTCGCCTAAGCACATCCATTTTAATATGCTAGGTATAATATTTGGGAATAGTTGATTGTTTAGAAAATCAGCATCTATAAATGTTTTGCCACTAAAAATATCTTTGTCCTGAAAAATGGATGGTAACGCTTTTTTTAATGCTTCTTTTGTGGCATTATCTTTATTTACTTTTAGTCCTAGACCATTAATAGGATTTTCTACAAAAGCCATTACTGTCCATTCTTTTCCGTTTTCCTGTGCAAAAGTTGTTCCTGTATACTGGTACTCAACTAGAGGTTGTAATTGAAATCCAATTTCTTCTACATTTTTGAGTTCATTTTTTGATATTCCCGGTAAATAAATAATTGGTGTTGTTTTACTTTTCCATACCGCCTCTGGAATTGATTTAGCCAACATGCACTTTAGCCAAATGGAAGGTCCTTGATTTTTTTGAGGTTCATGTGTGCCATAAATAAAAAGATTATCTCTACTTTCTTGGAGCACCGTGATTACTTCTAGCCAAAGCTTTTCTGGATCAGGCCAAAGAATTACTTCCGGCTTGGTCATTAAATTGCCGTTGTGGCTCTCTGCTTGTTTTAAAGCAAGAATTACTTTGTCATATATACTGAAACTCATATTAATATATTTTCTTCTAAATATTTATTTAAACGAATGCCCATTTTATTGTCCAACTTTGAATTGGTACTATCAAGAACTGAGATTTTCATTAACCCACATTCATGCGCCTTTATATTTCCTGGCTTGTCTGTGAAATTTCCTTTAATGTAAATTGGCTCCTCTTGATATTCAGATTTTGGATATAAAAGAATTGCATTTTTACCACTCCAATATTCATTATAAACAAACATTTGTTTTAGGTCATTATCAGAAGGAATATTGTTATCAGGCAATTTCCATTTAGTGTCTATTATAGCGGTACATTTTGAAATTTTATGTTCAATAACAATATCTGGTCTTATAGACTTCTTCCTTACTGAATTTGATAATCTCCAAAATGGTTTTGAGTTTTGAACTTTTAAACTCCAATCTTTATGTTTTCCCTTAAATAGTTGACGGTACACATATTCTTCCCACAAGCTATTCATATCAAAAAGTATTGCAAGCACATGATTTTTACCACTACTAATATCAGGACGAAAGTTTAGTAATAACATTGCTGCAATCTCAATTGCTTCTTTGTAATGATTATTCTTTCTGTTATAGTTTAATCTAGCAAATAATTCCTCATTAACTTGAATATCTTGTAAATCGGGAAATGATAAAATAAGGCTACTTACTTTATCTTTTAAAAATGGACTTGAACTTATATTTGGAATTAATTTTAATGCCTTAAAAAGTATTTGGTTAAATTCATTTTCTCTATCGTATTCCTGATGTTTTGTATAGAAATTCTCTTGATGTACTAGGTTTTTTTGAATTTGTTTATTGAAAAGTAATTTTCCTTTAAGCGCTTTGCAATTCGCTTCTTCAAATCGGTATTTTTTAATTAAACCTATTCGGAGGATTTTTTCACATTCATTGATGAAAAGTTCTAAATATACTTCAAGAATACTATTGGGTTTAAAATTTAAATTTGCTTTTTCATGCGTGTATACATTCATCCAACGGCATTCTCTCAACATATCTATTAATATATTTCGCCATTTTACCTTGTCTTTATCCTCTGCGGCTTGTCCAATTTTTGGAAGTACTTCAATAGTTAAATCCCCAACTTGTATTACACCAACATATTGATTAAATCGAACTCCATTTGGAGTAAGTGTGAAAAAGTTACCGCCATGTTTTTCATTATACCAACCCAAAGCTTTCCAATGATTTTCTTTGAAACCATTAGAATTAATAGTGAGGGTTTTATACTCAAAAACTTGTATGGGCTTATTAATGCGCATTTAATTTTTTTAAAATATGTTAATACAATGATTGAAAATCTTCAATAGTTAACGTTGCACAAGCTTTTAATTTATACTGCCAAGATTGATCGTATTGTCCTGCAATACCATTTCCTGCACTAAAAGGAGCAAAAATATCGCTTGATATCTGTTCCTTTATTTCAAAGAAATTATCTCCTAATACCAAACCTAATTTTTCATAATCGTTATAAAAATATTCTTGTAATAATGGAATAATTTTATCTGAAAAAGCTTTTCTTAGATCAGTTACATTGTAAATATTCCATAACCAGGCATGACCAATTGTATGATCACTGTCTTTCAATACTTTTAATCTTTCATTTATTTTGGTCAACATTAAGACTAAATTAATACCATCAGTTGTAGTACTAAGTTTGTCTTCTTCGGGTAGTTTTGGAACAAAAGAAAATCTTCTTCTTAATGCTGTATCCAGTGCTTCAACACTCTTGTCCGCTGTATTCATTGTGCCAACAATGTATAAATTTGGAGGTACGCAAAAAGGTGTTTTTGAATACGGTAATTCTAATCTTATTTCTTCGGCTTTTCCTAATCGTTTATCCTCTTCGATTAATGTTATTAGTTCACCAAAAATCTGCGCTACATTACCACGGTTAATTTCATCTATAATAAAAACAAAAGGTTCGCTATTATCATTTGTAAACAACTGATATTCTGCATTTTTCCAATACGATTTAACGATGTTTTTCTTGTCTTCATATTTCAATTCAATTTCATCGTTGTCATCTTGTTCTTGGTTTGGTTGTAAATTTTGTATGGCATTTAACACACTCCAAAAAGCGGTAGAGTTGCAACCGCCAATTATATTTCTGAATTCCTCATGAATATTATTTATTACTGCTAGGTCAGGAAATCTTTCGAACAAAGGCGCTAATCTATTTCTTGATACCGTATATGTTCTAACACCATTAACGTGCTTTACACTGAAATTTCCTTGTTCAGTAACTGAAACTAAAACATTTCCACCATTTAATGTATTAAGAGCTGTTTCGCCAGCTTGTTCTACATCATCATATAATTGGTCGTATAATTGGTTGAACGTTCTGATTTGAATTTCTTGTTCGTTGTCAGGAAAATTTCTTTTTATGAAATTGTATGTTGCTTCAATACATGCTTTCATAAATAGGCCGTCTTGAATTTCATATTTAAGAAATTCATCATCTTCTTTAGGTTCTAAAGGTTTTATTCCTTCAATAAAATCTTCGTAAGCCATATTTTGATGGAATGTTGTAAAGAAAACACGATTGTCTTTTTGAAAGTTTGTAAAATGACTTTTTCTTTGTTCTCTTGGAAGATTTTCTATATTAACATTTAATATATTGAGAGCTAAATCAATTGTACTGTATGTTTTTCCTGTTCCCGGAGGACCAAAAAGTATCGTGTTTAGTGTCATATTAAATTGATTATTATTGTTGTTATGTGGGTTTGCAATGGTTGGTGGTAGTGGAGGATTAGCTCCATTGCCGCCATCTATTATGTTCACATTATATTTAGGTTGAAAAATACTTTTATTCATAAAGTCTAGTTCACCTTTGGGAACTTCATAAAAAGTTGAATTTCCACTAGGCATAAAAAAACGAGTATCCCCTTTTAATTCTCTGACAGAATTGTTTATTGGATAAAATAATGGTTCTATTTCGCGGTATATCCATTCACCATCGCCTTTTATTAATTCGTCACTATCTGTATCTAAAGGTTTTGAATTTGATATTACTCTACCAATGCAATAAAGGTCATCACCACCGTAACATGTATAAACAAAATCTCCTATTTTTATGTCATTTGCAAATTGTTTCCCTTGGCTTCTTCCTGTATAGCTATTTAAACATATCCAATTGTTTTGTTCTAAAACATTTGCAATACCAGTGTATTTATACTTTCCTGACTTTTTGAAAATACCATGCGATATTTTATATATTTTTTTGCCTTTTAAGTCTAAATTGACTAGCTGAGTTGGAACATTTATATACTTATCGAAATTAAAAGCAAATTTGTCGAGAAGTCCATTTTCAGTATCATTTGACAATGCTCTTAGTTCGTTAAAATCTTTAATGCAAGAAGGATAATCTGCAGGAATATCTAACCAATCTCTAAATTTGAGGTGTGAATTGTTTAGTATTGGGAATAATTCAGGATTGATATAATACAACCAAGGTGAATAAATACCTGATTTTATTAAAGGTATACCTAATTTATCAAAATCGGCGCATAATTTTACAGCCTCATCAATTGTGGTAATAGTAAACGCTTCTTTGAGAAAATCACCACAACTTGATAACTGTTTTTGAGTAAGGTTTGTTACCGCATTTAAACCAGCACCCGTGTAACCCCATTGGTCAATTTTAACCGCCAGTTTTGATAATTCATCGTACCGTGTTGCATCTGAAACATTTTGTTTTAAATATTTATCAAAAGTCTTATCGCTACAACCATATTTAAACATTTGGATTAAGCCCGTTAGATGTTCGTTTTCTAATGGATTATTCTTTAATGTTTCTTCAATAATTTGTTTGTTTAGAGGTACAACCGCAAATTGTTTTTTTCGTTCGGTGTAATCTCTTGACGATTGATAGGTTTGGTATAATTCTCTAAACTTTGGAAATAAAGCATTTCTCATTTTTATTTCTTTTTATTTTCTCGCGCTATTCTTTTTTCCTCCAAACTCAAATGTATGTCATTATTTCTGATGTCTCCCCAGTGGCTGTTTGGTGTATTTTTACCTCTGTCAACGCCCCATTTGATGTTGAATTTGGTACGCAAAACACCTGCTTCTACAAATGGTCGAATGTTTAATCGTACACCATCATTTAAATCAGGTTCCCAACCTATAGGTTGTTCTTCTAAAGATTTCCAACGGACAAAAATGTCATAAGGTGCTTCACCATTTAGAATTAGGATTAATTTTTCTTGTAGTTTTTTGGCAGCATCTAATAAGCCATCGGCACCACTTTCTCCGGCGTTTCGTTTGCTATCGCACAAACGTATCCAATCGCCAAGATAGGTGTAGATTAGTTTGGAAAGGTTCTCTTTATCTAAGGTATGATAATTAACTAATACCGAGAACCCATCTTTGCGACCATCCCAAATGTGCCAAATAAACGGACGATTTTGAAAAAGTCTGCAGTGTTGTATAAAAAACTCGTTGCGTAACCAATCTTCGAGATTAGTAGCTTTTGCTCCTTCTTTGGATAATAATTCGATGATGGTTTTGGTGGTATATTCTGTGGCAAAAACGGCTTGAAGAAACTCTCGTATTCTGTCTCCACCCTCTTGTTCTGCATTAACCGATGGAATACAAAAAATACCATCATCATCTGTAAAGTGGTTAAATGCTTTTACTGCAGCAATTAATTCTTTGGCTTCGTCTGCTAACTCCATTTCTTCATCACTCTCAGCTGGCCAGCGATACCCTAATATTCTTGCTGTAGCTACTTGTAATGTATTGTCCGTTTTTAGTGCATGCCCATGAAACAACCATTGAATAGGGTCATCACTGTAAGGTTTTGGTAAACCGTTGGGAAATTTATCAGCCGCTACTTCTTGCCAATGTTCTAAATCGAAAGGCACCTTGATTAAAGTACCTTCAGTTACACTTAAACTTTGGTCTATTTTCAAAAGTTCTTCAGTAAATCTTTCTGAACTTAAAAAAGAGTAAATAGGTAATAGTTTATCGGTTTCTTTAACAACTATTATACCTGTAGTTGTATCAAATTTATGTCCTGAATAATGAGTAATAATTTTTTTACTAGTTACATTAACTCCAAAACCTTTAAAATCCCATGCAATGCTTCCTGCTTGCCAACCACCACCAATTCTATTTACAGCTTTTAATTTTTTTATATGTTCAAAGTACTTATTATTCACTCCCTCCCAACAAAATATATTATTGTAACCACTAACAAGATTATTTGTAGTAGCCGCTGTTTGAAAATATACCCATCCTTTTTCAATAATATTTTGTTCCCAATATTTCTGTAAAAATTGAGGGTTGTCAGTTGTACCAATGCCTTGAGATGAATAACAGTGTTTTGATAGCAATTCAACTGAATTTGCACTTAATGAGGATTTAATTACAAAATCTGTATTTTTTAATTGATCTAATTGATTTACAATTTGCACTTCAGAAGTTCTAAGCATTATATCTTTTTCCGATGGATTTAATCCTTCATAAACATCTACATTTGAAATTAAACTTTCCTCTTTTGGTTTTGAATGCTGAATACTGACAAGCATAACATTGAAGTCGTACATCGGTGTTTGAAATCCCTTTGCACCTATTCTACTTATGAAAGACCATTTTTCATTTTTCAATAATTCTTGTCTTAGTTTTTTATATGATGACTGAAATAGCCAATCTTGCAAAGTAACATTAACAACAATTCCATTCAATTCACATGTCTTTAACATTTTTAATAAAAATACAGTCGCTAAATTACCCTTGGCAATTGAGTAATTATTTTCAGAATAAACCCTTATAACTTCATCTTGTTTTCCACGGCTTAAATATGGTACATTAGTAATTTGTAAGATATATTTTTTAGAAAGTATTTCTCCTGCCTTAGCAATCCCAGATGCAATAACACCTCTCTCTTTTTGTTCACCATTATCTAATTCATTTTCTAACGCTTTTTGTAAAACAGGTTGTAATTCTTCAAAACTTGCAGTGAACGTATCTGATTTTATAGAAGACGGGTCAAGCAAACTTCCTAATTCAGGTGCTAACTGAAAATGATTATATAGGGCACGCATCCCATTTTCCATGCGTTCTTTGTCTTCGAAGCGAGTTCCTTTGCCAACAAGTTTTACCCAATCTTCCACATTCCCTTTTGGTGCAATACCACTACATGCCAAATTCATTTCAGGAAGCTCTTTGTAATGACCGCAAAATTTCCAAGCGGTTAATGCCAAATTAAAAGCGGCTATTTGTGTACAGCGGGCATCGAGCTCTAGCCCATGCAGATTTTCGGTAATTACTTTATCGGTTGCTTCTTCTTTTGATAATCCTTCTTCGCGTATGCGTAGAGCAGCAAAAACAGGAAATAGAGAAGCTATAAAGTGCCCAGAGCCCATGCAAGGATCTAGCGAAGTTATTTGAGCAGTTGTATCAGGCCAACCTTCAAAAGAACCTGCAGCAAGAGAACCGTCTTCTAAAGTTCTTAAATATTCAAACTTTATAGGAGGCGTGACACCAGGATTACGGTTTACCCACCAGGCCCCTAAGGTATTGTCTATTAAAAAATGTACCATGTAGGGTTCTGTGAATAATTGTGTAACAGCTGGTAGTTTAGCACCGTCTATTTTATCGCCACTGGCATTTATTATTGCTTTAGCTTCGCTTTGCCAAAACTGATATACCCAACCTAAAGCATCATCGGCAGTAAAGATGTCTTTTTCTAAACCGTCAATTATAACCTCTAATTTTATTTTATCGTTGGTAGCTAATTTTACTTGCATCAAAGGGTCGTCTATTCTGAAAATAGCAGGTAGCATTTTAGAAGCATAGGCAGCTGCTGCATCCCATTTATCGGTATAATTTTCTTCCTTGGCTAGTTCCTCGCAATCAGCAAAAGTTACCGCTATGCCACTGTGGTGCATTAGTAAATCGTTGGCTTCGAGAAAAGTAGCAAACAACATTTTGTGCCAGGTTTCATATGCCAACTCATACGCTAAATTGCCAATTTGTTGTATTCCTTTGGGGTCTAATTCGTCGCCCAACAAACGCGCTTTAGAACGTAACGCATTTCGCAATGTTCTTTGCTCAGGTGTCATGTGCGCAAATGGTTCTGCATGATTAACCGCCGAAGCTTGTAAGGCATTGAATGCCCCAATTTCTGAAGCTTTACGAGCTTCTTTGACTGCTTTTTCGAGCGTTGTTCGTTGCTGGGGAGAAAGTACTGGCATAATTATATGAATGTATTATTTGCTTTAGCTGCATCATCAGCTAATAATGAATTACTATTTGTTGCCCAAAATAATATTTGACCCATAGGAGTTACATCACTATTTATCATCTCTTCTATTATTTCCATTTCCTCAGATAAATATTCATAGAATTTCCATTCTTCAGTAGGTGTCCAATATTCATTTGCAATATCAGTGTTTACGGTATTATCCTCACCAAGTTTAAATAAATGAGTTACTAATGCCATTGGTACTTTTATTGGATTATTCATTCTTACTTTGTAAATTCTGGGAATACAATCTGCCTCATTGCAAATAGTACTTTTTAATGCTTTACAATTGGCAATTGTATTACAAGCGTAAAATGATTTTTTTCTTGAAGGAAAGTCCTCAGGGCTATTTTCATCTAAGAAATCATTTATCCAGCTTCTGCTATCAGTTAGAGTTTTACTGTGATAAAATGACAAATCTTCAATAGGATTTACTACCCCAATTGGATATTCGATACATGTTATATGATATAATTCAATTTCCTCCATTATTTAAGAATGATTGAGCTAGATTGTTTGAGTAAGTCTTCTAATTCTATTTTTACCTTGGCTACATAGGTATCGATATCTGCTTGATTGGAGATAGTTCCTCTTGGCAAACTAAATGAAACCGCTTGTGGCGCCGAAAGTAAAATAGCTTCTTCTAAAGCCGATTGGAATTGTCCCGATAGTGCTGCAATTTTTGTTTTCCAATTAACAAAAGACAGTTTTTGTAACTGGTATTGTAAGGCTTGGGCATCCAGAACTTTTATTTCCGATTTATGCAATAATTGGTTTTTAGCTAAAATGAGGTGTTTTTCCTCAGGTGTTATTTTACTGAAATATTGATTAGCCTGTAAATCTGCCATCATTGTATCATACAAACCATTGTACTCTTCTTTGGATTTGCTAAGTTCTTTATTTAGTTTCGCTGCGAGTTTGGTTAACATTGGTTGAACCGCATCGGGCTCTTGCAGCAATAAACGGTTGTCGTGAATGGCATCTACTTCTTTTTTGATTTCTTCCATTTCCTCATCATCCGGAGCTTGATTGATTAAATCTACTAACAATATCCATAACGGTTCTCTTTCTCTTACAATAGCTGCTTTGCTAGTCCATTCTTTGAATTTAGCTTCTAAATCGTCTTTTTGTTCTAAAATATCGAGCAGTCTTTCATTACCTTCTTTGTTTTCGATATCCTTAATGAAATTGGTGTTAATTGGCTCTTGTCTTGGTGCATCACCACTAATGGCGTTGGCTAATCCTTTTAATTTTGCTAAAAACTCGTTTGAATAAGGGAAAATTTCTTGATTTGGAGGACAATTAATTCCTGCTGCTAGAAACAAACCTTTTATCTTAATTTTATCTGAAGCTCCAATGATATGAACTTCTTTCTTGAAGGTAGCACCATTTATTTTAGCGGCATTCAAATTCGTTTCTGTAGTTGAAATTTGTTGTGCATTTTTTAATAAAATGATAATAGTATCAATAGCATCTTGGCTCCAACCATAAGGTGATTTCATAAAAAGACCTCTAATGTCTTTACCAGTTTTGGTAGCGTTACCGATAAAACGTAATATTTCAGAAGCGATAGGATGTGTTTGTACTTCGCCTTTAAAGTTAATTTCGTTTAGTGCATCAGGATTTCCAGCCATGGCTTTTGTTAAAGCCTGTCCCCAACGTAATGCATCTGCTTTACTTTTGAATTCAGGAAATTGTCTGTCAGCTATATTTTTTAAAGCTTCCTCAACATTATCTCTGATATTACCCACATCTACAGTATTACCACCTGCAAGGTAAATTACAGCTTCTTCCGCAATTTTGGCAATTAGATCTTCGATAGCTGTTTTCGACATCGATAATCGAGTGTCCATACTCTTTCTTGCTTGTTCCCCTTCGGGAGTTGAAGGCAATCCCATGGCATTGATTGTTTGCCCTGCGGCTAAGTATTTTAAAATTTCCGCACGTAGTTCTGGGTCTTTTAATTTTTTTACAAAAATGTATGATAACGGAAAATCATTTCCTGCAGAACGTATTTCGTTTAAAACTGTAGCTTGATTTTCGTACCAACCATCGCGTACCCATGCATTTAGATTGTGTTCTGTATTTGGCATAGTATCTTTGTCCCAAAGTTCAAAATCTCTCACAATTTTAGACACACCCTGTGTAATGTTAATTGTTTTGGTCTTGTCTTTGAAAAAAGCTACAATTCTTTCTTTTCGGTAGTTTTGGATTTGGTCTTCGCCAGAATTATTGAATTTCGCAAATTGTTTGGCAAATTCTTGTTCCCATTCTGAACCTACTTTAGTTTGTAATTTGTATTCGTCACCAATAGGCATTAAAATTTTATCTTCAACTAATTTTTTGATTAGTTCGTTTACTTTGGTTCTGAAAGTATCTGAACTTTTTGAAATATCATCGATTAGTAAATCGGCTATTGTATTTTCATTTGATTTTAATCTCTCTTTGCCGTCAGGAAGTAAATCAATTAGAAAAACAGCACTCAATATTCTACCTTCCAATAAACTATCACCACCTTTTGATTTCCGTTCTTCAATTAAATTATTTGTTTCATTTAAAAGTCTTGCATTTTGAATTAATTGTGGTTGTTTTTGTTCGAATATTAAATCGGCAGGAACAATAGCTCCTAACTCTTTTTGTGCTACATTCTTTATGCTTTCATCAACAATTCTTAACTGGCTTCTTAATTGACCAGATGTACCTGCAGTATCAATTTCATTTAATACTTTTTTCCAAAATTTTCTTGTTGAAGGAAGTATTGGATAATCGGCTACTAGATTTTTATTATCATCGGTAACATATCCGTATTCTGAACCATTAAGATTACGAGAGATTTCACCTAAAGCTGCTTCTAATTTTGTTTTAACTTCATTAATCACAGAAGGTTTTTTTTCTAAAACTGTTTTTCTTGTAACGGTATCAACATCTGTATCTGAAAATGAAACTTTAACAGTAAATCTGTCCATTAATTTTTGAAGCATAGAAGTATCCGTTAGTGCATTTTGCCCTGTAGCTACTAATAAAAACTTACCTTCAAAATTACTGGATAACTCCTGGGCTAAATTTTGTACATCAATACTCTTATCACCATCGGTTCCAATAAATTGCTGTACCTCGTCTAAAACAATAATTGTTAAAGGAATTTTAGCACCAAAACTCATTGGTAATATTTCCGTTTTTATGGTGTTTATCAATTGCTCTTTTGAGATTGTATCTTGTCTAACAAAAGTGGCTTTAAAATTTTCTTTGACTTTAGCTTCGTTTTCAGCAAACTCTGGTTTCAGTTCCAATAATGCTTTTGCAATTGCACTTGAGACAAATAAGTTTTCATATTCTTTTTTGAAATCTTTGCCTTGTGCCTCAATTAATGCTTTTAGTTCATCGTGAATGCCTTCTTGTTTTAGCCAATAAATGAATTTGAACAAATGGTATTGTTGTGGCAATCCTAATTCATTTAAGAACAATTGTAAAAAAGAGCTACGAATATCTTTTGATGGAAAATCTTTAAGTGTTCCTGTTATTGCTAACCTTCCACTAATTTGTTGTTTTCTCTCTAATTCTACAAATAAGTCATTTACTTCTTTAGGCAAAGGTTTTATCATTCTAGCTGTTTCGCCATTAGGAAATTTGAAGTCTTCCCAAAGATAACTTAGCATTTTCACGAAGTGAGATTTTCCACTACCAAAAAAACCACTCACCCAAACAGCAGGCTGTTTATTGTCAATATGACCTAGGAATGTGTCTAAAATTCGTTGCATTCCGTTTTGATATTCACCCTCACAAACAAAAGTTTTTAATTCGTGTTTGATAATTTTATATCCAACAGCATCTTTGGCAGTATTTATTTCAACAACACCATCATTTAAAAGGTTGTTTTCGTCAGGGTTTAAATTAAAAAGGTCTTTATTTTTCATCTGTATATTTTATAATGTTATTGGTCTAGCTAAATAATCCCATCCATCTCTGGCGTCCAGTAAACGGTATTGGTTTTTTTCAAATTCTCCAGGAAAGAAAATTAACATCCGTCCTTCTATTGCTGAAGAGCATCCGTTTATCACGTCTGACATTCTAGTAAATCCAAATAATGAAGACGCCTCTTTTATGGCTATCAATGTATTTTCATCACATTTGGAATTGTTTATTTTATCTAATAAAAAACGAATTGCATATTCTTTAAAATCAACATCTAATTGGTCTACTAATGCTTCCGGGTCTTGGAAATATTCTTCTTTATAATCGTGTGCTGCCATCCAAGTTGGAAAACAACTTTTAAGTGATATCTCAACCCACTTTTTACCTGATTTTATAGTTGTGTTTTCAAAATCTCCAATTCGTAAATCTATCTTACGCTGTTCTGATGGATCATACACTAGAAACCACACTTTTTCTTGACCAGAAAGTGTATTGTTCCAAGGTTCTCTGACTACTTTATCAAAAGCACTTATTAGTTGGTCTACTTTAGATATCATTAATTTCTAATTTTTTTAATATTTCATTGCATGTAATAGAAGTCACATTACCAGAAAATTGATATTGTATTAATCCTCTTTTTGAGGCCTCAATTGCTAACTCTCGTAATTGACTTTCATTTAGACAAAGAGCTTTAATCCATTTGCTAGTAACAATAAAGTCTCCTCTAAGTCCTTCTAAATATGCCATGATGAAAGCGAAAGCTACCATGTTATAGTTAACAATTGGCTGTGTTCTTATGTTTTTTGTTTTGCCTGTAATCATACCTATTTGCTTCCAGGAGCTGGCTAGATTTTTACCTATTGAATGTCTTGTTACTTTTGAAAACTTATTTGGATAGTATAGTTCCACATTTTTTTCAAAATTTTCGACACTTGCTATATCGCCAATTCTTGTCTCATTTACAACATTAATACTTTCCGACAATAGATAGTCTGTATTCAAAGCATAGAGAAAAACGATAATTTTTTTATCATCATTTTCAATGTGCTGCCAAAAATATTTTAGGATTTTAAAAGAAGCTTTAGTTTTATTAAAATGATAAATTCTTGAAAGAAACCTAGCAGTTTGTTTTATACCATCTGCCGATTTTTTACCCGTTACATTATTTTCAAGAGCCTCTATATAATTATCATTTTCAAGAGAATAGTCTATAACTTTCTCAAGCTCATTGAACATTATTGTTCTGTGTGTGTGTATTGTTATGCGATTTGTCATTAATAATTACTTAGAAAGATTTAGAGCCATTTCATATTCTTTTTTAAAATCCAGTCCAAGGTGCTGCACTTGGTCAGGCATTGCTAATGTCCAAGAAACATAATAATAGGCCAATACTTGATTTCCAGAAAAGCGTTTATCGGCAATACTGGAAATAATGTATTCTTTTTTGTTTGGGTCAATTCCCATAGTTCCTAACATTGCTGTTTCGAGTGCTGTTTGTTTTATGTCTTCTTGGGTTTTGTTTTTGAAGTAATTCAATGCATCAACCATAAACATTACAATTGCCATATTGGTTCCAATTTCCTCTTGGTGTTTTTGGAATAGTTCCATTTCCTTTTTTTCGAAAGGATCTTCTTCTTCATTTAGACCGAAAGGGTCTTGTTGCAGCTTAGTTAGGAAATCGTCGATGTTGTTTTTAGTCTCGAATTTGGTTTCACTTTCGAGTTCGAAAAATTGTTCTAAGTCCAGTTGTTTTGCCCAATGTTTTACTAATTCGTATTCTTCCCCGGGTTTTCGGTTGTCTTTGTGAGCTGTAAATTCTTTGTATAATGTTTCTGCTAGTTTTAGTTCAGTAGTAGTTGCTTTGAACTCTGGAATTAAGTTAATGCCAAACAACTCTTTGAATTGCATCGCATTAACTAAGCTGTATGTTTTGGTTTTTGATACGATACTTTGTGGAGCGATGTCTAAAATTCGTTCATCTGTTACTGACGTAATCGCTTCTTGAAGTAAGTTGTAAAGCGACAGGAACTGATACGGTCTTAGTTCTGCATATTCTTTATATAGAAAATCTTCGATAAAAACATCGATAGCCGTATTGTAGGTTTGAAGATTTATACCATTAAAAATACCCTCTGTAAACTTTGTTGTCATTGTTTCATCAACTCCCATACTTTTCAACTTCTGAATAGTTGGTTGAATGGTTTGGATGAAATTCTGTTTGTTTTTTTGAGTAGATATGAATACCTGGTTTAACTTTTCAGTACGAGCCTGGATTACAAAATCTAAATGGACCAGTTCGTGCATTACTAAATGCTCAACAGCAGGATAGGTACTTTTGTATTTTACAATGTGTTTATCACGGTTGTATCTTTCGGCAAATTCTACTTTAGCAGCTGTTTTGATTTCATCATCAGCGTAAATATCTATTTCAGTCCCACCTTCAGCTTCTAATTGGCTACGGTATTTGAAGAATATTTTTTTACCATCAAAATCACCTGCAATTTTATTAGCTATATCAAATGCTTGTTTTAATGCATTATCGTATAATGTATCTTTGTGTAAGGAAAATTTAATTGCTTGAATTGCACTGTAGAAAGCCGAGTGTAAATCGTTTTCAGATTGGGCAATTAATGAAAGTATAAAATGAACATTAGGATACTTCTCGTTTAATTTGATTGTTTCCCAAGCGTACTTTTTAGCTTCTTCGAGTTTGTTTTCTTGAAACAATAAATAGGCAATGTTTGCCAACGTAATATGATCTGCCTTGTTTGCCAGTATTGCTTGGTCGTAATATTTTAACGCCGTAGTTACATCTTTTTTGTGCTTTGCAAAAATATTCCCCATCATCATTAACGCCCAGCCGTTAGAAGAATTCCAACGAAGTGCATCGATTAAAGCATTTATGGCTTCGTCTTGGTCGCCTTGTTCGGATAGAATTTGACCTAATATTCGATGGTATTCTGAATTTGTAGGGTTCTTTTTGATTAATTCAATTAGAATTGGTTTTGCTTCTGAAAAGTTATTGTTTTCACATAACGCCACTACTTTCCTCAAATCATTTTCTTGAGTACTTATTGAATTAATATCTACATCAACTATTACAAAACCATTTTCTATAGTCACTTTTGGTTTGAAGGAACCGTAAGTATAATACTCTTCCAAAACAGCAACAATATTTTCTTCCGCATTTATATTTGGAAATATTGTGTTTAAAAAGTCATCTATTTTGTGAATAATCCTCATTCTTTATGTTTTGTATTTGGAATTGGCAACTCTAATTTTATAAAAATCCTTATGGTAATTTTATAATTTTAAGTTCAATTTAGTATAATCAACAAACATACAAAAAAGCAACGGAAAGAAAAATGAGGAAAACCGTAAACGTAGGAAAATAAGGAAAAATAATGCAAAATAATTTAGGGTGTAGGGTGTAAGGGAAAAACGCCTAAAAGATTTTTTATTTTTTAAGATTGTAATAAAACGGATTTATTGGGAATAATGGGTGCAAAATGGTTTTTGTTGTTTATTAATTTGCATTAATAAGTTCCGATGTTACTCGATTTATTTTTTGAAAAAAAATAAAAAATGTTTGTGTTGAAAAGTGGTTACACCACCTTACACCCTAAAAGTAAAGTTGTACGGTGCAAACTAGTGTTATTTTTTTAGTCTTTATTTTTCAGTTAAAAATGATAGAAAATAAAAAAAGTGGAACTTTTGAGTTCCACTTTTTGGTTGTTTTTTATTCTTCAACTTCTTTGTTCCTTGCATCTACTTCCTCGTATGTAAATTCTTTGACTGCATATACTGGTTTTCCTTGCCGCATTAATCTGGTAAAATTGTGTTTTTTTAATGCTTTTCCAAGTTTGTTAATAGTACCATCATTCAAGTTTAATTTTGTTCTGTCTGCTATTTTGGCAGCTATTTGTGAAGCATTTAAAAATAAGGTTGCTTCTTCTTTTGGACACGGTTCGAACCAGGTTAATAATAGTTCCTCTTCTGGACTATGTAATTGGTATTGTTCGTTATTGGCTGTTATTGATTTGATCTCTTCTTGGTCGAACCAAAACCTAAAACCACTTTTGAAAAGAAACAAAGCCTGTGAAAAAGCCATATTAATATCTACTTCGTGTTGGTATTGTATGCCTTCCAATTCAAAACAAAGAAACCTGCGACTACCTGTACTGTCGTTTAAGAACTGAGCTGTGTTGACACTACCGGCAAACGATGCCCTTCTGGGCATTGTTTCGTTGTTGTGACCGTAGGCTTTTCTCATTCTTATTTGGGTTTTTGTAATGATTTCTTTGAGTGATCCAATTTCGGAACGGTTTAGGTTTTCTAATTCGTCAAGGTTAATAAGCATACATTCTGCCAGTTGTACTAACGTGTCTTTGTTATTTGGGTTTATTGTTCCAGAAAATAAATACTCCTTCAATTGTTTTGGAACTAAGCGTTCTACCCAAGTTGTTTTTCCTAATCCTTGTTTGCCACTGAACACGATTACTGTGTGATTGATTACTTTATCATCGAGTACGCAACCCACCATCGCTACTAACCATTTCTTGAAACATTGCTGCCAAAGGTCTTGTTTTGTTGTTGTGATTGTATTGGCTAAATCAGTAATGTAATCGGTTTTTTCGTCATAAGTAGGCAAATTATGAAAGTAGTCTTCAAATGGATTGTATAAGGGACAAAAATCAGAATATAGTAAGTTTCGTAATGATGATAAATTTGTTTTTAATCTTCCTTTTAAACACTCCCGAAGCATTGAGTTTTCAATAAAATCATTCATAACATTCCACTTCTTTTTTCCGAAATACTGAAACTCTAACTTACCCGAAACGATGTTGTGCCGAAATACATATTTGTTTGTTAAAAATAGCTCTAAACGATCTATTTGTGTTGGTTTCGGTTTGTCTTCGCCGTCTTCATCTGATACATCTTCTATCGAATAATTGCTTTTTTCTTTGGGTTTATTGGTTGTTTGTTTCTGTTCCGATTTCCCAAATTCGTGGATATTGCCGTAGGCACTATTCACAGCTTGAGTTACTTCCTTTTCATCATAACCAAAATCACTCAAAACATAACCTAATGCTTGTTGTAATGAGACTCCTTTTCGGTTTAAGTTACACGCTAATTGATGCACAAATACATTCCGGCTACCATTCACGTATTGCACTTTTTTTTCGGTGAAATTTACGCAATGGGTGTAAATAGCATCGTAATCTAAGTAATCAGTCGCAGTCGCAGTTTTAAGCTTTGGAGCTTCATTAACTGTTGGCACTTCGACGATATTTGCTGTTACAAAGGTTTTTGCATTTTCATTTAAGTATAAATTTTCATCCCAAGAATAAAAACATAATCTCGTTAAATCCTTGCCCGATTTGTCAATTTCCAGTTTTAAAATACTCTCGTAATGAGCTTGAACTTTTAGAAACGTTTCTTTGTGGTCGGCTTTTGGTGTTTCTATTTTTACTAAAATTTTCAAACCATTTCCTGATGGACTAATGAAACTCGCAAAAGTAAACTCGGATTGATTGGCCAAATGCTTTGCATTTTGCAAATCGGCTGCACTTAACTTGTCGATGTCTAAGATTATAAACTTTGAATATTCGGTTAGGAATTCTAATTTTCGAC
Organism: Flavobacterium sp.; assembly: GCF_029945805.1. GTDB lineage: Bacteria > Bacteroidota > Bacteroidia > Flavobacteriales > Flavobacteriaceae > Flavobacterium. The sequence goes on from NZ_JAQSDH010000023.1 coordinate 33,584, forward strand.
CACCAACAAATTTGCCGGAAGGTGTAAATGCAGGTAGCGATTTTTTGGCTTTGTTGTATGCTTCCTCTTTTTTTTCAGCCAGTGATTTACGCAAGTAAATAATACCTGGCTTGTACTTGCCGGTTTTAATCTCTTCCAAAATTGTTGAAATTGTTTTGTGTTCTACAACTTCGTTGAAGTTTTTGAATAGTGTTACCATTTTTTAAAGTTAATAGTTGTTTGTTGCTCGTTGTTGGTTCTCAATTGTGTGAAGTTTGCAATCGCAAACTTCACAAGTTCCGTTACAGCTGCACATACTATCGTCCTTTAAAAGATTTGTTGTAATGCTCTGTTAGCAATTTTTCTACATCAGAAAGTTTGTAGTAGATTTTGTTACCCACTTGGCTAAAGGAAATTTTGCCTTCGTCTCTCCAGGTTTGAGCTGTACGTTTTGAAATTTTCATCAATAATAGAAATTCTTGATTGTCTAAAAAAGTTTCTTTTTTCGGGTCTGCCTTTAGACTAATTTGGCTTTGAATAGTGTCTAATTTTGTCATTAGATCTGTGAACTGGTCTTTTGTGAAGATAATTGCATCCATTTTTAAAAGTTTTAAATTGTTATGATGCAAATGGACGAAATCAAAAAAAGTCTTATTAGACTTATTTAGTCTTATAAGACTAAATAGTTTGTTAGCCCTTATGAATATTAAGATGTTGAAATGTTAATTTTAGAAAAAATAAGACTACAGTTTTATTTTCCAATCGTTATTTGGGTCTTTATCGTTTCTGGTTGGTGATAAATAGGTTCTAATTGTCAAAGGCGAAAGTTCGTTTCCGTGCTCATCAAGGTAATTATCGCAGATAAATTTTGTAACCTCTTTAATTTTATATTTTATGTAAGGTGTTCCGTTTGGTTTTACCTCATACATCATTTGTTTGTAAGCATCTGTTAAAATATTGATTGGACCGTTTATTTGTATTTTGAATGTTGGAACTACTACCTGATTTGCTTTTGAAATTGCCTCTTGTTTTTCCTTTTCAATATCAGCAAGTAACTTTCGTGTAGTTTGTAATCTCACTTTTAATTTTTCGCACTGAAGATTAAATTCTGCTAGATTACTATTTTTTGATATTATATCCGCTTCTTCATAATCAAAGATTTCCTCTGTTAAGTAAATAATCTTGTCATTAAAGTTTTCAAGTGTTTCGATATGTTGTTTTACTTCGTGAAATGAGAAATATCTATTTTCTGCATCTGCATTAATTAGTCTTTTTGGAGTTTTTGCAACAGGTTCTTTTACGCTCAAAGATTGCAGCTCTGTTCGTTTTTTCTCTATTAGAATGTAGAGTTTATTGTATCTACTCATTGCCTTTTGAGATATAAATATGGCTTCATTGTTGGCTAATAATTTTTCGAGCTTGCAAATCCATACGTTTGGGTTCTTAGCCAAATTACATTGATAGTCGATAAATGGAGGGAATTTAGATTGATTGAGAACTAGAAGTTTGGCAATAATTGCTTCGCAATAATTTTGAACATTAATTTTTTCTTCTACAATTATATCAAATAAAGGATTTTTGGCTTGTGCCAAAGGCACTGCCAACAATTCTACAAACGCTGCGATTTGTACATTTTGATCCTTTGAATTCAATTGTAATATTGTTTTTTTTGATGTTCATTTATTAAAAAATTGTAATTAAAAGCGGTTTAAAATTTGATGTTTTTTTATTGCTATTTGTAGTACAATTAGCCTTCACCTTTTTTTCGTTTCGTTTGCCTTAAAAATTACTAGATTTCTATTTTGTAAAATTATAAATTAAAAAAAATCCTTGTTAAAGGATTTTAAATGAGTTATTAACAATTTTTATTTTCCCTTATTTTATTGGGACTGAAACGAACGAAGGTAAATTTTAGTGTTTTTTACCTTCGTTTTATTTTCGAAGGTAATTGTTACCCTCGTTGAAGTTTTACAGCTAATTAGAAGATATAATTGTCTACAGCTTTGTCTAATTCTTCACTTATAATTTTGGCATATATCTGCGTTGTGCTGATGTTTGTGTGGTCCATAAGTTTTGAAACGTGCTCAATTCTCATTCCGTTATTTAAAGCATTAGTAGCAAAACTGTGTCGCGATAAATGGAACGAAAGTGGAAACGGTAATTTCAACATTTTTCCCATTCTGTTGAGTTGGAAATTTGCGGAATGATTTTCTCTTTGTGATATAAAATAACGAATTTCTTCGCTCTTGTAATACATTTTTTTATCCGTGATAATTGGGAAAATATAATCGTCTGGTTGTGCATCTTCCTTGCTGTATTTATTCAAAATATCAATTGCCACTTTTCCAATTTTAAACTGATGTAATCTTCCTGTTTTGCGAATTACTTTGCTTATTCTCTGCTCTTCAATATTATAATTGGTGTATTGCAGCTCGATAACATCGCTAAATCTTAATCCTCCGGCATAAATAGAGAAAAGGAATAAATCACGCCATAAATCTGCTTTCTTGCCTTCTTTTATGTCTAAATTGGTTAATTTTTCGATTTGGTCTTTGTTTAGGAATACACGTTTCTCAGTATCTTTTTTTAATGTCAGTTTATTGAAAGGATACATATATTCCGGAATGATATCTTCCTTAATGGCTTCTTTGAACATTATTGCCAAGATCATAATCGAATAACGTTGCGTGGTTGCTCCGTTTTTTAATGTGTTTCCCATGTAAGCCATATAGTCCTTTAAAACTGAAACGGTAATATCATCAAAGTACACATCTTTTGAACCTACATACTTTTCAAATTTCTTAGTGTAAAGCATATAATTTTTATAGGTTCCAAACGATACGCTGCCTTTAATTTTTTCACATCGAGCATAAGCATATTGGAAATAGTTTGGCACTTCTTTTCCCTTTATGGCTTCTTTTAGTTTTTTGATGGAAATGGTTTTTACCTTTCTTTCCATATCAGCAACCTGAGCTTCAGCATCGGCAATTTTTTGAGATAGGTTGGCATTCATCCTTGCACTGTTTGGATGGTTCTTCTTTACTTTCTGCTTTAGTTCATCCCACTCGTTCTCCTTAAGCTTCACTCCTGCAGTGATAAATTTCGTTTTTCTATCTTTTATAATTCGGATGTACAATGGGCTGTGTCCGGTTTGGTCTGACTGATGTGTTCTTAAAATTAGTTTAATTGATGCCATAGTGTTAGGAAATTAGAAATGTTGTACTATATTTGTAAAGCAATGCAAAAGAGTGAAAGTGTTGTAAATACTAGTCTTTCAATCGGGTGCAACGTGATACGAAGGTACAACAATTGGTATAACAAAACAAGTATTTCATTGCTTTTTGTTGCTTAAAATTGCATAGTCAATTTTTATAAAGTCAATGAATACAACACTTTAAGTGCAAAACGGAACTGACATAAACAAAATTAGGATAACAGCGGTTTCTCGCAATTGCGAATTTTGTTCAAAATTCACGTTTGCGTTTCGCAAGAAATTTTATCTTAGCCGAAAAAAATTCGTTCCGAACTTCGCAACTGACGAGAAGCAGCGGAACGTTAACTGTAATTTTCGCTCACGAAACCGCTAAAAAGAAAACATGAAAAAAGGATTAAAAATTATTGGAATTATTTTAGGTATTATTATTTTAATCATCGGAATACTTGGATTTTTCGGTTGGAGAAAAATGCAAAAAATGAATTTGGCACAAGAACAAGCAAATTACATTATCGAAAATTTGGACAAACCAAATATTGGAGAAAAATTTCCAGTTAAATATTTTCCTAAAGAACAACTTGAACCAATTATTGGTGGAATTAGACAAAATTGTGATTGGAAAAACAAAGATGGCAAATTTGTAGATTTTTTCATTCAAAAAAATATTGGAGGAATTGACCAAACAGCTTTTATTTATGAATATTATATGAAGTGTGATAGTTTAAGATTTATTTTATCATTCAATACAGAAGATGAACCAGAATTAATGGGATTTAAACTTGAACAAATTGAAACTGATAATCCAATGATTTTGTTTCCTGAAAAGCAATTAAAAAATAGAAAATGAAAATATTACCAAATGAAAAGTTAACTCTATTAACTGAATTGTCAAAATCTAAAGCAATCGAAATTCTAAATTTGAGTATTAGACCAAAACAAAATTTTGGGTTTGGAAATGGAAAAACAGAAGAAGGAAAAAAATTTGAAGGAAGAATATTTGGAGATAGTTTTAATATTTCTCGCATCATAAACTATAGAAATTCATTTCTACCAGAAATTAGTGGAAAAATAAATGAGAAAATAAACGGAACTGAAATTGAAATTGAGTTAAAGCCAATATCAATTGTCAAAGGATTTATGATTCTGTGGCTTGGTGGTGTTTCCTTAGCTTTTATCGCTACTTTAGTTGGTGCAATAATTGGAGAAGGACCAATTTATGTCTGTATATTTCCATTATTTATGTTTTTAGCGGGATTTGGAATGCTTAAATTTGGGTTTTCTACAGAAAGCGAAAAATCTAAAAAAGATTTGATAGAAATATTACAAGCGAGAATAAAAAAATAAAAACTACAGTTAACACACGTTTGGCGCAATTGCGAATTTTGTGGTAAATTCACGTTCACATTTCGCAAGAAATATTATC
>NZ_JAQSDH010000024.1 GCF_029945805.1 Flavobacterium sp.
CTATTTTTGAAATATAAATTAACAAAAAAACGTCAACCTATTTCAGGACAAGACAAAAAACCTCTTTAAACCGAGAACATATGAGAATTTTACAAATCATTTTACTTGTATTTATTTCAAATGCTTTTTCTCAAACAAGCAAAGATTTGTATATTACTTATATTGACGGAAATCTTAAAAATAGAACTGAAGCGTCCGACAAAAACAACACGATAGAAATTTTTAGAATACAAATTCTAACAGAAAATCCATATAAATACATTTTGGTATTTGACAAATTGGGCCACATACAAATTCAAACTCAAATTCTTGGTGCTTCATTCCCAACTTTTAAATTTACTTACTTGAATCGAAACGGAGATAATGCGGAAAAAAAAGTATCCAAAGATGAAATGAAAAATGTTTTGGAATTTAATGAATTGCAAAAGTTAACTAATGCCGAGAATTTTTATGAAACTCTGAACAAATTTGAAAATATATACTTTGTCTTTCTTAAAAATGAAAATTCACAATTAATTGCAAAGAAAGTGAAATTTGAAAGAGAACCAGGATTATAAAGCAACGGCTACTAACAGCCGTTTCAAGAAACTGCGAAATATCTGCAAAATTCAGGTTTTGCTTTCGCAATAATATATATCTTAGCGGAAAGTACGCAGTTCCGAAGTTCGCAGCTTCTTGAAGCGGCGGAACGTTGGCAGTAATTATTTTGGAACCCTGCAAACCGATAATATTTAAGAAATTGATATATGAGATTTATAATAATTATTTTATTATTAGCATTCGTAAGTTGTAATAAAAAAGACATCCCGAAAAATGGAAGATTAAAAATTATTCCAAAATATTGTAAATATGATAATATTATTTCCATACCTGCGCCTAAGTTTAAATTGTTTAAAAAAGAGGAAAATAATTCCAAAAATAAACTGATTACAGAAAGTGAAATCCGAAACGATAATTTCACTATCTCAAATTTGGAATACGGTAAATATTACGTTGAGTATATTACAATTTACAACCAAAAAAACTTTATAGATTTCGAGATAAATAAATCTACTCTAAAAGAAGTCAAAATCTGCATAGATGATTTAGATTATAATGAAAATAAGAATGTCTTAATGGTAGATGAATTAAAAAATGGAGAAACATTAATTGTTGAGTTTTTCCATCAAGGTTGTTTTGATACTTATGATAAACCTGTACAATTGTACATTACAAAAAAAAATGGAAAATTTACCGCAAAATATTACAATAGAAAGTATAACTTATCTAATCCACAGATTAAAATATTACGAGAGTTTGAAATAGAGTTGAGAAGTAATCATAGTGCAGGATGCAGTTCAATTGACACATACAGACTTTTTAATAAAGAAAGTCGTCGTGCTTATGAAGTTAGTGATGGAAGTTGCCATGAATGGAATGGATTCGAGAACTTAATAAAAATGATTATAAGTAAAAAATAACTACTGCCAACAGCTGTTTCTCGCAATTGCGAATTTTGTTGTAAGTTCACGTTCACGTTTCGCAAGAATTTTTATCTTTAACAGAAAATAATTCGTTCCGAAGTTCGCAACTGACGAGAAGCAGCGGAACGTTAGCAGTAATGCTATTGAACTTTGGTACACAAATCGTGTCCAAACATTATCATTACATCACGTTTATTAAACTCATCATTATTTAATCTACTTGCACAAGAAGGGCAGTAGTATTTTCTTGTGCTATGGTTATACCAAGTTGCGGAATTTGGTTTTTGGCAACTTGTGATGTTGCATTTTCCATTTAAAATACCTTTATCGTCAGCACTACTGCTAACAGCCATTTTGCTCAATGCGGGATTTTCGTTTATATCGTTTTTCATCTTAGTTTTGTTTTTAATTAGAAAGTTTAATTTTCATAAGTCCCGCACTAAGCAAAGTGGCAGGACGTTATAACCAATTTTGCGTATCGTTTACATAAGAACATTTTAAATAATAAATATTATATTCTTTGCAAATCCTTTCGGTTATTAAGTCTTCAACTTTCATTACAGGTTTGTTGTTTTTTCGGTTGCTTAAATATTTGTTAAGAATAGCATCTTTTTCATCTGTATTCATTGAACTATAAGGCAGTGTAATAGATTCTCCGATTCTTGGCACATCTATTAAATATAGTTGTAAAAAACCTCTATAATCAATTAACTTTCTTTTTTTTAATGCTTTAAAAAGGCTTGATTTTTCATCTAATTTTATAAAAATGTATTTCATAATAAAAACTGGTTATAACAGCAATTACACGCTATTGCTACATTGTGATTAATTTAAAGTTTAGTTTGTACCTTTCAAATTCGTGTTAAACTGAAAGATGGTTTTGTGTTTTTACGCAACAGACGTGTAGTTGCAAACCGTTGGCAGTAATGTTAAAAAAACAGACGAAAAAATGAACATTGATTTTAATTTACACAAAATAATTGGAGCTTTAAATCAAACTAAAGTTTCTTTCTTTACTGTTTTAATAACTTTTTTAAGTTCATATAATTTGTGGTATTTATCCATTTATTTTTTTAATCCAACATTTATTATAAAAAATGGTACAATAATAACATTAATGACAACTTTTTCTTTAACAATTTGTTGGTATTTAATTTCAATTATTACAATTCCAAAAGAATATATTTTAGTAAGTTCTATAACAGAAGAATTTGATAAAATAGAATTAGATATGGATAACAAAACTTTTAAATTATTTACGTTTGCCGAAATAATTATGGTTCAATCTTTTTTTAATTTTTTAGTCTATATTTTTAACTGGAATTTTTTAACGTTGATTTCAATTTCTTTTTCTCTACTTGCTGTAAAATATATTTTTGTAGAAATTTTTTTAAAAAAGGAATATTTCGCTTATAAAAAACGCCAAAATAATGAAAGACTATATATGGAAAATAAATCATCTGAAAAGAATTAATAATTAATAAAAAAAACACTACTGCCAACAGCGGTTACAAGAAATGGCGAAAAATGTGCTAAATTCACGTTTATCTTTCGCAAGAAATATTATCTTAGTGGAAAATATAGCGTTCCGAAGTTCGCCACTTCTTGTAGCCGCGAGACGTTGGCAGAAATGCCCGAAAAAATCGTAAAAACGAGAAACCTTCTTTTCTTTA
>NZ_JAQSDH010000025.1 GCF_029945805.1 Flavobacterium sp.
TTTAATCTATCTATTTTTGTCTTATAATCTGTATCGATTATTTAGGACTAGTCAATAATCTACAAAAAATAGTTTCTTTGTGTGTGTTCGTGTTCTTCAATAGGATACAGAATATAAAATTACCTACTCTAAAGTAGTGTGTAAAGTTTGCGGACTAAATTATGTAACTCAATTAAGTAAGCTGTTTGGGTCATGTTTTGTCTTTGTTCGGGTTTACTTCGGTAAAAGCTCGATAAGAGTACTACAACCTCGAACAAAGTCCGAACAAAGTCCGAACAAAGTTCAAATAAAATCCTAATGAATTCTCATTCTATTTTGAAGTTTTTTTTAAAGTATACTTCGAGGCTTTTAAGATAAAAAGTATTGAAATGAAGGAATAAAGAAGTTTGTGACCCCATGGTAAAGCCAACTTATTTGTTTTATTATAAAGTACTTAAAACTTATAAAGTATCTTTTCGTCTCATGGAAACTACAATGCCTACAACAAGTGCCAGTCCTATAAATCCTAATGAAACCCACTCCGGAAATTTATAATAATGAACTACAAGCATCTTAATTCCAACAAAAGTTAAAATTGCAATTAAGCTGTATTCTAAGAAGCTGAATTTCTCTAACATATTCGCCAAAAAGAAATACATAGAGCGCAATCCAAGAATTGCAAAAATATTAGAGCTGAACACTAAAAAAGGGTCTGATGTAATTGCTAAGATGGCAGGAACACTATCTAAAGCAAAAAGCATATCCATTACTTCAATAACCAACAGAGCAACAAAAAGAGGCGTTGCGTGATTGATTCCATTAATTCTAGTAAAAAAATGTTCTTTCTCCGTGTGAGTTGTTATGGGAATAAATTTGCCAATAACTCGATAAACAAATGATTTTTTTGGATCAAAATCTTCTTCTTCTTTCTTGAATAGCATTTTAAATGCAGTAAACAGTAAGAATGCTCCAAATAAATAAGTCATCCAACTGAATTTATTGATAAGTATAACACCAAAGAAAATCATCAAACCTCTGAAAACAATTGCTCCCAATATGCCCCAAAACAAAACTCTGTGTTGGTACTTTTGGGCTATTTTAAAAGAAGCAAAAATCACAGCAATAATAAAAATGTTATCAATACTTAATGACAATTCGATAAGGTATCCGGTGATATATTTTATCATGGCTTCTGACGGTGTAATCCCCGTAGGATTAGCAATATATTGATTGCTGTAAAGCCAATTTATAATTACAGAGAAAGTAAAAGAAAGTGATACCCAAACCCCGGTCCAAACCCCGGCTTCTTTAGAACTAATAATGTGAGGGGTTTTATTAAATACGCCTAAATCAAGAGCTAAAAAAATAAAAATAGTTGCTAAAAAAATAATCCAGACAATCATGATAGTTTGTTTTGATTTTGCAAATATAATAGAATGACTAGTTAAGGGAATATTTTTTAACTATTTTATGTGAATTATTTAAAAGTATACTATTTATTGTTTTTACCCTAAAAAAAATAGGGTGTACTATCTTTATATTTAAAATATTATTATATTTGTGTCAAATAAATAGGGTATAACATTAAAAATTAAAATTTATGTCAACTTTACGTTTCCAAGCATTAAAAGATGCATCAGGTAGAAAACCTGTAAAATTTGAAGAAGCCGGAAGAAAATCAGATCTTTTCGGTGCAAATGTATTTAATGATAAGGCAATGAAGCAATTCTTAACTTCAGATGCTCACAAAGGCGTGAAAGATGCAGTTCAGCATGGAACAAAAATTGACAGAAAGCTTGCCGATTATATCGCAATGGGAATGAAGGAATGGGCTTTATCCAAAGGAGTAACTCATTATACACATTGGTTTCAACCTTTAACAGGAACAACAGCCGAGAAACATGATGCATTTTTTGAAACTTCTTATGATGGTTCAGATGCCGTTGAAAAATTTGGTGGGGGACAATTAGTACAACAAGAACCAGACGCGTCATCTTTTCCAAATGGGGGTATCAGAAATACATTTGAAGCTCGTGGATATACCGCTTGGGATCCAACTTCTCCTGCATTTATTTTCGGTACCACTTTATGTATTCCCACGGTTTTCATCTCGTATACAGGTGAAGCTTTAGATTATAAAACACCACTTTTACGTGCATTAAACGCTGTTGATGAAGCTGCAACTGATGTTTGTAAGTATTTTGATAAAAACGTCAAAAAAGTAACCGCCACTTTAGGTTGGGAACAAGAATATTTCTTAGTGGATTCTTCTTTAGCAAATTCACGTCCCGATTTAATGATGACAGGACGAACGTTGCTTGGACATACTTCTGCAAAAGGACAACAATTAGATGATCATTATTTTGGTTCCATTCCGTCTCGTGCTTTGAATTATATGAGAGAATTGGAAGAAGAATGTATGTTACTCGGAATTCCAGTTAAGACACGCCACAATGAAGTGGCACCAAATCAATTTGAATTGGCTCCGATTTTTGAAGAAACTAACTTAGCCGTTGACCACAATTCACTTTTAATGGATGTAATGTCTAAAGTTGGGGAACGTCATGATTTTAAAGTGTTGTTTCACGAAAAACCATTTCAAGGTGTAAATGGTTCGGGAAAACACAACAATTGGTCGTTGGCCACAGATACTGGAGTGAATTTATTATCTCCAAGTAAAACACCAATGAGTAATTTACAATTTTTATCTTTTTTCATCAATACAATCAAAGCGGTTAATGACTATGAAGAATTACTTCGTGCGGCGATAGCAACGGCGAGTAATGATCATAGATTAGGTGCAAATGAGGCGCCACCCGCAATTATTTCGGTTTTTATTGGTCAACAATTGACGAAAGTTTTAGCCGAATTAGAAGGTGTTTCCAAAGGGAAACTATCTCCAGAAGAAAAAACAGATTTAAAATTAAACGTAGTCGGTAAAATTCCAGATGTAATGTTGGATAATACAGATAGAAACCGAACCTCACCATTTGCATTCACAGGAAATAAATTTGAATTCCGTGCAGTCGGTTCTTCTGCAAATTGTGCTAATGCAATGACCACTTTGAACTCTATCGTTGCAAAACAATTGAAAGATTTTAAAAAAGAAGTTGATGTTTTAATCGAAACTAAAGATTTAAAGAAAGACGAAGCTATTTTTAATGTATTAAGAGAATATATCAAAGGAACCAAAGCGATTCTTTTTGAAGGAGATGGTTATAGTGAAGCTTGGGAAAAGGAAGCTAAAAAACGCGGCTTGAGCAATCATAAAACAACTCCAGCGGCATTAAAAGCTAAAGTTTCTCAAAAAGCATTGGATTTATTTAGCGAATTAAAAGTGATGAATCATGTTGAGGTTGAAGCGCGTTACGAAATTGAATTGGAAGAATACACAAAAAAGATCCAAATAGAAGGAAGAGTTTTAGGCGATATTGCTAGTAATCATGTCATTCCAACAGCAATACGGTATCAAAATACTTTGATTGAAAACGTGCGTGGATTGAAAGAAATCTTCGGGAAAGACTTTGAGAAAATTGCAAAAGAGCAAATCGTACTTATCAAGGAAATTTCAGTTCATATAGAAGGAATTATCACTAAAGTGGAAGCAATGACTGAAGCGCGTAAAAAAGCAAACGTTTTAACTGATGCTCAAGAAATGGCCGAAAGGTATTGCGATAAAGTGAAACCCTACTTTGATGAAATTAGAGTGCACTGTGATAAACTAGAACTTTTGGTTGATGATGAAATTTGGACCTTAACTAAATACAGAGAGTTATTGTTTACTAGATAATTTTATGATAGGAAAAAATAAATAAAACTTGCTAAAATTAATTTTAGCAAGTTTTATTATAAATTAGTTTGAAGGCGATGAGATAAGTGTTGTACCTGCATATCCATTTTGCATTACCCAAGTTCCTGTGTTTTTATTAAATGTGTAAACTTTATTTTGACCATTGTCAGTAAAAGCAAAATTTCCGTTTGAACTTACCAAAGTAGCTCCAGCATATCCATTTTGCATTACCCAAGTTCCAGTAGTTTTATTAAAAGCATAAACTTTACTTTGCCCATTATCAGCAAAAGCGAAATTTCCATTTGAACTTACTAAAGTAGTTCCAGCATATCCGTTTTGAATAACCCAGGTTCCAGTAGTTTTATTAAAAGCATAAACTTCACTCTGTCCATTATCGGCAAAAGCGAAATTTCCATTTGAAGTTACTAAAGTAGTTCCAGCATATCCATTTTGCATTACCCAAGTTCCGGTAATTTTATTAAACACATAAACTTCACTTTGCCCATTATCAGCAAAAGCGAAATTTCCGTTTGAACTTATTAAAGTAGTTCCAGCATATCCATTTTGCATAACCCAAGTACTCGTGTTTGAATTAAATGCATAAACCTTACTTTGACCGTTATCTGCGAAAGCAAAATTGGCATATTTATTCTCTTCAATACTCTCATTAGCAGATGAGCCACTTAAACTTCCGGCTGCTAAAGCATAAGGAACAGAAAGTAATTGCGTAGTACCAACAGTTACATAAGCCGTTCCGCCTGTTGCATCCATTTCAACTTTAAGGAATTTTGAATTGATCCCCCAATTGATAGAAGCAAAAACTCCAGAAATTACTGTTCCTTGTCCAATGGTTAAGTTGAATAATCCTTGTGGATTGGTAGTTTTTAAATGTGTTTCTGAATAGATAACGCTTCCTATAGCAGAAACGTCTAATACAGAAAGTTTGACTCTCACAGTAGAACTAACAACTGCAGTTCCCGAACCGTTTAAAGCAATTGCCTGATAGGATATTCCTTGTGGAACTTGAGCAATCGTAAAAAAGCTTACTAATAATAAACTAAAAAGTAAAATTTTATTCATGATTAAAGTTGTGTTATTGTGTAAGATGCTGAACCGTTGAAGTTTATAGTTAAATCTACTCTGTAATTTTTAGGAGTTGCAGCTGTATTGCTTATGGTAATTGGTGTGCCATTACTTTCGATACTTCCATCTGCAAGATTATCTCCGTGAGAATTTCCTTTTGGATCATAATAGTCAAAGTAAAAAGAAGCATTGTTATTGGCGGATATAGCTACAGTGAAAGAAAATTTATTTGTAGCTACTGAATACGTACTATTTATATTTGTAGAAGTAAGAACGTAATCTATTATAGGCGACAAAGAGCCAACAGTTAAAGTAAAATCATTTAACGGATAAGAAGGATTTTGTCCATTAACTAAATCAATTATGTAATAGCCTGCAGAATCAACTAAATAGCTTGATCCATTTACTTGAAGATTATTACTTAAATTAACGCCATATATTGGTGAACTAACACTATTAGTTGCTAAAAACTTTAATTCGGTACCAGCGGTTAAATACTTGTAACCATATCGATCTAAGTTGCCACTATTGTAGTTAGCCATTAACAGTGCCGTTGTTGGATTAAATGTATTGAAGGTTCCATACATGTAAAAATTGTTTGGAGTACTTGGCGCAGTAGTATTCGAAGTAGGTAAAGACAATTCGCCACTATCAGTAACGGTCAATTGGTAAGGTGTTCCGTTTGGAGACACCAATGTAATTCCTTCACCTGCAGATGTTACTAAGCTGTCTGCTGCCAAAGCATAAGGAACAGAAAGCAATTGCGTCGTGCCAACACTAACATAAGTTGTTCCGCCTGTTGCATCCATTTCAACTTTAAGGAATTTTGAATTGATCCCCCAATTGATAGAAGCAAAAACTCCAGAAATTACTGTTCCTTGTCCAATGGTTAAGTTGAATAATCCTTGTGGATTGGTAGTTTTTAAATGTGTTTCTGAATAGATAACGCTTCCTATAGCAGAAACGTCTAATACAGAAAGTTTGACTCTTACATTTGAACTTACAACCGGAGTTCCCGAACCGTTTAAAGCAATTGCCTGATACGATATTCCTTGTGGAACTTGAGCATAAGTCAGTAATGAAATGAATAATGATAGTACTAGTAATAATTTTTTCATGATTTTTATTTATATAAATTGAAATTGTTGTTTGACATTGCAATTGAATTTTGCAACTGAATTTTGCAATTGCAGCTTAACGTTTGATGATTTTAAACGATTTTATGTTTTTGTTTGTGAATTGAATCAGATAAACTCCAGTTGAAAGCTCAGATAAATCCAAAGCATTATCAGCTGTAATTTGTTTTTGAGAAACCAATTGTCCCGATAAATTGAAAATCGAAACCTTTTCATCAAAAAGACTAGTTGTGGTTTGAAAGAAAATCGAAGCCGTTGTTGGATTTGGATAAACAGTAATTTTTTCACTTAATTCCAATTGCGAAACTTCAAGAGTTTGAACCAAAATTCCGATAATTCCTGAGCTCGAACTCGATTGGTTTTCTGGAACTACAACAATTTCGCCCACAGAAACCGAACCTGATGTTCCAATAATACTTCCAGAATTTACCGATTGTATCACCGATTGTGAACTTGCAGTTAGCGTTACAAACAAAAATGAGAATAGTAATAGTTGTTTCATTATTAAGTTTTTAGGCGGCAAATGTAATTCTTTTCTCGATAATAGTATCGTAATTTGGATTAAGCATTTTGATAATGGCTTTATATTTGATTAACAGAAACTATTTTATCGTAACTTTCGATATATTTTGAAACCCCATGAAATATCATTTTATCTTTATTTTTATTCTGATTTCAATGCTGACTTATGCTCAGGAGAAATTCACGGTCTATTTTGAGAGCAATAAATTTGATTTAAATCCAAAAGAGACTACAAGACTAAACACTTGGATTTCAGAGAATAAAAACAATAAAATCGTTGCCATTCACGGTTTCACTGATGAAGATGGAACGAATGGATTCAACGATACATTATCCCAAAAACGAGTTAACTTTATTTATACTACAGTTAAAACTCAAATAAAAACAAGAGAAGATTTTAAGACGAGAAGCTTTGGTGAAACTTTTGATCAATCCACAAATAAAGCTGAAAACCGTAGGGTTGTTATTTATTTTATTCTCGAAAAAGACATTCCGCGTGAAGATGAAATCCTAGGAATTAAAAAAGAGCCTGTTGTTGAAGAACCAAAGCAAGAAGTAGTATATCCAGAGAAATTAGTATTCGATAATCCAAACGGAACCAAATCGGAGTTTAAACTCGATAGAGCGTTTATGAAGAAAGTGGGTAATGCTAAGAAAGGTGAAAAACTGCAAATAGAGAACCTAAATTTCATCATCAATACTTTCGCTGTAGTGAATGAATCGCGTGGAAAATTGTTCGAATTGCTTTTGGTTCTTCAGAAAAACCCATCGTTAAAAATTGAAATTCATGGTCATTTATGTTGTATGCCTATTGATAGAACCGATTTATCCACGCAAAGAGCCAAAGCAATTTATAATTTTTTAGTATTCCATGAAATTAGTAAATCGCGATTGTCTTATAAAGGTTTTGGCAGCACAGTTCCAATTTATTCGATTCCAGAAAAAGATGAAAAAGAACGTGCTGCCAATCGTAGAGTTGAAATTCTAATCGTTGAAAATTAAGATGAGACATCTACTTTTACTTTTTGTTATGTTGATTTCAATGCTTGGTTTTAGCCAAAACAAATTGGATGTTTTTTTCGATTTTAATCAAGATACTCCAAATGAAGCATCGCAAATTAAAATCAACCAATGGATTTCTGAGAATAAAACGGTGGAAATCAAAAAGGTTTTAGGGTATTCCGATAGTGTGGATAATAAGAATTACAATAAAGAATTAGCCATGCGAAGAATACAATCGATGTTGGCAATTTTTAAAAATGAAAACATTAAAGTTACTGATAAAGTAGAACTGAAATCTTTTGGCGAAGATTTTAAGTATTCTAAAGTCCAAAGTGAAAATAGAAAAGTGGAAGTTTTTTACAGTAATTCTGCAGATAAAAAGGGGAAAATAAAAACGGATAAAAAAGTTGAAACGCCATTCGGTAAAACTCCAGGAAAATCAAAAGAAGTTGCTGAAGCGATCCAAACCAAAGAAACGAAAGAAGACGAAGATTATATATTAACGGATTTAGCGACATTGGTAGCTGAAGAAAAATCAGGTTTAGCCTTAAAATTTGAGAAAGCTAAAAAAGGCGATTTGATTCGGATAAGTAACATTAACTTCTATTTTAATTCGGAAAAAGTAATGGATAAATCGCTGCCGCTTTTGGATGAATTGTTGCAAATCATGCTCGATAGTCCAAAACTAGTAATTGAAATTCACGGACATATTTGCTGCAATCCAAATCCGAATGATACCAAGTTATCCTATAGAAGAGCGCTAGTAATTTTTAAATATTTACAAAATTATGGAATTCAGGTAAATCGAATGGCGTATAAAGGGTACGGAAGCAATGATCCAATTTATCATTTGCCAGAACGAAATGAAAAGCAACGCGCTGCCAACCGGAGAGTGGAAATTTTAATAGTAGCTAAATAATGAAGTCTAAAATTCTCATCATATTTTTTCTTATTTCTATTAAATCCTTGGGACAAAAACAAGTGGAAGTTTTTTTCGACTTTAATAAAGACTTTCCAAATGCTGCTTCTATACTAGAAATCAACGAATGGATTTCTAAAAACAAGGATGTTGAAATCACTAAACTACAAGGATTTTGCGACAGTATAGATACCAAAAATTATAATATAAAGTTGTCTGAAAGACGTATCGAAAATGTTCAGATTTTATTAGATAAAAGTGGATTAAAATTTAGTAAAGAGTTGCATAAAGTTGCTTTTGGAAAAGAGTTCAAACAGTCAAAAATTCAAGCAGAAAACAGAAAAGTAAGTATTTTTTATAATGAGCCTATAGTTTTATCCATTGAAAGTGAGCTTACTAAACTGATTATAAACTCCAAAGTAGGTGAAAAAATTAAGCTCGCTAATATTTGTTTTTATGGAGGTACTAGCCAAGTTTTGTCAATATCGGAACCAGTATTAAACGAATTATTACAAGTTATGAATGAAAATCCGAGCCTAGAAATTGAAGTTCAAAGTCACATTTGTTGTTATGCTGATGATGCAATATCACTTTCAGTTAGTAGAGCAAAAACGGTTTATGATTTCTTAATTCAAAATCAAATTAGCAGAAATCGACTTATTTTTAAAGGTTTTGGAGGAACAGACCCAATTTATCCTTTGCCAGAAAAAAATGAAGATGAGCGCGTTGCGAATCGTCGAGTGGAAATTTTAATAGTAGCTAAATAATGAAGTCCAAAATCCTCATATTATTTTTTCTTATTTCTATTAAATCCTTGGGACAAAAACAAGTGGAAGTTTTTTTCGACTTTAATAAAGACTTTCCAAATGCTGCTTCTATACTAGAAATCAACGAATGGATTTCTAAAAACAAGGATGTTGAAATCACTAAACTACAAGGATTTTGCGACAGTATAGATACCAAAAATTATAATATAAAGTTGTCTGAAAGACGTATCGAAAATGTTCAGATTTTATTAGATAAAAGTGGATTAAAATTTAGTAAAGAGTTGCATAAAGTTGCTTTTGGAAAAGAGTTCAAACAATCAAAAATTCAAGCAGAAAACAGAAAAGTAATTATTTTTTATAATGAAGCTACTATTTTACCAATTGAAAGTGAATTGACTAAAAGAATAAAGTCTTCCAAAGTAGGTGAATATATTGCGTTACCAAATATCTATTTCTTTAATAATTCGGCTCGAATTGTTCCCAAATCAGAACCAACACTTTATGATTTGCGTTGCGCTATGGAAGAGAATCCAAAATTGAAAATAGAAATTCAAGGGCACATTTGCTGTCAAACTTTTGGCGATCCTGCAAATACTTCTACTGCTCGCGCTCGCGCCATTTACAACTATTTGCTTCGTAATAAAATAAATAAGAATCGCATGACGTTCAAAGGATTCGGTACTACGAAACCCATTCATCCCATTCCCGAAAAAAATGCGCAACAAGAAGATGAAAACCGTCGCGTTGAGATTCTGATACTACAGAACTAAATCTAAAAATCTGCTTTCTGCCTTCTTAAATCTACCTTCTTTTCCTATCTTTGCCGCACAACATTACCCTGAGCCTGTCGACGGGCAACTAACTACAACTCATGAGTTCTGATCACAGTCAACGTTACAATCTTCGCGGGGTTTCGGCTTCAAAAGAAGATGTTCACAACGCTATTAAAAATATTGACAAAGGTTTATTTCCAAAAGCTTTTTGCAAAATTGTGCCCGATTATTTGACCAATGATGAAAATTATTGTTTGATAATGCATGCCGATGGAGCCGGAACAAAATCGTCTTTAGCCTATCTGTATTGGAAAGAAACTGGTGATATTTCGGTATGGAAAGGCATTGCGCAAGACGCATTGATTATGAATATTGACGATTTGCTTTGCGTTGGTGCGACTGATAATATCATGCTTTCCTCAACTATTGGAAGAAATAAAAATCTCATTTCGGGCGAAGTGCTTTCAGCGATTATCAACGGAACCGAAGAATTGATTGCCGAACTGAAAACGTTTGGCGTAACGATTCATTCCACCGGTGGCGAAACGGCTGATGTTGGTGATTTGGTTCGAACCATAATTGTAGATTCAACCGTTACAGCGCGAATGAAACGCAGCGATGTAGTAGATAATGCCAATATCAAAGCGGGTGATGTGATTGTTGGTTTAGCATCTTTCGGTCAGGCCAAATATGAAAAAGGCTATAACGGTGGAATGGGAAGCAACGGATTGACATCGGCACGTCATGATGTTTTTGCCAACTATTTAGCCACTAAATACCCTGAGAGTTTTGACAGTGCTGTACCATCAGATTTAGTTTATTCCGGAAATACAAAACTGACGGATGAGGTGGAAAATTCTCCCGTAGATGCTGGAAAATTAGTTCTGTCACCAACACGGACTTATGCTCCAATCATTAAAGTACTATTAGATAAATACACTCCAAAAGACATTCACGGAATGGTACATTGTTCTGGTGGAGCACAAACCAAAGTGTTGCATTTTGTAGATAATGTGCATGTAATAAAAGACAATTTGTTTCCAGTTCCACCCTTGTTCAAGCTAATCCAAGAACAATCAAAAACCGATTGGAAAGAAATGTACCAAGTTTTCAACTGCGGTCACCGAATGGAAGTATATGTTTCGCAGGAAATCGCAAACGACATCATCGCAATTTCACAATCTTTTGGTGTCGAAGCACAAATTGTGGGTAGAGTAGAAGCAAGTGAAACCAAAAAACTCACGATTACCAGCGAGTTTGGAAGGTTTGAATATTAGAAAAGCTTAAACCTTAGTTTAAATATTTAACCGTTACAGGGTTTTGTTTAAACCTTTTTGATTACTACTTTACTTATAAGGCGATTATCCAATCTTCACCGAAGTCATACTGAGGCTTCCGGCCAATAGTTTATCGTTAAACAAGGAAAGTTCTTCATTTTTTTGCTTTAATCCTAGAGTGTAAATCAAGGGTAAATAATGGTCTGGTGACGGAATGGCTAGTTTTATAGCTGAAGATTGTTTTTCGTAATCAATTAGCGATTGAAAATCACCGTCCAAAAGATAATTGTTGATTGCGCTTCGGGCTTCAATTGCCCAATCAAATCCATAATCGTCTTTGTGAAAATTATGAAAATCAACCAATCGCAAATTGTGTACGATGTTTCCACTTCCCATAATTAGAACTCCTTTATGTCGCAGTTTGCTTAGCTTTTGAGCCAATTCAAAATGATATTGTGCTGGTTTCGTATAATCAATACTGAGCTGAATTACCGGAATATCAGCATTAGGATATAAATGGCGCAAAACACTCCAGGCACCATGATCTAATCCCCATTTTTCATCTAATTCAACTACTTCAGGAAGTAAAAGCGATTGTGTTGCTTTTGCCAATTCAGGATTTCCTTTTGCAGGATACTGCACTTCAAACAAAGCTTTTGGAAAACCACCAAAATCGTGAATCGTTTGTGGCATTTCCATAGCGGTTACTTTGGTGCCGTTGGTAAACCAATGTGCCGAAACACATATAATTGCTGTAGGTTTTGGAACAATTTTGGCCACATTTCTAAATCCGGTAACAAATTCATTTTCCTCAATCGCATTCATCGGACTTCCGTGACCTAAGAATAGCACCGGCATACGGTCGGTGTTAGGTAAACTCTCTGAAAAGTGTTCTAAGTTGTTTAGGTTTTGCATAGTGTAAAATTAATGAATCTGATTTCAACTTTCTCAAAAACTTTCCGACCTTTGTGAAGATTTCAGCTTTAGCTGACAGCTTTTAGTAAAAATTAATAATACAAAACTCAAATGATTATCAATCTTAAAAACGGTATCGGTAAATTGCTTTTCGGCATGAAACAAAAAGATGTAGAAGCGTTGTATGGCAAAGCTGATAAACAATATAATGACGAAGAAGGAAATGTTATCTGTTTGTATAATGTGCAAAAATGGAGTTTGACGTTTTATGAAGATGAAGATTTCCAATTGGGATATATCATCTGTTCCAATCCGGATGCAACGCTATTGGATAAAAAAATTATTGGTAAAAACGTAGAAGATATAAAATCGGAATTGCCATTCAAAACATGGACCAAAGAAGATTTTGACACTACCGAAAACCACTTTAACGAAAGTAATTGGTTAATTCTACAGTCAGAATATAATGATATTATTCGTGTAGAAATTGGTGCAATCATCAATGATAATGATGAATTCGACTGGAAGTTTTAAAAGATTTCGCGTTCTAAATTAAAGTTTTTTAGACTGCTTTATTAATCTGAAATCTTAAAATCTGAAATTAAATTATCTCAGCACTTAAACCAGCTTCCAGTAATTGCGTGCATTGTGGTTTTAATTCATCAAAAGCACCGGTTTTAACAGTGCATTTTCCTTTATAGTGAACCAATATAGCGCATTGTTCGGCTTGTTCAGACGAATGTTGACAAACGCGGATTAGAGTGTCAATCACATGATCAAAAGTGTTGACATCATCATTATACAATACAATTTCGTTGTTGATTCCAACTTGTTCTTCGACTAGTACGTCTTCCTGAACTTTTTCTATAGTGCTCATTTTCATTTACTTTTGCAAGGCTAAAATTTCCGAATGCTAATTTACATATTTAAGAGAAGTCCAATTATTTCTTTCGAATTTTTTAACATAAGTTAATCCTTTTTCAGTGCAGGAAGCATCAATAAATGGAATATCTTCTGTGTAAAATCCGCTTAATAAAAGGATTCCGTTTTTATTTAAACAATCCACATATTGCTGCATATCGTTCAACAAAATATTGCGATTAATATTAGCAATAATCAAATCGTATTTTTTGTCTTTTAGTAAAGAAGCATCCCCTTCATAAACAGTAATTTGGGTGCAATTATTACGTTCTCCATTCTCAATAGAATTCAGATAGCACCAGTTGTCGATATCGATAGCATCAATGGGTTTGGCACCTTTCATTTCGGCAAGAATCGCAAGAATTGCGGTTCCGCAACCCATATCAAGCGTTTTCATATTGGTAACATCCGTTTCTAAAAGATGTTGAATCATCATGTGTGTAGTTTCATGATGGCCGGTTCCAAAGCTCATTTTAGGTTCGATTATAATATCAAATTCTGCATTAGTTTTAGGATGAAAAGGAGCACGGACATGACATTTCCCGTCTACATCTATGGCTTCGAAGTTTTTTTCCCATTCCTCATTCCAATTGACTTGGTCAATCTCTTCGATTGTGTGGGAAATAGTGAATTCAGGAGAATGTAACAAAGTAATATCATCTAATATGTTTTTAGTCCAAAGATCTTTCTGAATAAAAGCGCTGAATCCGTTTGGTGTTTCAATGAAACTTTCAAAAGGCTTTTCGCCAAGGAATGCGATTAAAATTTCGGAACCTAATTCTTTTGGTTCAACCGAAAAATGGTAAGCTAAATATACATTTGACATGTGATTGTTTTTTTGCAAAGATAACAATCAACAGTCTTACGTGAAGGCATTTTAGAAAAACTTTAATCGTCGTTTTTGACTACCGTTTTTAAACTCGCATTGGGTAATGCATCTGGCACGACCGAGAAAATCATCAGTTTGCTGTAGCGTTTATTTTCAGCGTCATACAAATAAGTAATCGTATTCTCTTTTGGGTTATAAACCAATTTTGCTCTCATGAATTTCGAACGAATCAACCATGTTCCTTCGTTTTCACTTGTTTGTGTAAATTCGGTAATAGAACCGTGGTGCAATCGCACTTGTCCATTATCAACCATGCTTATCGCAATGTATCCATTTGTTTTCGAACCAATTTCTCGAATATCTATCACAGAATTCTCATATTCTGTTTCTTTCAATTCGTATTTTTCAAATTCTTTATTCCAAACATAGTACTTTCGAGAATCCGATTGAAATCGTTTTTGAGAATCAATTTGTGCGTGTATACTTAATGAGCATATAAACACAAGAATTAGGGCAAAACTTGTTTTCATTTGATTTTGACTTTTATGAAGAGTAAAAATAAAAGTTTTATTCGATTAAATGCACAAAAAATCGTTAAAGTGTAGAATTGAATATAAATAATAAAAAAAACCTTTCAAATAAATGAAAGGTTTTATAATTTAATAAGAATTATCTTTATATTGATCTTACGATTGCTGCGAAGTCGGATGCTTTAAGTGCTGCTCCACCAATTAGGCCGCCATCAACATCTGGTTTTGAGAAGATTTCCTTTGCGTTATCAGGTTTTACGCTGCCACCATAAAGGATTGAAACCTCTTCAGCGATATCACTTCCAAATCTTTTTTGGACCGTTTCTCTAATAAATTGGTGCATTTCCTGAGCTTGATCTGGTGATGCAGTTTCTCCAGTTCCTATTGCCCAAACGGGTTCATAGGCTAATATGATATTTTCCCAATCTTTATTTTCGATGTGGAATAAACCATCGCGCAATTGATTTTCTACTAAATTAAAATGGTGCTTGTTTTGTCTGTCTTTCAATTCTTCGCCAAAGCAAAATATCACAGTCAAATTATTGTTTAATGCAGTGGTAACTTTTTCTGCCAGAATAAAATCGGTTTCATTAAAATAAGCACGACGTTCAGAATGACCAATAATTACGATGTTTACACCAATACTTTTTAGCATATCTGCCGAAATTTCACCGGTGTAGGCGCCACTTTCAAACTGACTCATATTTTGTGCAGCAACGGCAATATTGGTAAACTCCAGATGATCCACAGCCGAAGCAAGATTGACAAATGTTGGCGCAACAATTATATGTGCTTCTACATCATTCGGTAATTTATCAATTAATTCGTTTAATAAATCCTCTGTTTCTTCTGCATTTTTGTGCATTTTCCAATTGCCCGCAACGATTTTGTTTCTCATTATTCTAATTTTTTTATTTGCTTGTACATTTTTTCAAAATCAGTTTCAATTGCTTTATAAATGGCAACTTTTCCTGTTTTGTCGATCACTATATATCTCGGAATCCAATTCAACTTAATGGACTGACCAAAATCACCTTTCATTCCATCAGGTATCCAATAATGATCACCAGTTAGTTCATTATTCTGAATTCCGTTCTGCCATTTGTCAAAAGCCTTATCTACCGATAGGAAAACAAAATCTACATTCGGGAAATCATTTTGCATTTGTTTTACTTTAGGCATTGCTTTCACACAATCACTGCACCAGGATGCCCATACTTCAATTACAGTAATTTTACCGTTGTGTTTTTTTATAATTTCCTGAAACGAGATTTCTGTGTTTTCTGGAGTTATTAATTTTTTTGTCAAACTTTCTTTTGAAAATTCTTTGTCCTGAGCATTACTGCATCCTAAAGTGGTTAGTGTAACAATCATGCAAATAAATATTTTTTTCATAATAGAATTATGTATTGTCTAATTAGTGAGCGTTTTATTCGAGTTTTCTTTCTTTACTAGATCTTCTTTTGTCCTTTAAATAAAATAATTTATGTTTTTTTCTTTTGCGTTCTTGGCGTAGTTTTCTTTTGTTGTAGTCGTATAAATACTTAACAATTACCCCAATTCCCAATACAGAAACAATACTGAAGGTACTTCCGATCAAAATGTAAAGTGTGTTGCCTAACGGCGGTTTCTCTAAGGTGGAAACATAATTTAAAACGAAAAAATATCCAAATAGAAAAAGAAGAATACAAAGAAATATTCCAATTAATCCTCGTTCCATTATGCTTCTGGACATAAAATATTTCATCATAACTCTAATTTTAAAGTCTAAATATAGTAAAAAGATAAAGCAATTAAATTTATTTTTTTAACTCTAAATACGTCTTGTTAATCAGTTTTTGGTAATCAATTGGATTAAATTTATTATCTCCAATACCGAAGTAATATTTGTAATCATTTCCGTTCCAAAGGTATTTTACGCCTGGTGTATCTTTTCCGTCACCAAGAACTTTCCAAAAAGGAATGACTTCAATGATTTTATATGGATATTCTGCACCTGCTTCTTTAAAGAAAGCCGGAATCAAATCCGCTTCTTCATTCATAAAAATGATTAAAACTTCAGGGAAATTTTTATTTGTTTTCTTCATTTCGGTCAACTCTTTTGCAGCGACACGACAATGATCACAACCCGGAACAAAAAAGCAAAGTGTTTTTCTTCCAGTATCAATTTTTGAAAAGTATTGGGTGTAGCCCGATTTATGTTTCGGAGGTTCGGTGAGTTCAGCTTTTAGCTCTTCTTTGTTCGCTTCTACTTTTTTCACAGTGTCTTTTATGGTTACTGGAGTTGTAAGATTAATTTTTGAACTGTCAATAGTGGTTTCAACAGTATCTGTGGCAGTTTCTTCTGGACTTGAAACACTAAAACTACTTTCCAGCGGCTGAATAGGAGCAATCATAAACATTGCCAAAATAGATGCAAATGTAATTGTTGTCAAAACCCAAAAGTTGCCTTTACTCTCGTTTGCTTTGGGCATAATGATGAAAAGCCAAACCAGCAATGCCATTGCCACAACATTTTTAAGTATCGCTTCAATTGGCGTCATCGGCAACAAACTTCCGAAGCAACCACAATTTCCTGAATTCCCCCCATTCGAGATGGTTTCTATTGTTAAATGCGCTGTAAAAACAGCTAGTAATAAAAAAGTTGCCGGAATTACGACGCTTCTCAAGAAGTTCTTCTGTAAAATCAATAGTCCTAAAGCAAATTCAATTCCTATGAGAATACGTGAAAAGTAAGGAGCAAAAGTTTCAGAGAATCCCATTGGATACAACTGTTTTACTTCAAATGTTGAAATTGCGAAATAAGGTGATGGATATAATTTTGCCACTGCAGAAAGCAGAAATAAGAATGAAATTACGTATCGTATTCCCCAAGAAATTGTGTTTTTTGAAATAGCCATTCGTTAGTTTTTATTGTCCAAATTTCATCAAAATTAATGCAAAAATGGAATAATTAATCATATCTTGATAGTTGGCATCAATGCCTTCTGATACTAAAGTTTTGCCTTTATTATCTTCAATTTGCTTTACGCGAAGTAGCTTTTGAAGAATTAAATCGGTCAGCGAACTCACTCGCATTTCGCGCCAAGCTTCACCATAATCATGGTTTTTGTCTTCCATTAATTTTTTGGTAAGTGCCACTTTTTCGTCATACAAAAAAACTGCTTTCGCCGAATCCAAATCAGGTTGTTCTACTACGCCTAAATCCAATTGGATTAAAGCCATTATCGAATAGTTGATAATTCCAATAAATTCACCCGTTTCGTCTTCATCTACTTTACGGATTTCATTTTGCTGTAAACTTCTGATTCGTTGCGCTTTTATGTAAATTTGATCTGTTAAGGAAGGCAATCTCAAGATTCTCCAAGCACTTCCATAATCTTTCATTTTGTTGGCATAAAGTTGTCGGCAAATCGCGATAACCTTGTCATATTCTTGAGAAGTATTACTCATTTTCAGTGTATCTTTGTATCAAATTTTTTCAAAAGTAAAGAATAAAGATTGAAGTTCAAAGTACTATATCTTATAACTATCTTAAAATCCATATGACTATAAACTGCCTTGGAAAACTTATTGATTTATCAACTCCCAAAGTAATGGGAATTTTAAATGTTACGCCTAATTCGTTCTTTGATGGAGGTAAACATTCTGATGAAAAAAGCGTTCTTTCGCAAGTAAAAAAAATGCTTTTAGACGGAGCAGCTTTTATAGATATTGGAGCGTATTCAAGCAAACCAAGTGCTGAATTTGTTTCAGAAGATGAAGAAATTTCTCGTTTGATTCCGATAGTGGAATTGGTTTTAAAACATTTTCCAGAAACTTTAATTTCAATAGATACTTTCCGGGCCAATGTTGCAAAAGCGGGAATTAAAAGCGGCGCTTGCATTATCAATGATATTTCTGCCGGAAGTTTGGATGCAACTATGATGAAAACGGTGGCTAAACTTCAAGTTCCGTATGTAATGATGCACATGAAAGGCAATCCGCAAACCATGCAAAGTTTGGCACACTATGAAAATATCACCAAGGAAATGCTGTTCTATTTCTCGGAGAAAGTAGCAGAAGCGCGAAGTTTGGGAATCAATGATTTGATTATCGATCCTGGATTTGGTTTCGCCAAAACATTGGAACAAAATTTTGAAGTAATGAAAAATTTAGAATTATTTCAGATGCTGGAATTACCGATACTTGTTGGTGTTTCCAGAAAATCGATGATTTATAAAACGTTAGAAACTTCGGCCGATTTTGCTTTAAACGGGACGACGGTTTTGAATACAATTGCACTTCAAAAAGGAGCAAATATTCTGCGAGTTCACGATGTGAAAGAAGCAGTTGAAACTATAAAATTAGTCTCTCATTTATATCCTGAATACTAAAAACTGAACACGGCACACTCTTTCTATTGGTGATGATAAGGTTCGTTTTTCAAAATCGTAAAACCACGATATACTTGTTCGATAAAAAATAAACGTACCATTTGGTGGGAGAATGTCATCAGCGAAAGCGAAATTTTTCCTTGTGCTTTTTGATACACTTCATCACTAAAACCATAAGGTCCGCCAATTACAAAAACCAAAGTCTTTACACCCGAATTCATTTTTTTTTGTAAATAGTCCGCAAAATTAATGCTTGAAAATGTACTACCGTTTTCATCTAATAAAATTAGTTGGTCTGTTGGTGAAATTTTGGATAAAATTAAATCGCCTTCTTTTTCTTTCTGCTGATTCTCTGAAAGGTTTTTTACGTTTTTTATATCCAGAATAATTTCTAAATCAAACTTAATGTAAAACGACAAACGCTTGCTGTACTCGTCAATTAGTGTTTGCAGTGCTTTATTGTCTGTTTTGCCAATGGCTATAAGTTTGATATTCATAGCGGTTTATTTATTCCATATTTTCCATGCTTTTTCTGCTTGAAGCACTAACATTTCGTAGCCGTTTTTGGTAACTGCTCCTTTCTTTTTGGCTTTTTTCAAAAATTGAGTTTCTTCTGGATTGTAAATTAAATCGAAAGCAATATGTTTATCTGTAAAAAAAGTATACGGAATTTGTGGAAATTCTTTTGTATTTGGACTTGTGCCAATCGGCGTACAGTTGATGATTATCTGATGATTGTCAAAAGTTGTAGCATTGATTCGGTTGTAATCAATCATGCCTTCTTTTTCTTCGCGCGTGACAAAAGTGTACAAAATTCCGAGTTGGTCTAATGCAAATGAAACCGCTTTAGCCGCTCCACCTGTTCCAAGAATTAATGCTTTTTTATGATGCGGTTCCAATAATGGTTCTAAAGATTTCATGAACCCATAGTAATCAGAATTATAGCCTTTGAGTTTTCCTTTTTTTGTAAATCGAACCACATTCACAGCTCCAATTTGGGCAGCATTCTGCGAAAGTTTATTCAAATATGGAATTATAGATTCTTTGCAGGGAATGGTTATGTTCAATCCTTTTAAATCGGGATTGTTCGCAATTAGTGTTGGGAATTCTTCAATGGTTTCAAGATCAAAATTCTCGTAAACACAGTCTTCCAGATTCCCCAAAGCAAATTTATCCGTGAAATATTTTTTTGAAAAAGAATAGGAAATATTTTTTCCAATGAGACCATAAAGTCTTCTTGACATTATTCTGGTTTTTTGTTTTTATTGATGTATTCTTGCACTGATATTCTGTCCCAAACGGTTGGAAACATTTCTTCAAGGATAGTTTTGTGTTTGAAATTAATCCGCAACGCATTACTCAAATGAAAGTTCCCTTTTTCCTCTTCGTTTAATAACATATGAAAACCCGCCAAACGGTATTCAATTTCGTAATCGTCAGGGAAATATTCAGATGCTTGCATTAAGGTCAAAATCGCGTTGTTGTATTCGCCCATAATTAGCATAATATCAACCCAGAATAACCAAGTATCTAATTGGTAATCACCAAATTCAATAGCTTTTCTGTATCCAAATTCGGCTTCTTCAAAATGATCCATCGCTTTATTGATGGTCGCATAACGCTTCCAATACAAACGATTTTGATCGTCTATTGCTAAAGCTTTGTTTACAAAATACAATGCTTTTGGATAGTTTTTCTGGCGCACATAAAAGTCGGTAATCGCAATCCATCCTTTATCTAATAACGGATCTTCGTGAACCGTTTTGTTGAAATACTTTAAGGCTTCAACTTTGTTACCCAATTTCTCATGACATTTACCAATACGAAGCAATGCGTAGGATGTGGGATCGTCTAATTCGATAGTTCGATTATAACATTCGATAGCCTCGGCATATTCTTTTAAGCGTTCTAAGGCTTTTCCTCTTTCCATAAAAGCGCCTACAAATTCATCGTCTATGTAGGTTGCCAACTGAAAACTGTTGGAGGCGTTTTCGTAATCTTTTAAACCGTAATACAATCTACCGGTTTGGTGCCAAGCGATTTCACTATAGGGATTTCTATCGATATACGTTTTAAGATAATCTATCGCTTCCTGATTCTGATCTAAAAATTCGAAACAATACACTACGTTATATAGCGCTGATTGATCTTCAAAATCCTCTTCGAGACATTTGATAAAACTTTGTTTTGCCTCTTCAAGATTATCCATAAAAAGATATTCCATACCTATTAGGTTGTAAACATCCGCAAAATCTTCGGTGTATTTTAGGGCCGTTTTTAAGTATTCAACCGCTTTTTCGTGGTCGTCTCTTTTAGAGTAAATATTGGCTTTTTGGATAAAAATTTCTTCGTTGGTTGGCTCAATAGCGTACAATTCGTTAAGTAACTTTTCTGCCTGATCCAATTTGTCGTCGTACACAAGCATTTCTACCTGAACTAGTTTCAATCCAGTAGATTTTGGGTGTTGGTCTAATCCTAATTTAAGTGCTTTTTTGGCTAAAGTAGCTTTTCCCATATCGAGGTAATGCAGTATGATTTCCTCAAATTCCTCTGAATCGAAAAAGAATACTTTGTTTGTTTTTAACATTGATTCAAATTTCGATAGGGATAAGTTATAGTCTTCTTCTTCGTGATCCATTTGCATAATTGTAGGTATTAAAATTATCCAGAATAAAATTAGGGAAATGGGATGCTTTAATGGTGAGTCGTAAGTATTGTTGTAAACAATTTAATTAACAATCCTTATTGATGATTTAATAGTAATGACTTGGTATTTAAATTTTTAATTCTGTACTCCAAAATCGTTACTCATCATTCTTCACTGATAATCTCATTCATAGCTTCAATAATGATAGCGCATCCTTCTCTGATTTCATCTTCAGATATAGTTAATGGCGGAGTAATTCGGATTGCATTCGTTTCAAAAAGCAACCAAAATAAAATTAGTCCTTTTTCTTGGCATTTGAAAATTACTTTATTGGTAATCTCCGCATTTTTTGTCATTGCTGCGAGCATCAATCCTCTTCCGCGAACTTCTTCTATCAAAGGATGTACCAAAAGTGCTCTGAATATTTTTTCCTTAGCTATTGATTGCGATAAGTAGTCTTTTTCCAAAATTTCTTCCAAAGTGGCTAAACAGGCTGCCGCAATGACAGGATGACCGCCAAATGTGGTGATATGACCCAGCTTTGGATCATGGGTTAGCAAATCCATGTACTTCTCATTGGCCACAAATCCGCCAACAGGCATTCCACCGGCCATTCCTTTTCCTATAATAACTACGTCGGGAACAACATTGTAGTTTTCGTAACCAAACAGTTTTCCGGTTCTTCCAAATCCGGGTTGAATTTCGTCCAGTATCATTAAGGCACCAACTTCTTCGCAACGCTTTTTGACTTTAGCTAAGAAATCATTTTGTGGTTCAATAAAACCCGCACCGCCCTGAATACTCTCCAGAATGATTCCGGCAGTTTTTGTAGTGATTTTTTGAATATCATCTTCATTATTGAACGTGATAAAATCCACATCAGGAACTAAAGGACGAAAGACTTGCTTGCGTTCTTCAAAACCCATTACACTCATTGAACCCATAGTGTTTCCGTGGTATGCATTGTGGCACGAAATCAATTGGCTTCTTCCTGTAACTCTTCGAACTAGTTTTAAGGCACCTTCGCAAGCTTCTGTTCCCGAGTTTACCAAATAGACTTTATTTAAACTCGGATGTAAATTTTCAACCAACAATTTGCAGTAAGCAACCGCTGGATGCTGGGCATATTCTCCATAAACCATTACGTGTGAATATTTATCAAGTTGGTCTTTAATGGCTTGGTTGACTTTTGGATGCTGATGGCCCAAACTTGTAGCTGAAACTCCAGCTACAAAATCAAGGTATTTTTTAGTATTTGAATCGTAAATATAGGAACCAATAGCATGTGAAACTTCCATTCCTAAAGGGTACGGAGATGTTTGTGCCTGGTATTTTAGAAAATCTTGTTTCATTTGTGGATTTGGTTATTCGGTTATTCGGTTATTTGAATTTTAAATAACTGAAAACTGTGACTGAATTCTGAGTGCTATTTCACCTTTGCTTTCGCCTCTTTTTTACTCGAAGTAGTCTTAGCTTTTGGCTTTGGTTTGTCATAATTCAACGTTTCTTGACTTGGTTCTAATGGAATATTTTCTTTTTCCATTTCGATTTTACTTAGTGCTTGAATTTTAGCATCCAATTCGTTTTCTTCGGGCGGGAAGATATCGTCTTTTGATTTTATTCGTTCTTCACCACGCCATACTAATCCGCGAAGTTTCCTTGCGTTTTCGGGTAGTTCTTTTTCGGGATAAATTTCCCCATCCGGTTTGTTGAAAATGGTGATGCTTTCGATGGTATTCTTATCCAAAATCAAATTTATTTTACTTCCGACACTTTTGTTGATGCCAATCAATTCTTGCAGATCATTTCGCATATAATAAATGATTTCGGTATTTTTTATGATATCGACTTCATTGAGTTTGTTGTCTTTGAATTTACCATAGAGATTCATTCCTTTTACTTGATTATAACCAGTGCCAACGGTATCTTTCGAAACTATAAACGCATTGTTTAGCACCTTAAGCGAATCGAGTTTTTCAGTTTTGTTGTTTCCAATAAGATGCATTACATCGCCCGTCATTTGGTTTTCGTAATTCCACAATATGGGTTTACCAATGAGTTTGGTCAAGGCTGTTTTTTGATCAGAATGAAGCGAATCACATTTACCACTCATGTCTGTTTTGTAGAAACGTACGTTGTTGAATCCGCGTATAATTCGTTCGCCAACCTTTCCTGTGATGAGCATTTTTTTTCCGTGAATGTACATGGAATCCTTTTCTACTAACGTAATAGCAACGGCTCTTTTGGTAACCATCATCGAATCTTTTTCGGTTTTCAGGTTGCGGTAAATTTCGGCATAATGACCTTTAATTACGCCTTTATTTATAGAGTCGGTGATTTTGACATTATTAGTTCCCGATGCATATTCTCTGTTTCGATCATAATACAAACTATCCGCTTCAATGCGGCGGTCTTTGTATTTGATATAGGATTTTCGTTTAAAATAGGCCAAGTTCTTTTTCGTATCATAAAAACCCTTTTCGGTGTAAATGAAATTCTCTTTACTGGTAATTGTTGACGGACCAAATAAATAGGAGTGACCCGAATTGGTATAATAATCCAAATGATTGGACTTGATAACGTATTTAGGATTAGTAATCGTAACTGCCGTTAAGAATTTAAACTTCTTTTCAGTGGCAAAATAACGTCCGGATTTACTTTTTAGTGTGTTTTCCTTGCTAGTTATTGTTCCAAAAGAATTGTAAAAAGCCTGCTGAATATTTCTATCAAAATTGATGGTATCGGTGACCAAAGTAGCATCCGTAGAACGCATAACTACATTTCCAGTGGCGTATGCTTTTTTGGCTTCACCGTTGTATTCGGCATATTTACTGTTTAGAAAAAGCGTGTCTCCTTGAACCATTTGGACTTCTCCAAAAGCCTTTAAATAATTTTCTTTTTGGAAAACATAGGCTTTATTACACGTGAAAACAACGCCATCGTGGCTTACTCTAACATTACCGGTTAATAGTAACGCATCTGGAATTTCGTCTTGATTGACATTTGCAAAATCGGAATGTTCGATTATTATTTTGGATGATTTCTGTGCATTTACATTGGTCATAGTAAACGACAGCAATCCTATATAAAAAAGTAACTTTTTCAATGAATAAATATTTGTGTCAAATTTATGAAATTACGAACAATGTAATTGTTTATTACCAATTATTTAAGAAAAACTCAAAAAGCGTAAATCAGTTTCCCAATTCACGCTTTTTATTGCTTATTTAACTTATAACTATTTTTTTACTATTTTTTCAACTTTGCTTCCTTTGTCAGTTTTGATTTTGATAAAGTAAATGCCATTTGATTTGCCCGTAATATCAAGTCTGAAAGATGTTGCTTCTTCAAAATGAGTTTCTAAAAGTCTTCCCTGAATATCGTACAGTTCAATAGTTTGGATTGTGAAATTGCTATCAATATTTATGATTGAATTGGTTGGGTTTGGATAAATGGTCACCGAGTTGTCTTGCTCAAAAATAGGATTGCTTAATGCTGCAAAAGTAGTTTCGGCATCATTTGTTATTACTGGGAAATTATAGTCGAAATAAATTCCTGCATTTTGTAAAACCCTATCATTGTTTCCTAAATTATCATTGGTTCTTATCTTAAATAATACATCTCCGTGACCTCCAACTGGTGGTGTTCCTGTTGCTGCCGCCAGATTGATGCCCTGAAAAACAAATTCAACAGTATTTCCTGAGATTCTGGTGTACGATGCATGAGAAGTATTCATCACTTGCAGCGTTGAAATATCGTATTTTGTTGGATCAATTTCACTTCTGACCACAATATTTTCCGCATAGAAAGTTCCTAAGTTTTCAAAGTTGATGGCATAATGCAGGTAGTTTCCAATTTCTGTTGGCGAAACCATTTCTCCTTCTAAACATTCGATAGTGTTAGGATCGTAAGAACCAACAACTGTTTGATTAAAATTGTACTGATTGTCTGCAGGAATTTCATCTCCTGTTACTGGAGTTATTGCAGCCGTAAAGTTAAGAATGTCTCCATTGTTTAGTGCTGGAGTTTCAGTTGGTGCATTCAAATTAAGCGTTACAATTATCCTTCTGTTTTCAAAAGGCATTAAGTTGGTATAGTTCCAAACTAGAGAGTTTGTTCCCATAGTATCAGGCGCCGGATCTGAAGAAACTAAATCAGTTCTCGCATCGTCAAAGTTTAAAGTAACACTTCCTGAATGCATTTGGTTTCCTTTATTTTTATATACAATTTTGTATTTGGCGTTAAATCCCGGTCTTGCTGGCTCCATTGGTGCAAAAACAACTTCAATGTCTTTATGTGTTCCTATTGCAGCAATGCAAAAGTTCTGAGTTGAAATATTGTTATTGGCATTTGCAAAAGTAAAATCTGCAGAAGCTGGTGAAAAGTCAAACCAAGCCTGATTTTCAACATTTGGTGCTATTGTGTAAGTGCCAGCATCAGTGTAATAATTATAAGTACCGTTGATATTGGTTACTGTTGCTCCGGTTGCCGCGCCATCGTTTATATCAAATCTCACAAACGGATTGACTACATCCGTGACATCACAGCCATTATTGTCGGCATCAAAAATCGCTATTCCGGAAATGGTGTTATGATTTCCGCCCGGAGTGAAAGAACAGTATGAATTGCTAACAGTAGCGTTCATTCCAAAATCATTAAGTTGTGTTTGGATTGTTTGGAGCTGGCTTACATCTGCACAGATGTATTGTAGATTAGGGTTATTGCTAAAATCTACACCTTGTTCATCCTTTCCATTTTTCAAGAATAAATTGGTCAGTTGGTTGCTACCACAAGTTAAATTTAGGAGATTGGGTGAGTTATTAACGTCTACTGTTGTAAGTAGATTATTATTACAACCTAAATATTGTAAGTTGTGTAATGTAGAAACATCTAAAGTCGTAAGTTGATTATAGCTACAAGATAAATTAGTCAGTTTGTTTAAAGCAGTTACATCCAAAACTGTTGATTGTGTATTGTCGCATTGAAGCATTTCTAGATTGATTAGAAAACTAACATCCAAATTTGGGATCACATTTTCTGAGTAACTTAATTGTTTTACAGTTGTTAAACCATTCAAATCTAATGATGTTAATAGGTTTTGATACACATCTAAATATTCAAGAACAGTTAAGTTGCTGACGTTAATAGTTGTAAGTTGATTAGTGCTTATATCTAAAAATTTAAGGTTATTTAAACTGCTTACATCAATACTTATAAGCTGATTATTAGCACTACTTAATGTCTCAAGATTTGGTAAATTACTAACATCTAAACTTGTAATTTCATTATTGTCACAATACAAGGATTTTAAATTGGTTGACAAGCCACTCACGTTGGAGAGTGAAATTTGATTGTATGAAAAATTCAAAGTTTCAAGAGATGATAACCCGCTTAAATTTAATGTCGTAAGTTGATTAATAGCACAACTTAAATCTTTAAGATTGGTTAGATTAAGCACATTCAAAGTAGTCAGTTGATTATTGTCACAATTTAAGGAGGTAAGATTTGGTAAATTAACCAAATTCAAATTGGCCAATTGGTTGTAATTATAATCCAATGTTTTAAGATTGACTAAACCTGTCAGGTCTAAACTTGTAATATGGTTATAAGAGCAATATAAATCAGTAAGATTAACAAGGTTGCTTATATTCAAAGTGGTAAGGTTTTGGTTGGAACAATTCAATCTTTTTAGGTTTGGTAAGCCATTTACATCTAAAGAAGTAAGCTGTCCAAAACCATTGCCTAAACCAACGCAGTATAACACCTCTAGGTTTGTCAAACCCGTAACGTTTATATTTGTAAGTAGGCTATAGTCGCAATATAGTTCTTTCAAGTTGGTCGATCCGCTAACGTTTAAAGTATTTAAAAGACCAATAATCTGACTTGTGACGCCATCGGCATAACCGCCCGCACATCTCAATATTGTCAAATTAGGCATATTGGAAACATCCAAATTTTCAATAGGGTTGGTGTCGCAAATTAGTTTTTGCAGATTCGGCAGGTTGCTTACATTTAAACTTGTAAGTTGGTTTCTGGAGCAAGTCAATTCTGTTATATTGGTTAGCCCATTTAAATTTAAAGCCGTTATGACATTATTGCTACAATTCAATTTTTTCAAATTAGGCAAACCGCTTAAAGTCAAGCTGGTCAGATGGCCTATAGGATTACCATTCATGGAAACTGTGCCAACCACGTTAAAGTCTTCCAAGAGAGGTAAATTTGTCAGGCTTACTGTTGTCAGGTCATTATTGCCATTACAATCTAAAGTCACTAGGTTAGAAAGTCCGTTAAGTGTGAAACTAGTATAATTATTACCAGAACAAAGAAGCGTATTAAGATTGGTAAGTCCAACAACATTCATAGATGTGAGGTTATTGTAGGAACAATTTAGTATGGTAAGATTTGGTAGTCCGTCCAAGTTAATCAACTGGTTGCGAGAACAATCTAATTCGGAAAGACTTGTTAGTCCAGTCAAATTTAAATTGGTAAGTAAATTTTCAGAGCAATTTAATTTGGCAATGCTTGTTGGTATTCCATTTAAGTTAGTCAACTGATTTCCTGAGCATTTCAATTCGGTTAAATTAGTCAATCCATTTATGTTTAAGGTAGAAAGTCCACCATATATACAAGTCAGTTTAGTAAGACTAGTAAGGCTGCTTACATTTAATGAGGTAAGATTGAATGATCCGATACAATTTAACTCAGTCAGGTTGGTCAAATTATTTATACTCAATGATGACATTAAAACCATATTAAAACAAGACAATGATCTAAGACTTGTCATCGCATTTAAATCTAAAGAAGTAATACCGCAATTGCTTAAGCTCAGAGTTTGAAGATTACTAAAACTACTAAGTCCAGTAATATCTGTAATAGCAAAATGTGAAACTGCCAAGAGTTTTACTGCTTGAGCTTCACTAACCTGGATTTCACCATCATTATTGGCATCAATTGCAATCCATTGGTCGCTAAAGTTTTTTGCTATTTGTACCGTACTCGCATTTGCAGACAATAAACTTGCTTTAAAATTTGAATCAGGTATAGTTACAATCTGTGCATTTGCTATTCCTACGAAGAGCAATAACAGAAGTAATAGTTTAGTTTTCATAGTTTTCAATTTTGAGGTTGAATTATCTGGATGTAAATTAGTAGTTTTCATAGTAATATTTTTATTAATTTGATATCTGTTATCTTTTATCTGCAATCAAAGACTTTAATCAACAATTACAATGCTTTAATTAGTTCCTGCAATTTTTCTCTTTTGCTTTGTGCAAGCGGTATATTTGCATTATCGGACATAATCACATAACCGCCATCCGATTTGATATACGATTTGAGATAAGAAAGATTAATCAGATGGGATTGATGTATACGTTCAAATCCGTGCTCGGTTAACATTTCTTCAAATTCTTTTAGTGTTCTCGAAATCAATAACGGCTTATGATTTTTGATAAAAAACTCGGTGTAATTTACTTTGGCTTCACAACGGATAATATCCGAAACATCAAAAAGATGAATCCCATCGCTGGTTGACAATGCGATTCGTTTAAAATTATCAACTTTTTTGCGGATGTTTTCCAGCAATAAATCAATATGTTCAAATGAACTGTTTTTACCAACAACAGCTTTAATCTTAGCAATCGTATGCTGCAGTTCTTCAGGGTCGACAGGCTTTAGGATGAAATCTAGCGCACTAAATTTAAAAGCTTTCACTGCGTATTGTTCGTGTGCCGTAATAAAAACAATATGCGCATTGGTTTTGCCTTTCGTGTTTGCTAATTTTTCCAAAATGTCAAATCCGGTTCCGTCTGATAAATGAATATCCAAAAACAACACTTGTGGCTGCAGTTTCTCCAGTAGGGCAACTCCAGTTTTTACGCTTTCGGCTTCGCCAATAATATTAATTTCATTAGTGTAGCGTTCTAAAAGTGCTTTTAAACCTGTTCTTAAATGCTTGTCATCGTCTATTAATACTGCTGTTATCATATTTTAGTGATTAGTGATTAGTGATTAGTGACTGGTAATTAGTTTGAGCTTTTGGCTATTCACTAATTACTAATTACTAGTTACTGTATATATTGTTTTGGCAATCGCAACGTAACTCTCGTTCCTGTTACAATATTGTTTTCTTCCAATTCTTTTATCTCAATTTGTGCTGATTTTGAAATGGTGGCTTCCATAATTTCCAATCGCTTTTTGGTAATTTCCAAAGCCATTGATTTGTGCGCTTTCATTGAATTTTCTTTAATGGATGCCGATTTTGTAATTCCGATTCCGTTATCCCAGATGGTACAAACCAATTGGTCATTCTGAACATCAAAATCAACAATGATGGTTCCGCTTCCTTCTTTTGGAACTAAACCATGTAGAATCGCATTTTCTACAAATGGCTGTATTAAAAGTGGCGGCAATCCCATATTAAATTCTACCCTTTCGCTCGATTGTATTTTGAAGTCAAACTTGTCATGAAAACGCAGTTGCTCTAGTTCCAGGTAGTTTTGTAGACTTTCAATTTCTTTATCAATCGGGATCAGAGCATCTTTAGAATATTCTAGTGTCAGACGCATTAGTTTTGAAAATTTTGATAAATATTTCAGGGCAGAATCGGTTCCGTTTTGCACGATGAAACTCGAAATTGAACCTAAGCAATTAAATACAAAATGCGGATTCATCTGAAGGTGCAAAGCTTTCTGCTCGTATTCGGCAACTTCTTTCTGAAGCGTCAAACGTCTTTTTACCTGATGGCGGTTGATTAAAACGAAAATCAAACCAATCAGTAAAAGCGAACCAATAATTGAAAAGATAAGCAGTAAATGTTCCCGTTTGTTTTTCTCCAAAAACAAGGCTTCTTTTTTCTGAAACTCAAAATCCATTTCAGCACGATCAAATTTTCTTGTGCTTTCCATAGTATTCAGACTGTCGCGGGCAATGATGTAGTTTTTGAAATGTTCTAAAGAAAGTGCAGGCTGATTTTGGGCTCCATAAATATCACTCACCAATTTTTCAGAATGATAGATTTGGTCAAGAATTTGAAGTTCGTTTGCATAAGCCAAAGATTTTGTAGCCAATGGCATTGCTTCGGTATATTTCTGCTGATTATAATACAAAGCTCCAAGGTTGTAAAGCGCTAATGATGCGCCAAATTTATTTTGAAGGCTTTCATATAAATCAAGAGCTGTTTTATAATGAATTTCTGCTTTTTCTCTAGCTTTCATTTTTATGTAATAATCGCCAAAATAGTTATAGAGCAAAGCCAATCCACGAGTGTTTTGGGTAGTTTTGAATAACTTTTCAGCCTTAATATAATAAGAATAGGCTTGGGATAAATTATTGTCTTCAAAATAAATTACGCCAATATTAGTCATAGTTACCGGCAAGGTTTGTTCGCCAATTTCTTCCTGAATTTTTAGAGCTTTTTTGAAGTATTCTATCGCTTTTTTATTATTTCGTCTCGATTTGTAAACGATGCCAATATTGTTGTAAGCTTTTGAGATGCTGCTCTTTTGATCAATTTTGATATAAAGAGACAAAGCCTTTTCATAATTTTCGATTGCTTCGTAATAATTGCCTTCCTGTGAAAAAATAACACCTAAACTAGCATAACTTCTGGCAAGACCATTTTTGTAACTTTTATTATTAGAATCATCATCAACCAATTTCTGAAAGATTATTTGCGCTCTTTTAAAACTCTTTTTGCCTTCATTATAATTTCCTAAAATGATGTTAATATTTCCGTGATTGATTGCTGCAGTTGCCAAACCAGTGTGATATTTAATTTTCTGAGACAGTTTTTCAGCTTTCGTTGCATAATAAAAAGCTGAATCTGTATTGCTTTCTTTGAATTCGAATGCTAATTTATTGTAGATGTTAACTCTTGACGTGTCGGTTTTGGTTACTTTAAAAACTCTTTTTAGGCTATCAATAGTTGTCTGTTGTGACCAGCCAAAATTGCCTGCAAAAAGCAGAAAGCTATATAAAACTATTTTAGATGTGGTTTTCAAAACTATTTGATTTTAATTTCTGAAACAAAGATAAAAGCATTGTTGAGTAATAATTCAATGAATTTTTATTCTGTGGATTTAACTTATTATTAGCTTGGTTTTGATTATTATTTCATTTTTACAGTCAATTGAAATATAAAACCACTATTTCTTTATATTTGTAGTTACGACTTACTGAACCAATTTTAAGTCGAAAGTACAATATGAAAACAAGTTTAACCGTTGCGATAGTATTGAGTTGTATAGTAACTAATACAAGCCTTGCCCAAAAAATGACCTCTATGGATGCCAAACCAAAAGTAGTAAACAAGCCAAAAAAAGATGTAGTCTATCAAGTATTCACGCGGTTGTTTGGAAATAAAAATACAACCAATAAACCATGGGGAACCATTGAAGAAAATGGAGTAGGGAAGTTCAATGATTTTACCGATAAAGCACTGCAGGAAATCAAAAAACTGGGCGTGACTTACATATGGTATACCGGAGTTCCGCATCATGATGTAATTCGAGATTATACCAAATACGGAATATCTAATGATGATCCAGATATTGTAAAAGGCCGCGCTGGTTCGCCTTATGCGGTTAAAGATTATTATAATGTGAATCCCGATTTGGCTGTAAATCCTGCTAAAAGATTAGAGGAGTTTCAGGCTTTGATTACTCGGACACACACTAACGGATTGAAGGTTATTATTGATATTGTTCCGAATCATATTGCGCGCAATTACCACAGTTTAACCAATCCGAAAGGCGTTACCGATTTTGGTGCAGAAGATGATACTTCATTAGAATACGCGAGAGACAATAACTTCTATTATATTCCGGGCAAATCGTTTGAGGTACCAACATCCAATACTTACCGACCTTTAAATGGAGAACGAAATCCGTTAAGTGATGGCAAATTCACAGAGAATCCAGCAAAATGGACCGGAAATGGTTCGCGTCAAGCAAAGCCCGATATTAACGATTGGTACGAAACGGTAAAAGTAAATTATGGAATAAAACCAGATGGGTCTAAAGATTTTCCTGAATTGCCTGCAGGATACGATACTAAAGATTACAAGACGCATTATGAATTCTGGAAAGGTAAAGACGTTCCGAGTTCTTGGAAGAAATTCCGTGATATTGCTTTGTATTGGACCGCGAAAGGTATTGATGGTTTCCGTTATGATATGGCTGAAATGGTTCCATATGAATTTTGGAGTTATATGAATTCGGCAATCAAAATGAAAAATCCGGATGCGTTTTTATTGGCTGAGGTTTACAATCCGAAAGAATATAGAAATTATATCAATCTTGGAAAAATGGATTATCTGTACGACAAAGTAGAAACGTACGATCATTTAAAAGCCATCATCCACGGAAGTGCCATGCCAGATCCGCTTTCGGATATTCAAGAAGATATGAAAGATATTGAACATCATATGTTGCACTTTTTAGACAATCATGACGAACAACGTTTGGCAAGTCTAGAATTTGCTGGAACTCCCGAAAAAGGGAAGCCTATGATGGTGGTTTCGGCTACGATTAGTACATCACCAACCATGATTTATTTTGGACAGGAAGTAGGTGAAGACGGAAAAGAAGATGCCGGATTCGGAAAACCATCGCGGACTTCTATTTTTGATTACATTGGAGTTCCGCATCACCAACGTTGGATGAATGGCGGTAAGTTTGATGGTGGCGCATTGTCAAAAAGTGAAAAAGACTTACGCGATTTTTACAAACGCCTTTTGAACTTTACGATAAAGAGTAATGCTTTGATGGGAAAATATCAAGAAATCCATACCTTAAACAGAAATGAAACCAAAATGTACGATGCTGGAATCTACTCCTATGTGCGCTGGTCTGATAAAGAAAAACTGATTGTAGTAGTGAATTTCTCATGGGTAACTACTAGTCATTTTGAATTGAAAGTTCCAGAAGATGTAATCAAAACATGGAACTTAAAAGACGGATTGTACAACGTGAAAGACCAACTTTATGGTAGCACGACGCAGTTAAAAGTTACTGACGGCAAAGGAACGATACAACTGAGTTTGAAACCAAGCGAGAGTTTTATTTTTAAGTTGTAGCAATAGTATAAAAAGTAAAGTCCCGATTTTATCGGGACTTTTTTTATTTTAGATTGAGCGGAATTGCATTCCATGATAATTTCTTGTTTTTAGTGTCACGGATTGCAAATCCGCGACATCGGGGGTAATTTTTCCTCGTATGGTAGATTTCTCCTCGGTTTAGTTTAGTTATATATAAAGCTTTATAACGCAAATAATTGAAAATCAGCTGTGTTTTTTTACATTCGACCTGTGGCATGCTCTTTGCCTTTGGTGAGTAAAATAGTAAAAAAGCAAAGTGAATCGTGAATTTAAAAGAAGCACTAGAAGTGCACGTTTACAAGACCGTTCTGCGAGGAAATAGTTCCTCATTAATTAAAAACTCTTCAGAAAAAACAGCAATTAATAGTAGTAACTCTTTATCTTTGGACGTCCATTTTTCAGGTCTGTGCATCAATTGTAATTTGGTAAATGACTGTACTTGGAAACAGAACAACAAAATATTTTGCGAACACTAGCAATAAATCTTATGAGCACACTAAGCGAGAAAAAAAGCATGTATGAAACTGTTATGCAGCAGTTTAACAAAATTGCAGATGAAATCCATTTGGATAAAAATATCAGAAAGATATTAGAAGCCACAACCAATGAAATTGTAGTTCACTTTCCAGTAAAACTTGATAACGGAGATATCAAAGTTTTTACAGGATACAGAGTGCAGCATAACAACGTTCTTGGTCCCTACAAAGGAGGACTTCGTTATCATCCCTCTCTTGATATTAATGATGCAAAAGCGTTGGCAATGTGGATGACGTGGAAAACATCTTTGGCGGGATTACCTTATGGTGGAGCAAAAGGTGGAATTCAATTGGATCCTCGCGATTATTCGATTGGAGAATTGGAAAGGATTACGCGTCGTTTTACTTTCGCTTTAGGCGATAATATCGGACCAGAATATGACATTCCTGCACCAGACGTTAATACTAATGAGCAAACTATGGCTTGGATTGCTGACACGTATATGTCGACAAAACCTACCGCAGAAAGATCAAGAAATAAGCATATTGTTACTGGAAAACCAGTTGGATCCGGAGGATTATAAGGCAGAGACCGTTCTACAGGATTCGGAGTGTATTTGACTATTAAATTAGCCTATGAAACTCGTAAAGAAACCTTGAAAGGAAAAACATTTATCGTGCAAGGTTATGGTAATGTAGGCTACTGGGTATCGCACTTTTTAGTTAAAGAAGGGGCTATTCTTATAGCAGTTTAAGATGCTCATGCTACACTTTACAATAAAGAAGGTATTGATGTTGAAGAATTAGGTGCACACTGTAAACCTCGTAAAGGATCTATTCAAGGATTTCCTTCTGCAATAGAAATGGAACCTAATGACTTTTTTGGATTGGAATGCAATATTGTAATTCCAGCAGCATTAGGAAATCAGATTACTGGTGCTAATGCAGGTAAAATTAAGGCGGATATGGTTGCTGAAGGAGCTAATGGCCCAACAGATGTTGAAGGAGAACAAATTCTACTTAACAATAACATATTAGTTATACCAGATATTCTTTGTAATTCAGGTGGTGTTATAGGGAGCTACTTCGAATGGCTTCAAAACCGAAACGGTGAATTGTGGACAATTGATGAAGTGATGACCAAATTAGAACGTAAACTGACTGAAGTATTCAGAAAAGTGGAGTCTATTTCGAAAGAAAAGAAAACAGGGATGCGTTCGGCAGCCTACAAGGTTGCTATTGATAGAATTGAACTTACCTACAAACAAAGAGGTATATTTCCATAAGACATTACACAAAAAAATGAAATCAGTATGAACTACGGCAAAATACTAGTTGAGAAGAAAGAATACGAAAAAGTGAAAACATATTAGTATTAGGTGGAGAATCAAATGACATTGGACAAAAAAGTGCCATAAAAAAATTGGCTAATGAATTGAAATCTGCTGAATTGAAGAAAGATGCAGACATGCCAGAAGATGTAGTTCGATTAAATTCGACAGTGCAATTCAAGATGCCCGATATGATGTGTGAAAATTTTTATAGTACGAATCATCTTGCCTACAAAGAAAAAGTAGAGAAGCATTTTTCTCAATACCGAAAGTTAAAGAAAAAATTGCTTACAAGAATTAATGCGGCTACTGTTTCCAATAAATAGAATACTTAATTTCAGAGTATAAAAACTAAAAACCTCTTCCCGAAATCATTGGAAAGAGGTTTTTTATTTTTTCAAACCCGATAGTTTTTTGAAAACTATCGGGTTTGTTTTAAGAAGTAATGGGGCTAAAGGGATGTTGGCAGTAGTTTTTTATTGTAATGCCTTAATAAATTTTTTCATTTCATCCATTTTACCCACTGTAATCCTTGTCCATTTACCTCGCTCTTCATATATTCTTCCCCCTTGAATAGCATTGTTTTCTAATTGATTAAAATAGTCTTTGTTGTATTGGGCAAGAGAAAAATAGATGAAATTTGTAGTAGAAGAAATGCATTCACAATTTAATTTTTTGAGTTCGCTGATAGTGTATTGTCTAATATTTTCATTTAGCAAGTAGCAATTTGAAACAAATTTATCATCGTTCAACGAAGCTATTGCAGCAAGTTTTGATACTACACTAACGCTATTATTTGTATTGGATTGTAAATTTGACAAATTATCAATTAGTGTTTTGTTTGCAATCGCATACCCAATCCGTGCTCCAGCCAAACCATACATTTTGGAAAATGTTTTGGCTATAATAATATTTTTGTGGTCATTTACGATATTGCTAAGGGATTGCTGTTTAGTAAAGTCCAAATATGCCTCATCAATTAATA
>NZ_JAQSDH010000026.1 GCF_029945805.1 Flavobacterium sp.
TAACTGGAACTTCATTGAAATACCAAAGAAAAGTGTCAGTAGCTGTAAAAAGAGCAAGACATTTAGCTTTAATGCCATACGTGGCCGATTTATTAAAATAATATAAACTCAGTTGTTGGTTTCTCGTCAAACAGAACCTAACTTCTCTAATAAGGACAACAACATGGAACTTATCTTAAAACAAGACGTTCAAAATTTAGGCTTTAAAGATGATTTAGTAAACGTGAAAAACGGATACGGTCGTAACTTTTTAATTCCACAAGGTCATGCTCAATTGGCAACTCCTTCTGCGAAAAAAGTTTTAGCTGAAAATTTAAAACAAAGAGCACATAAAGAAGCTAAAGTAGTAAACGATGCGCAAGCATTGGCTGAAAAACTTAAAGCTATTGAAATTAAAATCACCGCAAAAGCGGGTGGAGAAAAATTATTCGGTTCGATCTCAAACATTGATATTGCTGCGGCATTAGAAAAAGGGGGTCAAACTATTGATAGAAAATTCATCACTAGTGGCGTGGT
Organism: Flavobacterium sp.; assembly: GCF_029945805.1. Classification (GTDB taxonomy): domain Bacteria; phylum Bacteroidota; class Bacteroidia; order Flavobacteriales; family Flavobacteriaceae; genus Flavobacterium. The sequence goes on from NZ_JAQSDH010000026.1 coordinate 517, forward strand.
AAAACGTACAGGTAAATACACTGCAAGTGTAAGACTTCACAGAGATGTGGTGGTTGAATTACCTTATGAAATTGTAGCTGAAGTTTAACATTTCGCTATAACACTATTAAATCCCGATTCGCGTCGGGATTTTTTTTTGAAGCTATTTCCCGCTTTCCACTATATCTTTTTTGTTTAGAAAAAAAACAAAAAAGGATGCCGTTGCAAATGCTATAGCATTCATCGAACTCCTTTAAAAATTATAAACAAAGTGAGGTAATCGGGGCTAAAAAATTAATATCATTACACGTGAAATACAAAAGATTAACAAAAGAGCAATTTGAAGAATTGCATACAGAATTTGCAAGTTTTCTAGCGACACAAGCTATTGACAAAGCCGAATGGGACAAAATAAAAATAGAAAAACCTGAAGTTGCCGAACAGGAACTCGATGTTTTCTCTGATTTAATTTGGGAAGGCGTTCTAACCAATGCTACTTATTTAGAACATTTTTCTAAAAACCATATTTTCCTATTTCATTGTCAAGAAAAATTAATTCAATCTATTGTATTGAAAGCGTTGGATTCCGAGGTTGATTTTATGCAAAAAGACGGATTACAATGGTTAAGCGATAATTTATTTACTGATACGGTTGAAATTCACTTAGGAAAAAAAGAATATCAAGAAGATCGAAATAAAGCTATTTTTGATTTAATTACAGAAGGTGCAATTTTAAGTGACGGTCAATTATATCTTCAAATTAACGGGATTATTCAATCCTAGTTCTTAATTATTTAAAAATATTTTGGCTATTTTAGTGCTTTATTTCTAATACTAAAATAGCCAATTTTTTTCTATGGATATTCAACAAACTATTCAGGATCTAAGGGACGAACTCAATCAGCACAATCACAATTATTATGTGCTTGATAGTCCTACAATTTCAGATTTTGAATTTGATCAAAAGTTAAAACAACTACAAGAGTTAGAAAAACAAAATCCGGAGTTCTTTGATGAAAATTCTCCAACAAAAAGAGTAGGCGGAACTATAACTAAAAATTTTACTACGGTTGTTCATGATTACCGAATGTATTCCTTGGACAATTCCTATTCTCCAGAAGATTTAATAGATTGGGAAAATCGAGTCCAAAAGGTTTTAGGAAATGTACCTGTTCAATTTACCTGTGAATTAAAATATGACGGCGCTTCCATTTCTATTACCTATGAAAAAGGAAAATTAAAGCGTGCCATAACCCGTGGCGACGGTTTTCAAGGCGATGACATTACTAATAATATCAAAACAATAAAGTCAATTCCGTTGCAACTCAAAGGAACTTATCCGGACAAATTTGATATTCGGGGAGAAATTATCCTTCCTTTTGCCGGTTTTGAAAAGATGAATCAGGAACTAATTGAAATAGGCGAAACGCCTTATTCAAATCCGAGAAATACAGCATCAGGAAGCTTAAAATTGCAAGACAGTTCTGAAGTTGCGAAGCGTCCGCTAGAATGTTTGCTTTATTTTATCGTAGGGAATAATTTAAATATTCCTACTCAATTGGATGGATTAGAAGCTGCTAGAAAATGGGGTTTTAAAGTTCCAAAGGAAGCTAAATTAGCCAATTCACTAGAAGAAGTTTTTGAATTTATAAATTATTGGGATATCCATAGACACAATTTACCTTACGAAACGGACGGTGTCGTAGTCAAAGTTAATGATTTTCATCAACAAGATGAATTAGGTTACACAGCTAAATCTCCGCGTTGGGCCATTGCTTATAAATTTAAAGCGGAACAAGTTTCTACTACTTTAAATTCGATTTCATATCAGGTTGGAAGAACCGGTTCGATAACACCAGTTGCAAATTTAAAACCAGTGCAATTGGCTGGAACTATTGTAAAACGTGCGTCATTGCATAATGCGGATCAAATTGAAAAATTAGATATTCGTGTTGGAGATACTGTTTTTGTAGAAAAAGGAGGCGAAATTATTCCCAAGATTATTGGAGTAGATTTTACTCAAAGAAACCCAGAATCTGAAAAGACAAAATACATTACACATTGTCCTGAATGCAATTATCAATTGGTTAGAGTAGCGGGAGAAGCCAATCATTATTGCCCGAATTTTTATGGTTGCCCGCCGCAAATCATTGGAAGAATCCAACATTATATTTCACGTAAAGCAATGGATATTGAAGGTCTTGGCGGAGAAACAGTAGCTTTATTATTCAATAATAATTTAGTTAAAGATTATTCGGATTTATATGAATTGACTGTGCAGCAAATATTGCCACTAGAAAGAATGGCTCAAAAGTCAGCTGAGAATTTAATTAATGGTGTGGAGAAATCTAAGGAAATTCCGTTTGAAAGAGTGCTGTATGCTCTAGGAATACGATATGTTGGTGAAACGGTAGCCAAAAAATTGGCTAAGCATTACAAAACTATTGATGCCATTCGAAATGCTTCTTTGATGGATTTGATATTAGTTGATGAAATAGGGGAGAAGATTGCTCAAAGTGTAATTGAGTTTTTTGTAAATCAGGAAAACGTAAAAATAATTCAACGCCTTAAAGAATTTGGAGTTCAATTGGAACTAGTCGAAAAATTCAATCCGGATGCGACTGATAAATTGGCTGGTAAAATCTTTGTAGTTTCGGGTGTTTTTGAAAAGTTCTCCCGTGATGATTTAAAAAAAGCTATTGAAGATAACGGAGGAAAAATAGGAAGTTCCATTTCTACAAAAACAGATTTTGTGGTTGCTGGGGATAATATGGGACCTGCAAAACTGGAAAAAGCTACGCAATTAAAAGTGAAAATTATTTCAGAGGATGAATTTATTTTACTTTTAAATAACAGCTAAAAAAATCAAAAAATGAAATTAGAAAAAGTTGTCTTTACTGTTTTAGTTCTACTTATTGGGACCTATTTTTCGGCACTATTTTTTCTTCCTGGAAATAAAGTAGTGTTTTATTTAAAGCCACTATTCGTTCCTCTTTTTTTAGTTTACGCCATTCTAAAAAATGGTTTTGTTTTTCCAAAACCCTATTTCTATTTTGTCTTGTTTTTCTATTTGGGACAAACGTTTATGCTGTTTTCTGATAATTCTGGTAGGGTTTTGCAGTTAGCTTTAGTTTTCTATGTTATGTTTTATTTTGCATTAATCAATTTATCATTGCCTCTAATTCGTGGTAAGCATTTTAAAACAGTATTCACGAAACTTACTACTTTTGTAATTTTATTGAATGCTTTCTTTTTGTTTCTTATTGTTTATATAATGTTTGAAACAGCGACGGATATTATCGTAAACTACATTGCAATTTTTAATGCAACGGCGGCATTGGCACTAATGATTTGCGCAGTGGTGTACTTAAGTAGTGAGACAGATAAAAAATCTTTCTTGTACTTTTGTGGAGCAATTACCCTGATATTATCTGATGTTTTTTCTGCTATTAATGTGTATTATATCAATGTCTTTACATTAAATATTTTAGAAATAATTTTGCATTTTGGCGGTTTTTATTTGATTTACCTTTTTGTGATTGAAAAAGGTAAACCAGATGAAATTGATTTTTAGTTTAAAATAAAATGCAATTCTTCATGTTAAAAATTATTACAGATTAAATAAGGCAGAAATTTACTAAGTTCGAAAAAAATACAGTAAATTTAGTGGTGTTTAGGAACGATAAACTTTAGGCTATTAAAATTGTAACGATGCAAAACAGACAAAACATAGTAAAGGCATTATCAATCTCTTATTTTGTAGTAGCTATTTTTGAAGTTATTGCCGAATTTTTCGCAAATAGGCCCATAATTTGTATTTTGAAGCCGATTATTCCTTTATTTTTAGTCGCAGTTTATTATATCGAATCAGATAAAAAAAACATATTATTTATAGTTTCATTGCTTTTATCGTTAATTACTAATATTCTGTTCATACCTAATACACCGCAATATTTATTTTATGCTGTTATTGTATTTACCATCTATCGTATCATTAGTATTTATATAATATTTTCATTGCAAAAAGTAATCGATTTTATCCCTATCGTAATTGCAACCGCCCCATTCTTGCTTATCTTTTTCTACTTGTTTATTGAAACAGCTGAAATACCTGAAAATAGTTTTTATATCATAGTTATTCAAAATATTTTGATGTCGCTTTTAGCCGGAATTGCATTGGCTAGCTATGTGATGAATGACAACAAACAAAATTCGATACTGTTGATTAGCGCCTTACTTTTTGTAATGCTTCAATTTGTGGTTTTTGTAGAAAAGTACTTTCTGAAGAATGAATTCGAAGAATTGTTCAGACCATTAGCAATGACTTTGAATTCGCTAGCTTTCTTTACGTTTTATAAGTACATTATTACGGCTGAAAAATCAAACAATAATGGATTTTCCTAATGCAATTTTTGAAGCATCGGTATCAAAATGAAAGTCAATTCGACCAAGGTTTATTCCGTAACATCCAACCTGATTTACCAAAACATCTTTTCCCGCAGCATTTTTTAAAACTGTAGGTATATCTAAGAAGGTATGCGTGTGACCGCCAATAATAAGGTCAATATCCTTAGTTAAAGTTGCCAAGGTAGTATCGCAGATTTTAGTTGGTTCGTCTTTGTATTTGTATCCAATATGGGAAAGACAAATTACTAAATCACATTTCTCTTGATGCTTTAAAGTTCGCGCCATATCCTGAGAAATTCCAACCGGATCATTATAAACCGTTTCTTTATAATTCTTTTTATCCACCAAACCCTCTAATCCAATGCCAAGTCCGAAGATACCAACTTTGATTCCGTCTTTGTGAAGTATTTTATACGGTTTAACATGACCATTCATTATAGTATTCTTGAAATCATAATTAGCCGAAACGAAGTCAAAAGTCGCATTGGGTAATTGCTTGTATAAACCTTCAATTCCGTTGTCAAAATCATGGTTTCCAATTGTAGCCACATCGTATTTCATCATGCTCATCAATTTGAATTCCAATTCGCCTCCGTAGTAATTAAAGTATGGTGTTCCCTGAAAAATATCTCCGGCATCCAATAATAAAACATTTGGATTTTCCTTTCGAATGGTTTCAATTAATGCTGCTCTCCTCGCAACGCCGCCCATATTAGGATTCTTCGGATGCGTTGGAGGAAAGGGATCGATGTAGCTGTGAACATCATTGGTATGAAGAACTGTGAGGTGTTTTGTTTGCTTTGTATCTAATGAATTAAAACTACATAGTGATAAGCCTCCAATTCCAAGCGCAGCAGAACTTAAAGCAGTATTCTGGATAAAATCTCTTCTTTTCATAGCTTTATTCTTTGGTAATTCTAATATCTTTATTAGCCGTAATCGTTTTGTTTTCCTTAAAATAATCAATGATAATATTTCTAAGTTTATATTCAAGGTCATATTGAGCAACTCCTTTTTTAAAGAAAAGCATATTGTCGCCACCATTGGATAAGTAATCAGAAGTTACAACATAATATATTTTGTTGCTATCTACCGGACTCCCTTTAACCAAAATATCTTTGGGTTGATTGTTTTTATCAATCGTAAATGTCAAGCCTTTTAATGGATGTGGTTTCTTTTCGGATAATATATAATTGACAATTTCAAGAATTTGTTCTCCCTTAAGTGCAATTACAATCGCAGTATTTTCAAAAGGCATAACTTCATAAGCAGTTCGAGCAGTAACGTTTCCTTTCGGGATAATACTTCGGATACCGCCATGATTTAATAAACAAATGTCAAGTGATTTTTTTTCACGCATGTAAAACACTTTGTCTGCTGTTTCAAAAGTAATATCAGCCAAGAAATTCCCCATTGATGTTTGCCATTGTCCAGATTTATCTAGCGTTTCTGGAGCATTTGCTAAAACCTTATTCAAATCTTCGTCAATTCGATCGCGATACGGTTTTATAAAACTTTCAAGTTCAGCAACTTCATAATTTTTATCCGTAATACCGATTTCTTTACCTTCAATTTTGGTTACAACGTATTTCTTTTCGGCACAGGAAATAACAGTAATAAATGTTAATAATAAAACAAAATGTTTCAATACAACGTTATAGTTTTTTAGTTTTACCATCGCTTTTGGCGCTAATTTTAGTAAGTTTGTAATTCAAGTAAAAGTAGTATGTTTTTAAATTACTTCAAGGATTTTTCAACAAAAAAAATTGTTAAGAATAGTTTATCCAATGTTAAACATTCATCTTCCGATAAAGTAATCAAAACTATTGGGATTATTTTTGACGAAAGTTATTTTTATGAAAAAGAAGCTTTGGTTACCGAATTAATTAAAAACGGAATTGAAGAAAACGACATTAAAATTTTAGTATTTAAAAATAAAATTAAAAAAAATGAAGTTTTTGATTACCCGGTTTTTAGCAATAAGGATTTAAGTTGGCGCGGAACAGTTGATCAGAAAGATGTTAAGGATTTTGTTTCAGAACCTTTTGATTTACTCATTAATTATTACGACACTGAAAAAATAGCCTTACTTTTAGTTTCCCATTTATCTAAAGCAAGTTTCAAAGTTGGGTTTGCATCTATTGACAAGCGATTGAATCATTTTATGATTGATACCAATGCGGAAAACTATAAGGTTTTTATGGATGAATTATTCAAATATTTAAAAATTCTAAACAAAATATAAAATGCAATCATTAATTGGAACTGGTGTTGCGCTTATTACACCCTTCAAAAAAGATTTTTCTGTAGATGTTGATGCGCTAAAAGCGATAGTCAATTTCCAGATTGATAACGGAATTGATTATTTGGTTGTCTTGGGAACCACTGCTGAGACCGCCACTTTAACAAAAGATGAAAAAGAATTAGTTATTAGCACGATTGTCGAAGCCAATAAAGGAAGATTACCATTAGTTTTGGGTGTGGGAAGTAACAACACCGCTGAAGTTGTAGCCGAATTGAAATCGAGAGATTTTAAAGATTTTGTGGCAATATTATCGGTCTCTCCTTATTACAACAAACCAACACAAGAAGGAATTTATCAACATTTCCAATCGATTGCAGAAGCATCACCAATACCAGTTATTTTATATAATGTTCCAGGAAGAACCGCCAGTAATATGTTGCCTTCAACCATTATACGATTGGCTACTGATTTCAAAAATATTGTAGCTGTAAAAGAAGCTGCCGGAGACCTAGTTCAAGCAATGAAATTAATCCAAGGCAAGCCCGAAGATTTTTTGGTAATTTCTGGAGATGACATGATTACGTTGCCCATGATTTTAGCTGGTGGATCAGGTGTTATTTCGGTAATTGCAGAAGGTTTTCCGAAACAATTCTCTGAAATGGTTCATCTGGGTTTGAACAAAAGAGTAGAGGAAGCCTATAAACTGCATTACTTTTTAGCAGATGCTATCGACATGATTTTTGAGCAAGGAAATCCTGCTGGAATAAAAGAAGTGTTTAAATCACTGGGTTTGTCGCAGAATACAGTTCGTTTGCCATTAGTAAATGCAGATGAAAATTTGGCAAAACGCCTGCATGATTTTACTAATAACAGCTCAAAAGTGTAGATTTTTTGAAGTCAAAAAAAATATTTTGTAATCTATAATTAATAACTAAATTTGTCCCGTGAATTCGGGGCTCTTTAAAAAACACGAAAAAGTGTTTAAAATCAGCTGAATTAAATAAAAAATGAAGAAATTTTTAGTCCTTTTTGCAGTAGTAGTATTTTTATCATCGTGCAGCGATTATCAAAAAGCTTTAAAATCGGAAGATACTGCTGTAAAGTTTGCTGCCAGTACAAAATTGTACGATGCCAAAAAATACGGTAAAGCTATTCGTCTTTTTGAACAAATAGCGCCAGCTTACAAAGGAAAACCGTCCGCTGAAAAGATGTTTTACATGTATGCACAGTCGCTTTACAAAACAAAACAGTATTATTTAGCAGGTTATCAGTTTGAAAGTTTTGTAGCAAGCTATCCAAAGAGTGAAAAGATTGAAGAAGCTTCATTTCTAGGGGCTAAGTGTTTCACGTTTCTTTCTCCTGTTTATAGCTTAGATCAAACGGATACAAACAAGGCAATTGATAAACTTCAGAACTATATTGATTCGTATCCAGAAGGACAGAACATAGCAGAAGCCAACAACTTAGTTAAAAACCTAAGAGAAAAATTAGAGAAGAAAGCTTTTGAGAATGCTAAAATTTACAATAACATTTCTGATTATAAAGCATCAATGGTTGCTTTTGATAATTTTATGATTAATTATCCAGGAACGATCTATAAAGAGCAGGCATTATATTATAAATTTAATTCTGCTTATTTATTAGCAATTAATAGTATTCCTGCTAAAATGGAAGAACGACTGCAAAATGCAAAATTGCTGTATGGTACTTTTATTAAATTTAAAGCAGATAGTGAATACAAAGCAAAAGCTGACGAAATGTTAGCTCGAATTGAAAACGATTTAAAACAATTTTCTAAATAAAAAAGTCATGGATTTAAAGAAGACGAATGCACCAGTAAACACAATTACCTACAATAAAACGGTAATTGAAGAGCGTACTGGCAATGTTTACGAGGCGATAACAATAATGGCTAAAAGAGCAAACCAAATCAATTCAGAAATTAAAAAAGAATTAACTGAAAAATTAGAAGAGTTTGCAACTTACAATGATAGTCTTGAGGAAATCTTTGAAAACAAAGAACAAATCGAAGTTTCTAAATACTACGAAAAATTACCAAAACCGCATGCATTAGCTGTTCAAGAATGGCTTGATGACAAAATTTACTACAGAGATACTACAAAAGACTAATAGCGATGTCTGTTTTAAGCGGTAAAAAAATAGTTCTCGGTGTTTCTGGAGGAATTGCCGCATACAAGACAGCAACATTAGTTCGGTTATTTATAAAAGCAGGTGCACATGTCCAAGTGATAATGACACCTGCTTCTAAGGATTTTGTAACGCCGTTAACTTTATCTACACTTTCAAAAAATCCAGTTTATTCGACTTTTTATAATGAAGAAGACGAGAATGCGCAATGGAACAATCATGTTGAATTAGGACTTTGGGCCGATTTGATGGTTATTGCTCCAGCAACAGCCAATACATTGTCTAAAATGGCCAATGGAAACTGCGATAATCTTTTGATTGCAACCTATTTATCTGCTAAATGTCCAGTGTATTTTGCTCCGGCAATGGATTTGGATATGTACAAACATCCTTCAACTATTTCTAGTTTTGCACTTTTGAAAGAATTTGGGAACATCATGATTCCAGCTGAAAGTGGTGAACTCGCCAGCGGATTATCTGGTGAAGGAAGAATGGCTGAACCTGAAAATATTATTACTTTCGTAGAGAGAGATTTAGAAAGCAAGTTGCCATTAGAAGGAAAAAAAATACTGATTACTGCAGGTCCAACCTACGAAGCAATCGATCCAGTTCGTTTTATTGGAAATCATTCTTCTGGTAAAATGGGATTTGACATTGCTATTGCAGCAGCAAATCTTGGTGCAGCAGTAACGTTAGTTTCTGGTCCAACTCACTTAACAGTTGCTAATTCTGATATTAATTTGATTAGAGTTACATCTGCAAAAGAAATGTATGATGCCTGTCATGAGTTTTTTGATGCAACCGATGTGGCAATTTGTGCAGCAGCAGTAGCGGATTATAAACCAAAATTTCAAGCGCTTCAAAAAATAAAAAAGAAGGAAGATGAGTTTACAATTGAACTGGAAAAAACTCTAGATATACTGGCTTCATTAGGTGAAATAAAACAAAAACAATTATTGATTGGCTTTGCATTGGAAACCGAAAATGAAATTGAAAATGCGAAGCTGAAAATTCAGAAAAAAAACTTAGATTTGATAGTTTTAAATTCACTGCAAGATGAAGGTGCTGGTTTTGGGAAACCAACCAATAAAATCACCTTTATTGATTCTAATTTTAAAATTGAGCCCATGGATTTAAAATCAAAAGAATTGGTCGCAGTCGATATTATGAATAAAGTAATTTCTCATTATGAAAAAAATAGCTAGTTTTTTATTACTGCTTTTTATTGGAGTTGCACAGGCGCAACAATTGAATTGTTCCATCCAAATCAATTCAGATAAAGTGGCTAGTACAAACAATCAAATTTTTAAAAATTTAAAAAATTCAATAACTGATTTTGTCAATAAAACAGATTGGACAGGAGAAGTTTATGAACAAAATGAAAAAATTGATTGTTCGATGGTTATTATCATCAATAGCTATGACTCTAATACGTTTACTGCTAGCATACAAGTGCAATCAACAAGACCAATTTTTAACTCTACTTATGCTTCGCCGGTTTTCAATTATATGGATAACGATTTCAGTTTCCGATATATCGAATTTGAATTACTACAATTTAATCCTCAGAACTTTGATTCGAATTTAGTTTCGGTTTTGTCTTTTTATAGTTATATGATTCTTGGATTTGATGCAGATACTTACTCGTTATTGGGCGGAAATAAACATTATGAAGTCGCACAACAAATAGCTAGTGTCGCACAACAAGGCGGTTACAAAGGATGGAGTCAAACCGATGGAAATCAGAATAAATATTTCTTAGTCAATGATGTTTTATCTGGAACATTTGATGCTTACAGAGAAACAATGTATCAATACCACAGGGAAGGGCTAGATAATATGAGTACTGACGTTAAAAGTTCAAAAGAGAAAGTTGTTGCATCAATTAATGCACTTTCAGCCATTTACAAGGTTCGGCCTAATGCTTTTTTAACGCGCGTATTTTTTGACGCCAAAGTAGATGAAATAGTGTCAATTTTGTCTGGCGGCCCTAAAATTACCTTGACAGAGACAATTGATACTCTAAATAGAATGTCGCCACTCAACACAAGTAAATGGTCAGCAATTAGGTTATAAGTAGTATATTTACTTTTTAAATCTTACATTCATTTTCTGAACATGATTACAACGCTTTCCATTGAAAATTTTGCACTGATAGAAAAATTAAATATTGATTTTTCCAATGGATTTTCAATTATAACGGGAGAAACTGGAGCTGGAAAATCTATACTTCTTGGTGCTTTAGGTTTGGTTTTAGGAAAACGTGCCGATTTATCTTCCCTTAAAAATAAAGAGGAAAAGTGCATAGTTGAAGCTAATTTTGCAATTGGTAAATACAAACTTAAATCGTTCTTCGAAAGTCATGATTTGGATTATGAAGAGGAAACGATCATTCGAAGAGAGATTCTTCCCTCTGGAAAATCGCGAGCATTTATAAATGATAGTCCAGTAAATCTGCAACAACTGCAAGAGTTAAGTTTTTACTTGATAGATGTTCATTCGCAACATCAAACTTTAGAACTTTCTGAAGAAGAATATCAGTTTAAAATTTTGGATTCGATTGCTACTAACCAAGATTTGCTTTTAGAATTCCAATCGCTATTAAAATTATACCGTTTGTCTAAATCAACGCTACAAACTAAAAAAGCTACTCTTTCAGAACTAGTAAAAGAGAAAGATTACAACGAATTTTTATACCAAGAATTAGAGTCGGCAAATTTGAAAGCGGGAGAATTAGAAGATTTAGAACAACAGTATCAATCGCTAAATAATGTAGAATTCATAAAAGAAAATCTTGACACACTATTATCCATTGGTAGCGAAGACGAATTTGGGATTTTAAAAAACTTAAAAGAATTTAAAGTTTTACTTCAGAAGAATGCCAGTTTTTCCGCTGAATTTCAATCCATTTCAGAAAGAGCTACTAGTATTTTGATTGAATTTGATGATATTATAAAAGAGCTGAACCGCGAATCGGAATTGGTTTTTAATGATCCTGAAAAATTAGATACAATCAATCAAAAATTGCAGTTGCTCTACAATCTTCAGAAAAAACACAATGTTTTGACCGTTGAAGAACTGATAGATATTCAATATACCTTAGAAAATAAAGTAGTTTCATTATCTACCTTAGAAGATGAAATTGGAAATCTGGAAAACACCATTAAAGATCACGAAGTCAATATGGATGGTATTGCAGCAAAAATCAGTAAAAGTAGGAGTGATTCTATTCCAAAATTATCTGAAAAACTTATTGCTATATTGAATTTGTTAGGGATGCCAAATGTTCGCTTTAAAATTGAACTTGAACCATCATCTACTTATCAAAACAATGGAAAGGACAATCTGCAATTTCTGTTTTCTGCTAATAAAGGAACTGATTTTGGTCTGCTAAAGAAAGTTGCTTCCGGCGGAGAAATGTCGAGAATAATGCTAGCTGTGAAATCCATTTTAGCACAATATTCGAAACTTCCAACAATCATTTTTGATGAAATAGACACTGGCGTTTCGGGAGAAATTGCTAATAAAATGGGTGAGATTATGCGTGATATGAGCAAAACAATGCAAGTTTTTGCCATAACGCATCTTCCGCAGATCGCAGCTAAAGGAAGCAATCATTATAAAGTATTTAAAAAAGTAGTAGGAGAAAATACGGTTTCGGAGCTTGAATTATTAAATAGTGAGGAGAGAATAATTGAAATTGCGGAAATGCTGTCAGGAAAAGACATTTCCGATTCAGCACTTAATCATGCAAAAGCTTTATTGAATTAAAATCTGAATTAGTACTTTTGCACTTTCTACTTGTCGGCAGACAGGCAATAAAACTAATCTAAAAAAAAAACATATGATTATTGAACCAAGAATGCGAGGATTTATTTGTTTGACTGCACATCCGGAAGGTTGCGCTCAAAATATTAAAAATCAAATTGAATATGTAAAATCAAAAGGTCATATTGAAGGCGCAAAAAAAGTATTAGTAATTGGAGCCTCAACCGGATTTGGTATGGCGTCAAGAATCACAAGTGCTTTTGGTTCAGATGCTGGTACTATTGGAGTTTTCTTTGAAAAGCCACCATCAGAAGGAAAAACTGCAACACCGGGTTGGTACAATACTGCTGCTTTTGAAACGAAAGCTCATGCTTCTGGACTGTATGCTAAAAGTATAAATGGTGATGCGTTTTCAAATGAAATTAAGCAACAAACTATTGATTTAATCAAAGCTGATTTGGGTCAGATTGATATGGTTATTTATAGTTTGGCTTCACCTGTTCGTATGCATCCAACTACTGGAATTTTGCATCGTTCCGTTTTAAAACCTATTGGACAAACATTTACAAACAAAACTGTTGATTTTCATACTGGAATTGTATCTGAGGTTAGTATTGAACCGGCAACTCAAGAAGATATCGATAATACTGTTGTGGTAATGGGCGGCGAAGATTGGGCAATGTGGATGGATGCCTTAAATGATGCTGGAGTTTTGGCTGATGGAGCTACAACAATTGCTTATTCGTATATCGGACCCGAAGTTACCGAAGCAGTATACAGAAAAGGAACTATTGGATGCGCTAAAGACGACTTAGAAGCCACGGCATTTAAGATCACAGATCGTTTAAAATCACTAAACGGAAAAGCGTACGTTTCTGTCAATAAAGCATTGGTAACACAAGCTAGTTCTGCTATACCTGTGATTCCATTATACATTTCGTTATTATACAAAACAATGAAAGCGGAAGGAGTTCACGAAGGTTGCATAGAGCAAATCCAAAGACTTTTTGAAAAACGACTTTACGCTAGTGATGAAGTTCCTGTCGATGAAAAAGGACGAATTAGAATTGATGATTGGGAAATGCGCGAAGATATACAACAAAAAATAAAGACCTTATGGGAAAAAGCAACTTCAGAAAATTTGATAGAAATTGGAGATTTGGCAGGATATAAGCAAGATTTTTTAAATCTTTTTGGTTTTGGTTTCGACGGAATTGATTACAAAGCTGAATCGAATGAGCTGACATTAATTGATAGTATAAAAAATTAGGAATCTCCTATTTGTTTATATTATTATTTTAAAACTCACAATTTATTTGTGAGTTTTTTTATTTATATGTACTTTTATAGCTATTAACTTTTTAAAACAAACTTCATGAAAAAAATTACATTACTACTGACTTTGTTGGTCAGTTTTGCAGGATTTGCACAATTTCCTGCACCCTATTGCGGACCTATGACGTTCACAACCGGAGTTGAACCAATTACTTCTGTAAATTTTGCAGGAATTGTCAATACCAGTTCTGCAGTAGTGGGAGTAGATAATGGTACAACACGTATTGCACACGAGGACTACACTGCTATAGTAGGAAATGTCAACGCAGGTAGTACCTATCCAATCACTTTAAAAGGAAATACAGATGGAGCTTTTACAACCAATTTAAGAGTTTATGTAGATTGGAATCAAAATAATGATTTCACAGATGCAGGTGAATCTTATGATGTTGGCACAATAGTAAACTCTACGGGTGTTGACGCTGTTCAGTTAGTTGGAAATATTGTAGTTCCTGCAAATGCGTTGGCAGGAAATACACGAATGAGAGTTATTAAGAGGTTTAACGGATATGGAACTTCTTGCCAAGTTGGATCAGGTTATGGTCAGGCGGAAGATTATACTGTAACCGTTGCAATTCCAAGTTGTCCTGCACCTTTTGCAAGTCTTAGCAATGTTACTTCGTCTACTACTGCAAATTTATCTTGGACCTCTGGTGGTGCTTCTAATGCAGAAATTGTTGTACAATTAGCAGGAGCGGGTTTACCAGCATTAACGAATGATACGGGTGTAAATGTAACTGGTACTTCGTATGCTGCTACTTTGTTATTACCTCAAACAGCTTACGAGTTTTATGTAAGAGATGAATGTGTTTTAAATTCAGGATTTAGTACTTGGTCAGGACCATTTGTATTTAATACGACTCAAATACCTGGTTGTGCTACTAATTTGACTCCACTCGATGGTGCTGTCGGTGTCGCTCCTGGAACCGTTACTTTTTCATGGAATGCTCCTACAACTGGTGATGCACCTTTATCTTATGATTTATTCTATGGTTTGACGCCGGGAAATGCAACGATTTTAGTTGGGAACTTTACAACTTTAACAACGCCAATAACTATTACAGGATTCAACACCACTTTTTACTGGAAAATTGTGCCAAAAAATGTAGGTGGAAGTGCAACAGGTTGTCCTGAATGGAGTTTTACGACAGGTGCGTCTCCTGGATATTGCTTGACATCACCTGGTGGACAATGGCCAACAACGACATACACACCTGTAACTTGTGATGGTATAGTTTCTAATTCAATTACAGCCAACGGATATGCCGGAGAATATTCTGTAGTTACTGTTACTTCTGGGCAAACATATACTTTCACAAGCTCTGTACCAACTGATTTAATTACGATTAGTACTGACGCAGGTGTAACAGCTGCTGCTTTTGGTACAACTCCAGTAACATGGGTATCTACAATTGATGGAACAATAAGATTTTATAATCATACTAATGACCAATGCGGTACGGAGTCTGTTAACAGAACCAGAAGTGTAATCTGTGGTATTCCATCCACTGATGCGCCTGATTATGTAAATTTACAATTTCCTGCAAATGCTACAATTAATAGAGGTGGAAGTGCAACTGTTTATGGTAGAGTCTATGAGGCTGGTTTAACTGATATAACTTCGGGACAAGCTCCTGGAATTACGGCATGGGTTGGCATTAGTCCAGTTGGTTCTAATACAAATCCAAATACTTGGACAAACTGGATACCTGCCACTTTTAATGTAGAAATTGCACCATCAAATAATGACGATGAGTATCAAGCTACAATTGGAGCTACTTTAACACCTGGTACCTATTATTATGCAACAAGATTTCAATTAAACAATGGTGCATTTGTTTATGGAGGTTACAGTCCTGCTCCAGGCGGAAGTTTCTGGGATGGAACAACTTATATCAGTGGAATTTTAACGGTAAATCCATCAGTTCCTGTTACTCCTAACTGTGATCTTGCTTCAAGTGTGCCAGATCCTTCTCTTGGAGGAAGTGTATGGGATAGACCTTTAGCTAATGGAACGGGTACTCCTGCTATTGGTATTGGAGTTTCGTACCATGTTTATGGGCCATTTAATGTTGATACAGCTGGATCATACACTTTTACCAGTACACAAGATTATGATGGTTTTATATTTGTTTATCAAAATTCATTTGATCCAAACAGCCCATCAGTTAATTATCTTGCAGGAAACGATGATTCAGGACCAGGTTCTGTAATTACAACAAATTTAGCAACTGCTACAAACTATTATTTTGTAACAACTTCCTATTCTCCTACAGCATTCGGAGCTTTTACAACAACTATTACTGGAGTTGGTACTGCAACTTGCGGGACATTAGCGGTTCCAGGATTTAATGACACTAACTTTTCATACTATCCTAACCCAGTAAAAAACAGTTTGAATTTATCTTACAATCAAGAAATTTCAAATGTGGATGTATTTAATTTATTAGGACAAAAAGTTATTGCTACCAAATTAAATGCTAATTCTGGTCAAATAGACATGTCAAGCTTACCTAAGGGAACTTACATGGTTAAAGTAACTTCTAATAATCAAGTAAAAACTATTAAAGTTATCAAACAATAATAATTAAATAATTGTTTATCTAAAAGCCACCTATTTTTTAGGTGGTTTTTTTTTGCCTACTTATCTTTGTTAAAATTTAGTATATGTATTTCTCAATTATTATTCCTGTTTATAATCGACCAGATGAAATTAGTGAGCTTTTAGAAAGTTTAGTAAATTCTGATTATGATAAAGAATATGAAATTGTAATCATTGAAGATGGTTCATCAATCACGAGCGAAAATGAATGTAAAAGATTTAAAAACAAATTAAATATTTCCTATTATTTTAAAGAGAATTCTGGTCCTGGTGATTCTCGGAATTTTGGAATGAAAGTTGCCAAAGGTGATTATTACGTCATTTTTGATTCAGATTGCATCATACCTAGACAGTATTTATCTGAAGTAGAAAAAGAATTGACGACTACTTATGTCGATTGTTTTGGCGGGTCTGATGCTGCGTTAGAATCATTTTCAGATGTTCAAAAAGCAATCAATTTTGCCATGACCTCTTTTCTGACGACAGGAGGAATTCGTGGCGGTTCCGAAAAATTAAATAAGTTTCAACCTCGAAGTTTCAATATGGGTATTTCAAAAAAAGCATTTGAAGAATCCAAAGGATTTGGAAATATTCATCCCGGAGAAGATCCTGACTTAAGTATAAGGCTATGGAAAATGGGTTATGAAACTCGACTTTTTCCAAAAGCATTTGTGTATCACAAACGAAGAATCGACTGGGATAAATTCTCAATGCAGGTTACTAAATTTGGTAAAGCCCGACCAATATTAAATAGCTGGTATCCAGAATACAGTAAATTGACATTCTTCTTTCCGACATTTTTTATAATCGGAATTTATTTTTCAATTATCTTTTTGGCATTTGGTTATTCTTTTCTAGTACTATGTTATCTCCTTTATTTTATATTAATTTTGATAACAGCAAGCCTTCAAAATAAAAGTATTAAAATAGGTATGCTTTCAGTTCTCGCAGTTTTTAAACAATTCGTCGGCTATGGTTCTGGCTTTTTGAATTCCTATGTAAAGGTCAAATTGCTAAAGCAAAAACCCGAAGAGGCATTTCCTGAATTATTCTTTAAAGTAAAACCATGAGCAAGATAATTGGCTTAACAGGCGGTATAGGAAGCGGCAAGACATTGATTGCAAATTATATCAAATCATTGGGTATTCCTGTGTATATAGCGGATGATGAAGCCCGAAAATTGATGGATACCAGTGAAGTGATTCAGGCGATTAGTAAGGAGTTCGGGAGTCAAATTATAACTAACGGAAAACTGAATCGCCAAGAATTAGCGAAAGTCGTTTTTGACAATCCCGAAAAACTTCAAAATTTGAATACCATAGTTCATCCTCATGTTAAAAAACATTTCAGTAGTTGGGTTGAAAATCATAAAGAACATCCTCTATTGGTAAAAGAGGCCGCTATTCTCTTTGAATCTGGAGGCTATAAAGAGTGTGATATTGTAATTACTGTATCAGCGCCAATAGAAACTCGACTTCAACGAGTAATAGCGCGCGATAAAACAGACAAAGAATCTGTTTTAAAAAGAATGCAAAACCAATGGACTGATGAACAAAAAATTGCAAAGAGCGATTATGTAATTCATAATCTGTCGGTTGAAGACACCAAAAAGCAAGTGGATAAAATTATTGATTTATTGAAAAATCAATAATTTATACTCAAGATGTTAATGTTTGGTTAATGTATTTATTGTATAAATGTTAAAATGTTAAATTTGTATAATGAATAAATTGTTTTTTCGCTTACTTGTCATCTTAATGAGTTTATCCTTGATAGGCATAATTCTTGTTCAGGTATATTGGTTTGATAAATCATTTGAAAACAATGAAGAACAATTCAAGTATCACGTAAAACAAGTTCTCGGCAACGTTTCAGATAAATTGCAAAAGCAAGAGGAGTATTCCTATTATGAAATGTACAATCACCTGAAAGACAGCATTGGAAAAGTTCCACAAAAAAGTGATTTTTTAGAATTTGGTTATTATCAAAGAGACTCTAGAACGAACGAAACAATAATTTATTCAAATAGCATAATATCGGAAGATTACGGAATTCCGGCTTCGTTCTTTGATAAAAAATTAGATAGCGTTAAAAAACTCAAAAATTATTCTTCAAAAAGAAAAACGGAGATTTACAACGACAACATCGATAATTCTAGTATAAAACAAACCGTTACTCCGGATATAAAAATTGAAAAATCAGGACGTTTAGATATATTAGACAATGCTCAATATGAAATTCAATATAAAGATATAGCTTCACTCAAACCAATTCAGGAAAGGGTTTCAAATGAAATGATGCTGAAGTTACTTTCTGAACAGCTTAAGGAGTACGGTGTTAAAACACCATTCGAATTTAATGTATACAGTAACGGTTTGGCAACCAAAATAAAATCGGAAAACTTTAAATACGAAAAGCAATCTACTTATTCTATTCCGATTTTCATTGATAACGATGGTACTAATAAATATCAACTATTAGTGACATTTCCGCAAAAGAAGAAGTTTTTGTTTTCTGAATTAATTGGGATTTGCATACTATCAATTATTTTTACGCTTATAATAATTATTGCTTATTCCAGTGCTTTAAATCAATTAATCAAACAACGCCAGATTTCTGAAATCAAAACCGATTTCATTAATAACATGACGCATGAATTTAAAACACCTATTGCCACAATAAATTTAGCTTTAGATGCTATTAAGAATCCAAAAGTCATTGATGACAAAGAAAAAGTACTTCGGTACCTGCAGATGATTAAAGATGAAAATAAGCGAATGCATGCGCAGGTAGAGAATGTGTTGCGTATTTCAAAACTCGAGAAGAAAGAGTTGGATATTGAGAAAGATTCGAACAATATTCATGATATAATTGAAGATGCCATTGAGCATGTAAATTTGATTGTAGAAGATCGAAACGGAACAATTACAACGCATTTAGATGCTAATAGAACCTCGGTTTTGTTGAATGATGTTCACTTTACCAACGTAATTGTTAACATTTTAGATAATGCGATTAAGTATTCTCCTGAAGAACCAAAAATTGATATACGGACAGAAAATGTCAAGGATTTTATTATTATAAAAATAAAAGACCAGGGTTCTGGAATGTCGAAAACGGCTCAAAAAAGAATATTCGAAAAGTTTTACCGCGAGCATACGGGCGATATACATAACGTTAAGGGCCACGGATTAGGATTGGCTTATGTAAAAAGAATAGTCGACGACCACAACGGTGAGGTTTTTGTCGAAAGTGAAAAAGGAAAAGGAAGCACATTTATAATTAAAGTCCCACTCATAAATTAAAAAATAAAAATACTATGGAAAGCAACAAAAAAATTCTTCTAGTGGAAGACGATCAGAACTTCGGAATAGTGCTGAGAGAATTCCTTACATTAAATGATTTTGATGTAACATTAGCTAAAAATGGAATGGAAG
Organism: Flavobacterium sp.; assembly: GCF_029945805.1. Classification (GTDB taxonomy): domain Bacteria; phylum Bacteroidota; class Bacteroidia; order Flavobacteriales; family Flavobacteriaceae; genus Flavobacterium. Next base: position 20,438 of record NZ_JAQSDH010000026.1, read on the forward strand.
GTTTCGAAAAGTTCAAAAAAGACAATTTCGATTTGTGTATTTTAGACGTGATGATGCCTTATAAAGATGGATACACTTTGGCTAAAGAAATTAGAGAAAAGAATAAAGACGTGCCGTTGATTTTCTTAACTGCCAAATCAATGAAAGAAGATGTTTTAAAAGGATACAAAGTTGGTGCAGATGATTACTTAAATAAACCATTTGACTCTGATGTATTGCTGATGAAAGTAAAAGCAATCATACAGAGAAAGGCGGCTGAGAACAAAAACGAACCGGCCAAATTTGAATTCCAAATTGGGAAATTCCTTTTAAATTCAAAGCTGCGTTATTTGAAATTTGATGAAAACGAGCCTACAAAATTATCGCCTAAAGAGTCAGAATTGTTAAAAATGATGGCGATTTATGAAAATGATTTGATGCCAAGAGAGTTAGCATTGACCAAAATTTGGAGAGAAGATAATTACTTCACCTCAAGAAGTATGGATGTTTACATCGCTAAATTACGTAAGTATCTTAAAGAGGATCCAAACGTAGAAATTTTAAACATTCACGGCGAAGGATTCAGGTTAGTTGTTAAAAAATAAGCACTTTGGCTTCAGGAAACTGGGGCCATTTTTTTTTAGAAGCTAATCCGGCTTTACGTTACAATCTGTCATTGCAAGCTTGCGTAGCAATCTCACAACAACAGGATTTTCACTGCAATCCGGGCTAGGGCAGTGGTGTTTATTTCAAATTTAGTTGTAAAGCAAAACAAATCTTATCATTTGAATTTACCGTAAAAGTCGTTTTAGTATCAGCATTGCTTTTCGCAATGGAAACCGTTTCGTTCAGAGAGACTTCTTTTAAATAATTCATTTCAAAACTTTGAATCGACCGATTAAGAAGTAATTTTGGTTCAAAATAATCCAAACACCATTCTAAATATTTGGCACTATTGGCGTGATTCACAATATCCAAATCAGAAAGAAGAATCTTTTTCTCAGCTACAGCTGTTCTAGTTAGAGAAGTATCTATTTTTGAAAATGAAACAGCTGTTGCCTTATCGTTTGGATATTTTTCAAAATGTACGTGTGCTAAGGCTAAATTTTCCGGACGACGGGTTTGTGTATTGAATACAGCCCAAAATGTTTCGCAACCTATAATCTTTTCATCCCCAATATATACTTCTAAACAGCGAATGGAACGCGAATTTTCAAGCGAATTAATCCAAGTTTTTACGGTTATACTATCGCGCCATTTTGGCAAACGCTTTACTTCAACACGCATTCTACTCAAAACCCAAGCTTGATGATTGACTTGCATATCCGAAAAACTGATTCCACCTAGTTCGGCATGAACGCCAGCCGTTAGCTGAAGAATATTACACAAATCAGTATATTTCAAATACCCATTAGGATAACATTGCAGAAAATTAATTTCCCAATCTTTGGTCAGAATCGAGGAGAATTCTTTTGAAATTGGCATGATACTATTTATTACTTGAATTTGTATACTATTGCAGTTTGAATCTGATTCGACTTGCCATAAAAATATTGGAGGGATTCAACTGTATTTACATCATAATTATTTAAAATATAATTTACTTTTAAACAAATAGCATTGTTTTTACTGAAGTTAAAGTTGAAAGCAGTACCAATTCTAAATTCTGTTCCATCTTGTTTACCACGTCTTTTACCGCTTTTCTTGATTACTAATTCCGAAGAACCAAAACCAATTATTGGAGATAAAGATAATTTATTTAGTACCTTTTGTTCAAATGACAAAAATACATAATAGGAATTGTGTTTAGATGTATCATAATCACCAACTATTTCAATATTTTCGACGGTATAATTGTTCATATCGGATCCAATTCCAAAATTATATTTTTTAAAATTCACTAAACCTAATTCGGCCGAAATTCCAATATTTGGCGAATGAGCTTCGGCTAAAACAGTTTTGCCCAACTGAAAAGGATAATTGATACCAAAAGAAAAATAGCATATAAAGTCTACTTTAGATTCTTTTTTTTTGACTGTCTGTTTTTGACAATAACCATTCGTTAAACAACAACAAAAAAGCATCAAGTGAAGAAATTTTGAAACTTTCATATTTAATAATTTATTGTTGTTTCAAATATTTCATTTCCAATTAAATAGGAATTTGTAAAAGTTTCTAAAATTCCTGTTTGTAAATTTTTTACAACATAAATTACTTGTATGGTTTGATTTTTTTTTACGAAAAATAAACTTTGATTTATGGTATTTTGGTTATCATCAAAACTTGTGTTTAAATTAGAATATATTCCATTTACTTTTGAAGAAACAATACTTTTAGTGGTGTTATTATTGGAAAAATAATTAACAGCTACGTAAGTTGCTTCATCAGATGTTAATCGGTATATTTTTGGAATAACTAATTTATAGTTTTCAAAATCATTTTTTAATATAGGACTTATAGAAAAACTTTCATATCCCATGTTTTCATCAAAACGGCTTCTGATATTAATTTTATAATTCTTGTCAAATTTAGGTGAAGGAAAAACCAATCTAATGTTTCCATTATCGTCCGAAGTCCCATAACTGATAGTTTCATTATTACTTAAATATTCGGTACCACTATATATATCAACAGAAATTTCAATATTTTTTAATGGTTCATCCAATGAATTTACAATTTTGGTTTCTAATACCAACCTTGTTTCTGCATCATACGGAATTGTGCAGGCCTGAACTAGAAACACACAAATTAAAACAATTTTTTTCATACTGATCTTTTTGTAAAGGTGCTTAAAAAATAGAAAGGTTGCGTTGAAAAATGACTATTCCGTATAATTTGATATTAAATTAACAATTGTATTTAGGTTAGTTTTATAGTCAAACCATTTTGCGTTTTCTGTGCGTTTGAACCAAGTCAATTGTCTTTTGGCGAATCTTCTAGTATTTTTTTTAATTTCTTCAGCTGCAAAATCTAACGTAGTTTTTCCTTCAAAATAATCAAATAATTCCCGGTAACCCACAGTTTGCAAGGCATTCAAGTGCTTATTTGGAAATAAATTTTCAGCTTCTTTCACCAAACCTTCTGTAATCATACTATCAACTCGCTGATTAATTCTATTGTATATTATAGCTCTTTCAGCTTCTAAGCCGATAACAATAGGGGTGAAGTTGCGTTCGTTTTTCTTCTGATTTAAGAAGGAAGAATAAGGCCTTCCGGTTCCGATACAAACTTCAATAAAACGCTTCATCCGCTGCGGATTTTGTACTGTTTGCGGATTTTCAATCGCAATTTTTTGATAATAATCAGGATCTAATTCGTTCAATTTTTGCTGCAGATATACTAGTCCGAGTTTTTCAAAATTATAGTTTATCTTTTCACGTATTGAATTGTCAATTTCGGGGAAGTTATCAAATCCTTTCAGAATGGCATCCACATATAATCCAGAGCCACCAACCATAATTTGAATATTATTTTTTTTGAATAATTCATCCAGTTTGGCAATAGCCTCTTTTTCAAAATCACCAACAGTATAATTCTCAAAAATAGATTTGTTTTGGATAAAATGATGCGGCACTGCTGCCAACTCATCGTCACTCGGAACTGCAGTTCCAATTTTCATTTCTTTATAAAACTGCCGGCTGTCACAAGACACAATGTCACAGTTGAAATGCTGAGCCAAAGCAATACTCAAGGAAGTTTTTCCAATGGCGGTTGGACCAATAATTGTGATTAAATAATTCATGTTTTTTAGCCCCGATTAGTTCACAAAGTTAATATTTTAAGTCTGTGTTCACTGAATGCTGCGCATTTGTAGTGAAAATCCTTTTTTGTTTTGTCACCCTGAGCGCAGTCGAAGGGCTTTCTAAAAAACAAAAAAGATTGAAGCGGATAGCGGGATTAGCTTCAAATAATTAAAACTTAATAACTTTAAATACTTTGTTTTTGCGCAAATAGCCTTGAATAATAGTTCTCGTGTCCCGGTTATTCTGCATTGGAATGATGATATTTTTTAAAATCTCGATATTGTTAACCTGATAATTCAAATCAAAGAAACAATAGCCTTTATAAATTCCGTTTTCAATCAAGACTGCGGAGCGTTCATCGACCGTTCTTCCTCGATCAACAATAACCATATTGTCATTTTCAAACTTCATTTCCATTATAAATTCAGTCACACGTTCGTTGTACAATTGAGTGGTTTCCTTGCCAATACAAGCTCCATTGCATTCCTTAATTTTATACTGAAAACAGGCATTTTCTGTTTCATATAATCCGTTCAGTTTTTGGCATAAACGATACTTTTCCGTTATTTTGAGCAAGGCTGTTTTGCCTTCTTGAACAGAAGTGAAGGAAGTAATTTCCTTTTTGCGTCCGTCCGCTTTTTGCAATTTCAGGGATAGATAACCCTTTTCATCTTTCTCAGAATACAATGCCCATTGAAAAACACTTTTTCGTTGTGCACGATTATAAACCGGCTTATTAATCTTGATTTCTTCAGTTTCTTTCAGTAAAGCAATGAGTTCGCTACCCGTAACTTCATAAGTGACAGCAAAAACCTCGCGTTGTATCTTTTTGCATTTACCAGTACTTCCAGTAAAATGTTGATTAATTCGCTTTTTGATATTCCGGCTTTTGCCAATGTAAATCAAATCACCTTTCTCGTTGTGAATGTAATATATGCCCGTTTTACTCGGTAAACTTTCAACGATATCTAGTAATTTTGGAGATAAACCTTTTTTAATTTCGGCTTTTATCAAACTAATCAAAATTTCTTTTTTGACATCTTTTTCCAGAATCATTTTAAATAATTTCACTGTAGCCAATGCATCTCCACTTGCTCGATGTCTATCTGTTACTGGAATTCCGAGTGCGCGAACTAATTTTCCTAAGCTATATGAAAGTTGTCCTGGAATTAATTTTTGAGATAATTCAACCGTGCAAAGTGTCGGTTTTATATAATCATAGCCTAAACGACCGAATTCCGTACGCAGGATTCTATAATCAAAGGATGCGTTGTGCGCTACTAAAATGCAATTTTCAGTGATTTCGATAATGCGTTTGGCTACTTCGTAAAATTTGGGTGCCGAACGCAACATAGCGTTGTTGATTCCAGTCAATTTCACCACGAAGGGTTGAATTGGTTTTTCGGGATTCACAAGGCTTATAAATTGGTCTACAATTTCGTGTCCGTCAAATTTATAGATGGCTATTTCAGTAATGCCTTCTTCATTAAATTGACCTCCAGTGGTTTCTATGTCTAATATTGCGTAAATAACTCTAAATTTTATTTTTTTCTTCTAACTTCTAATTTCTTAAATCGGCACTTTTTTACCTTCCTCCAAATATACTACTTCCAATTCGAACCATAGTACTACCACATTCAATAGCAAGTTTGTAATCACCAGACATTCCCATGGAGAGAATTGATAATTGACAATTAACAATTGATAATTGCTTTTTACTGTCGAAAATGGTTTTTAAATTTTGGAATTCTTTTTTAATTTGCGCCTGATTATCTGTGAATGTTGCCATTCCCATTAAACCGATAACTTTAATATTTTCTAACGATTGAAATTCGGCTGAATTAAGAATATCATTCAATTCATTTTCATCCAAACCAAATTTTGTTTCTTCGTTAGCAATATACATTTGTAATAAACAATCAATAACACGATTGTGTTTTGCTGCTTGCTTATTGATTTCTTGCAGTAATTTCAAGCTGTCCACTCCATGGATCAAATTTACATATTCTGCCATGTATTTGACTTTGTTGGTTTGAACGTGTCCGATCATGTGCCACTGAATATCTTTGGGCATTTGTTCCCATTTTTCAGTCATTTCTTGGATTTTATTTTCACCAAAAACACGTTGGCCCGCTTCGTAAGCTTCCATCAAATCGGAAACAGGTTTGGTTTTAGATACCGCTACCAAAGTCACGTTTTCTGGTAGAGCAGATTTTATTTCGAGAAGATTCCTTTTTATAGACATGTACTTAACTGCTTCTGTAATTATACTTTCTTCAAAAATAGAAACTATTACTCAGAAAAATGGATACTTCATTATAATTTCTTTTCATTTTGTTTCCTTTTTACTTTTTCTTTCTTTTATTTTTGGAATAAGTACTGATAAGTATATCTTTGGAATAAATAATCAAAAAAAAATGAAAAAAATTAAATTAGTTTTAGTAGCCATTGTTGCAGTCTTAACTTTTTCGTGTTCTAGTGATAGCAGTAGTAGTAATAATAATAATGATTCTACTTATATCAAATTTAAAGTGAATGGCACGCAAGTAAATCTTATTGAACCTTCGACAATTACATCATTGATGGCTTCGATTTCAGCTTCAGAGGATTTGGGAACAGATATACGTTCCATATTTTTTACAATTCCAGTAGATGTAACGTTGGGAGCACATGCTATTACAGATGCGTCTCCATCCGATTTAACAGCCTATTCTGTAAATTATTCATTAGGAGATACTTATGTCACTGCGACGAGTGGAACTATGACGGTAACAAGTATCGGAGCTGAATATATGGAGGGAACATTTAGTTTTACAGGTGTTGATAACGGAACAACTTATAACATTACTGAAGGTGCTTTTAGAGCATATAAGCCGACTAGCAATTAACTAATAAAAGCCTCTTCATCTAGAAAATTCTACTAAATAATGTTAAATTTTTTAATTAGAATCTGTTGAAGAGGTTTTTAATATATATATGGTTGTATTTGTACGACCACAATGCTACTATAAAAGATATTTAATAAATCTTTAAATAAGATTCTACAACTCATAAACCATCAAGCCACTTCTGAACTTTGGTTCGATATAGGTGCTTTTTGGCGGCATAATCAAATTGTTATCTGCCAAAGCTTTAATCTCCGAGATATCCGATGGAAATAACATAAATCCAACTTCATATTCGCCTTCATCAACCAATTCTTTTATCGTTAATATAGATTGCTTTCCTGGAATGTATTCAATGCGTTCATCATTTCTCAGATCTTCAATTCCCAATAAAGGTTGCAATACTTTATCGTATAAAATTTGAGCATCAAGATTACTCAATATAGAACTTTGAATATTGATATTGTTATTGACATTGCCATTGAAATTGTTTTCCTGTTTATAAAACAAGGCATAAAAATGTCCGTCAAGATACATTCCAAATTCGAACTTACTTTGGGGTTTCCACAATTCTTGCTCTTTGTCTTTAATGATAAAGTTTTCGGTAAGTTTTTCTAGAAAATTTTCCTTGCTATATCCATTTAAATCATGAATAATACGGTTGAATTCGTAAATTTTCACATTGCTTTCGGAAATCAAAAAACTCATAAAATAGTTCAGATTTTGGTTTCCCAAATGACGGTCTTCATCATATAATAATTCCGCAGAAGCAGATCTGTGGTGTCCGTCTGCAATATATAATTCGGGAATCTTCTCAAATTCATTTTGAAGCCACAGAATTTCTTCATCGGAATCAATTTTCCAAAGCTGGTGTTTTTCCTTATTTGTGGTCGAATAATTGTAAATCGGCTCGCTTTTTTTCTTTTCAGCAATCCAATTGTTTAAAGTTTCATTATCTGGATACGTAATCAAAACGGGTTCCGTATTAAATCCCGTTTGATGCAAATAATCCTTGAAATATTCTACACGATATTGCAAAGTATCTTCATGCCTTTTAATGACATTATTCTTGTAATCTTCAATTGAAGTACCGGCTACAAATCCTATGAAAGTCTGTGCTTTAGTCTTTATTTCATAGAGAAAAAAAGCAGGCTTTTCTTCTTTAATAAAAACACCTTCATTTTTGAAATCTTGGTATTTATGAATTACACCTTTAAACCGTTTGTCTAATGTGATTTTCTGTGAATGAACATAGGCCGGATTTATCACGTGCAGAAACGAATACGGATTAAAATTCAGCCACGAAGCCAATTCAGCTGGCGAATAGTCATCGTAATTTCGACAAGTAACTAGTGCTACCTTATCTGGTGTGGGACGAACTGCTTTGAAAGGAATTATTTTTGCCATTTGTTCAATTGAAAATTGATAATTGACAATTGACAATCACCATAATTATCCATTATCCATTATCCATTGTTAATTATGAAAATTGCTTTGCAATTTTTTCTGCTTTTTTGGATTCTGAATAGTCGTAGAAACCTTCACCCGATTTTACACCTAGTTTTTTGGCCATAACCATATTAACTAAAAGTGGGCAAGGAGCGTATTTCGGATTTTTGAATCCATCGTACATTACGTTTAAAATAGAAAGACAAACATCCAATCCGATGAAATCTGCTAATTGCAACGGTCCCATCGGATGCGCCATTCCTAATTTCATAACAGTATCAATTTCATAAACTCCAGCCACTCCGTTATATAAGGTTTCAATAGCTTCGTTTATCATAGGCATCAGAATTCTATTGGCCACAAATCCTGGATAATCGTTTACTTCTGTTGGTGTTTTTCCTAATTTTGCAGATAAATCCATGATGATTTTCGTCACTTCATCAGAAGTGGAATACCCACGAATAATCTCTACCAGTTTCATAATTGGCACTGGATTCATAAAATGCATTCCAACTACACGTTCTGGATGAACAACCTGAGCAGCTATTTGCGTTATTGAAATTGAAGAAGTATTCGTTGCCAAAATGACATTATGGTCGCAGATATCACTTAATTGTTTAAAGATTTGCAGTTTCAAAGCAACGTTTTCTGTGGCTGCTTCTACAACCAAATCAGTTCCGACAACGCCATCTTTAATATCAGTATAGGTAATTATGTTTCCGATGGTTTTGTATTTATCGTCTTCGGTAATAGTTCCTTTAGTTACCATTCGATCAAGATTTGAAGCGATGGTCGCCATTCCTTTTTCAAGTGATTTTTCGGAAACGTCGATTAGTTTTACGGTAAAACCGCTTTGTGCAAAAGTGTGAGCAATTCCGTTGCCCATTGTTCCTGCGCCTATTACAGCTATTGTTTTCATTATATTTGGTTAGTTTGTTTTAATTTCAAAAATCAATGTCAATTTCAATTACACTACTTAAATTATACTATTTTCATTTTGATTGTCATTGTCATTGCTATTTTAGTTTTATTTTTCATTCATCGAATCAATAATCATGTAGGCTACTCGCAGTGCTTCTGTTCCGTCTTCTAAAGTTACAACGGGTTTAGTATTGTTAGTAATAGCATCTGCAAAAGATTCTAATTCGTCTAATATAGCATTGTTGTGATTTACTTCTGGATTGTTGAAGTAAATTTGTTTGCGTTCGCCTTCGGCATTTTGTAGAATCATATCAAAATCGCCTGGAGTTTCTGGCGCTTCTTTCATTTTTACCACTTCGCAGGTTTTGTCTAGATAATCAACAGAGATGTAAGCATCTTTTTGGAAGAAACGTGATTTACGCATATTTTTCATCGAAATTCGGCTTGATGTAATATTAGCAACGCAACCACTTTCAAATTCGATACGGGCATTGGCAATATCGGGCGACTGGCTCAAAACTGAAACTCCGCTTGCGTGAACATATTTCACTTTCGATTTGACAACGCTTAAAATAGCATCAATATCGTGTATCATCAAATCCAAAACTACTGGAACATCAGTACCACGCGGATTAAATTCGGCCAAACGATGCGTTTCAATAAACATTGGATTTTCTATTTGATCTTTAACCGCAATAAATGCTGGATTGAATCGTTCTACATGACCCACTTGTCCTTTAATATTGTATTCCTTCGACAAAGCGATAATTTCTTCCGCTTCTGCAACAGTGGTAGAAATTGGTTTTTCTATAAAAACATGTTTACCAGATTTGATTGAAACTTTAGCACATTTATAATGAGAAAGCGTAGGAGTTACAATATCTATAACATCAACCGCATGGATTAATTTGGCTATAGTATCAAATTGTTTGTATCCAAATTCAGCGGCAATTTTGGCTCCATTTTCCTGATTTTCATCGTAAAAGCCTACAAGTTCATATTTATCAGATTGTTGTAATAATCGTAAGTGTATTTTTCCGAGGTGTCCGGCACCTAAAACGCCAACTTTAAGCATAGAAGTAAATTTTATCAAAAATAGAAATTAATTGATAATTAGTAATTGATAATTGGTAATTTGTTTTCTATTTTTACGAAAATAAATCCCACCCCAAATTGAAAGATACGGCCAAACATCAAGGACTTAGGAATCAATTAGCCAAAGTGCTTGAAGAAAAAGGAATTACAGACCAAAAGGTTTTAGAAGCGATTCGTAAAATTCCACGTCATTTGTTTTTAAATTCTAGTTTTGAAGACTTTGCTTATCAAGATAAAGCCTTTCCAATTGGTGCCGGACAAACCATTTCCCAACCTTATACTGTGGCTTTTCAAAGTCAATTATTAGAGATAAAGAAAGACGATAAGATTCTGGAAATCGGTACGGGTTCGGGGTATCAAACGGCTGTTCTGGTAACTATGGGAGCGAAAGTGTATTCTGTAGAACGTCAGAATGAATTGTTTAAAACAACTTCGGCTTTGTTACCAAAACTCAACATTCGTCCAAAACATTTATCTTTTGGTGACGGCTACAAAGGATTACCTAATCATGCGCCATTTGATAGTATTATTGTTACTGCAGGTGCTCCCATCATTCCAAAACCATTGATGGCTCAGCTAAAAATAGGAGGAAAATTGGTTATTCCTGTTGGGGAAAAAGATCAAATTATGACCCTGCTTATTCGCAAAAACGAAACCCAATTCGAAAAACACGAGTTTGGTGATTTCAAATTTGTCCCTTTATTGGAGAATAAGAATTAGAACTCTTTCTTAATTCGATCTAAATCTCGTTTGGTATCTTGTTCTTTCAATGATTCACGCTTGTCGTAAGTTTTCTTTCCGCGGCAAAGAGCAATATCTAATTTGGCCAACCCTTTTTCATTGGTAAACAATTTTAAAGGAATAATTGTTAATCCTTTTTGATCAAAAGCGCGTTCTAGTTTTTTTAATTCTCGTTTATTCAACAACAATTTACGTTCGCTTTTTGCTTTGTGGTTGAATTGATTTCCATACAAATATTCGTCAATTTGAGTATTAATGGCAAACAATTCACCGCTATGAAATTCACAAAAACCTTCGGTGATATTCGCTTTTCCCAAACGAATCGACTTGATTTCCGTTCCGGTTAAAACTATGCCAGCAGTGTACGTTTCGATTATTTCATAATCAAATCGGGCGCGCTTATTTAGTATGTTTATGGTTTTCAACATTGGATGGCAAATGTATATATTATTTGGGAATAATTATCAATAAAATTAGTGCCTAAACAATGATTTATGTCAGTTTCTTAGACAAATCTTAACATTAATTTTGGAGTATAATTTAAAACCAAAATAAAATGAAAAAATTAGTATTAGCAGCTGGTATTTTAATAATATCATTAAATGCTCAAGCACAAGAAAAAAGTGAAGGTCTAAAAGGAGCATGGTTTGTAACCTCACAATTTGGGTACCAACAAACAAAATCGGGTGACGAGAAAGCCACAAATTTATCCATTATTCCAATAGTTGGAAATTTTATAACACCTTCTGTTGCTGTTGGAGCAGGTGTAGGTATGATGAATATCAAATCCGAAACGGGTTCGGTTACCAATGCAAGCACGAATTTAATTGTTATTGAACCGCTTGTTAGAAAATATTGGAATATAGCTGGAAATTTCTATTTCTTTGGGCAATTAGCTACACCTATTATTACTGGTAAAGAAAAAGAAGCCAATACAAAAGTTAGTCAATTTGGTTTAGCCATGTCAGGCGGTTTTGATTTTTTTGTAACCAAAAATTTCTCAGTAGAATTCTCATATGATTTAGCAAACTTCACTACAACTACAATTAAACCAGATAGTGGCGATAGCACAACCATTACTAATTTTTCGTTAGCACATGTAGCTACTGCAGATCCTATATATGTTGACGCTTTAGGAGGTAGCATGCCCAACTTAACTACTCCATTATCATTCGGATTCAAATTTATATTCTAATATTCTGGTTAATTTAAGATCCAAGAACTTGGACAAAAAAAAGCTGCTTTTCTTTATTGATTGGCAGTTTTTTTATTAAATTTAAATTTCATTTTGTTGAAAATTATAATTTTCAAAATATAATATTATATTAGTGGGGCCTAACCCATTAAAAACAAATAAATTATGTCTAGAAAAATTATTAAACTATTTATTTTATCCTTAATTGTTTTCACTTCTTGTTCTAAAGAAGATGCAATGGATACCACTTCAATCGTTATTGAAGAATCACAAAAAATACCTTTAACACCAGCACAAATTAACGCTAAAATTGATCAATCACTAAATACCAAAGACGGTTTCAGTTGGAGTGAAGCATCATCGCATTTGCTTTGGAGCGCTGTTGTGCATGGAAGTAATGTGGTAACTATTGGTTTTGGAAATTCAAAAAGTAATTTCGAAAGAGCTAAAACATCTAATAATGCTAAGATTCAAAGTGAATTATTATCCATTATTTTAAAGTATGAGGCTACTACTTTAGATAAGGTTTTAATCATGTCTGATGCTGATTTAAATTTGCTTGATGTGATGATTAAAAACCAGGAAACTATAATTGCTTTACGACAATCAAAATACATTAGATATATAGAGCCTGCCGATTATAGTTATTTGAATGTTCGAAATGCCGAGAATCGTTCTAGCGGTTCAAGTTCAGGATGCGGTTACGAAGCTACTACTTTGGCTGCAGCAGATTATACTACGATTAGTCCAAATGCAAAAGTACCATGGACATTCTATCAACACAATATTCCGAACGCGTGGAATATCAGCACAGGAAGCGGAATTACAATTGGAATTATTGATACTGGAGTTTCTCCGAATCAATCGCTATTAGGATCAAATTTCAATAACGGACTTTCCACGGGAAGAACCATTCAGAAAAATGGCGTTTATGTAGATTCAATTTGGCCTTGGAGTACAGGAACGGATGGCGTGAATGATTTATGCGGTCACGGAACTAGTATGGCTTCTGTAGCTGCAGCACCAAGAAATAATAAAGGATTACCGGTTGGAGTGGCTTATAATGCGAATTTGGTAACTTATCGCGCGGCTTCCAATGTGGTATTAGATGGTTACCAAGAACAAGAAGCGGTGAAAAAAGCTTTTACAGCTTTAGCAAATAATTCAAATGTAAAAATCATTTCAATGTCAATGGGACATATTTTCTCTGTTGGTAAAATTGAAGATGCTATCAAATTAGCCTACGGAAAAGGTAAATTAATTTTCTGTGCTGCTGGAACTTCTACAAGCTTCACCACTTTTGTTGGTGTGATTTTCCCTGCTTGGATGCCAGAAACTGTTGCTGTAACTGGAGTTAGAGAAGGTTCCGTCTATCAGGCTTGTGATGACTGTCATACCGGAAGTAAAGTCGAATTTACAGTAGCAATGCAAAGAGCGGCATCAGGAAATACAGTGCCGGTTGATAGTTTTTATGAAAACCAAACGGATTATGTTGGCGGTTCATCTGTTGCGACTGCAACAACTGCTGGAATTGCAGCCTTAGTTTGGTCTAAAAATCCAACTTGGACAAGAGCTCAAGTATTAACAAAAATGAGGCAATCAGCAAATTTGTATCCAAACAAAAATTCTGAATACGGATACGGAAATGTGAATGCGTTCTTGGCTGTACAATAATTATAACTTTTTTAAAATTGAAAACCATCCCGAAAAAGGATGGTTTTTTTATGCGTTTAATTTTCTAATTTTACCGAATGCAAAACACAACTTCAAAAGATCCACTTCATGGTATTACGCTTCAGAAAATAGTGGAGGATTTAGTTTCCTTTTACGGATTTGATACTTTAGCTGAATTAATAAAAATTAAATGTTTTATGAGTAATCCGAGTGTGAAATCGAGTTTGACGTTTCTTAGAAAAACAGCTTGGGCACGTAAAAAAGTTGAGGATTTGTACATTAAAACTCTGCCAAAATTCAATAATTAGTTACTTTATATAGTTTCTTTTGAGCAAAGAATAAATTACCGTATCCCAATATTTTCCATCCCAAAGTTCATTTTCCAAAATGTGAGCTTCTTTTACAAAGCCGTTTTTTAGCAATACTTTTTCGGAAGCTATGTTATCTGGGTCAATTATGGCTTCAACAGAATGTAATTTCATTTGATCAAAACCATACGCCAAAACTACTTTTATAGCTTCGGTTATGTAACCTTTTCCATAAGTTTCTAGTAACGACATATAACCAATTTCTGCTCGGTGATTTTCTGGCTGAATTTTGTAATGACCAATAATACCAATAATTTTTGGGTTTCCTTTTATTGTAATTCCCCAATTGATTCCAGTATTGTTAATGATTTTTTCTTCAATCATTGCAAGATGTTCCAAAGCTTCTTCTTTAGTCTTAACCAAGGGACGCGGAATGAATTTCATAGTTTCTGGATTACCGCGTAATGCCATAACTTCTTCAAAATCTTTTTCGTTAAGGCGACGCAAAAGCAAACGTTCGGTTTCTAAATTCTGAAAAGGATGAAAATTGATGATTAGCATAATGGCGTTTTTGTAAAATTATAAAATTTCAATACTAAAAGTGTATTCTTTTGAAGCGTTACGTTGCAATGTTTGGATTCCTTCTTTTTCACACAATTTTCCTGTCGTATTCAAAACATCGGAATATCCAGCCCAAGGTTCTAGGCAAATAAACGGTGCATTTATTTTAGTCCAAATTCCAAAATTTGGGAAGTCATCAAATTTAAAGTTTAAAAAAGGGACATTATTTTCGAGTAGTTGAATTTGATTCGATTGTAATTGTTTAAAAATCAAGGCGTCTTTTTCAAATAATGAATAAGTTAGTGGTAGTTGATAATTATTTAATTCGATGTATTTTGTTTTATCAGATAACAAATCATTTTCCAATTCATAACAAATTAGATTTTCATTCGATTCAAATTGCAAACTGTAAATTTCAAATGAATTAGGTAAGGCAAAAGCCGGATGACCTCCAATGGAGTAATATATTGTTTCCGAATCGTTATTTATGACTCTATAAGTGAGGCTTAACTCGGAATCATTCAATGTATAAATCAATTGCAATTCAAAATCAAATGGAAATGTTCCTTTTGTAGTTTCATGAGATTTCAACGAAAATAGTGCTGAACTTTCATTTTGACTAACCAATTCAAAGTTCATATCTCTAGCAAAACCATGTCGTGACAGTTGATAGGATTGATGCTTGTAGGTATAACTATCGTTCTTAAGTGTGCCAACAATAGGAAATAGAATAGGAGAGTGTTTAGCCCAATATTCAGGATGTCCTTCCCAGATGTACTCTCGATCTGAATCAGTTTTTTTAAGGGAAATCAATTCGGCGCCTTGATGGTTTACCGCTGCGGATACCTTTGAATTTGATAGTGTAGTTGTCAATTGTTTATGATTTTAAAATAACAAATATATTTTAAAATCTCATTTCAACGTAAAGTTTGTATAAAATGATCATCTATAAAATATTTTGAAACTATTTCACCTTTTTTACTTCAAGACAAAACATCGACGAATGGCAATTAAGTAGGAAATTTTCCTTTTGTAAAGTATTAAACATGTATTTCATCGATTT
>NZ_JAQSDH010000027.1 GCF_029945805.1 Flavobacterium sp.
GATAAATCGGGACGGCTGTCAATTCAATATGTCTATGAACGTGTTCTTCTTTTTTATCGCCTCTCTCTCGGTTAGCGGGTGCAAAAGTAACTATCTTTTTTATTCTGGCAAGCTTTTTTGAAAATAATTTTTAAATTTATTTTTTTCTGCTCGTTTACCCAAAAATTCAATGAACTTAATCCCTTGCGGGGTGCAAATATAAAAACTAATACTCTTTCAAACCAAATAAAAACATACCTTTTTTATTCTTTTTTTTAATCAACTGATAACTCGAATTTTACACCATGAATTTATGATTTTGCTACCAATACATCACTACTAACGGATTTGTTTATACTAGATAATACGTAACCAAGTGTATATAGTGCCTTGCAAAACGTAATTATGAAAACCAAAAGAAATCGCTAGCCACGATAGTAGCGGCATCCTGTTATTGCAAAATTGCAACGCAAGATTGCAATGACAGATAGAGCGAATAGCGGGACGACGGGTGGTTATGATCTCGGTGGTGGTGCTCCTACAAATACTTTACTATTAAATATCATATATATTGTATGTGTTTTGTTAATCTTATATATTTGCATCCCGTTCCGAAGTTTCGGAATTGGAACTTAAAATTTTAGGAATGATACAGATTACTCTACCTGACGGTTCGGTTAAGGAGTTTGCGAAAGGCACGACTCCGATGGATGTTGCAAAAAGCATCAGTGAGGGATTAGCTCGAAATGTGATTTCGGCTGCTTTTAATGGTACAACAGTTGAAACGGAAACGGAATTAACGACCGACGGTTCTCTTATATTATATACATGGAATGACAAGGAGGGCAAAAAAGCGTTCTGGCATTCGACTTCGCATGTGATGGCGCAGGTTTTGGAGGAGCAATTCCCTGGAATCAAACTAACACTCGGACCAGCGATTGATAATGGTTTTTACTATGATGTTGATTTTGGCGACCAAAAAATTACGGATGCCGACTTTAAAAAAGTGGAAGATCGCGTTTTAGAAGTATCGAGAGAGAAACATGAATTTACGATGCGTTCGGTTTCAAAAGCGGAAGCATTATCTGTATATAAAGACAACGAATACAAGACGGAATTGATTTCGAATTTGGAAGACGGAACGATTACGTTTTGTGATCATGCTAATTTCTTTGATTTGTGTCGCGGAGGTCATATTCCGAATACAGGAATCATCAAAGCAATGAAAATTATGAGTGTTGCTGGCGCGTACTGGCGCGGTGACGAAAAAAACAAGCAGTTGACTCGTGTTTACGGAGTTTCATTCCCGAAACAAAAAGATTTGACTGAGTATCTTGAATTACTTGAAGAAGCGAAACGTCGTGATCATAGAAAATTAGGGAAAGAACTTGAATTATTCGCTTTCTCACAAAGAGTAGGTCAAGGTTTGCCATTATGGTTACCAAAAGGCGCTGCTTTGCGGGATAGATTAGAACAATTTTTGAAGAAAGCTCAAAAGAAAGGCGGATATGAACAAGTGGTAACGCCTCATATTGGACAGAAAGAACTTTATGTAACATCGGGACATTATGCAAAATATGGAGCAGACAGTTTTCAGCCTATTCATACTCCAGCTGAAGGCGAAGAGTTTTTGTTGAAACCTATGAACTGTCCGCATCACTGTGAAATATACAATGTACGACCTTGGAGTTATAAAGATTTGCCAAAGCGTTATGCTGAATTTGGTACAGTTTATAGATACGAGCAATCGGGCGAATTGCACGGATTGACACGTGTTCGTGGATTTACTCAGGATGATGCGCACATTTTCTGTACGCCGGATCAATTGGATTCGGAGTTTAAGAAAGTAATTGACCTGGTACTTTATGTATTTGGTTCACTTGGATTTGAAAACTTCACCGCTCAGGTTTCTGTGCGTGATTTGGACAATCCAGATAAATATATTGGAGATGTTGCCAACTGGGAAAAAGCGGAGAATGCCATCATCAGTGCAGCAAAAGACAAAGGATTGAATTATGTTATCGAAACGGGCGAAGCAGCCTTCTACGGTCCGAAACTGGATTTTATGGTAAAGGATGCTTTGGGAAGAAGCTGGCAATTGGGAACAATTCAGGTGGATTACAACTTACCAGAGCGCTTTGATTTGACCTATAAAGGTTCTGATAACGAATTACATAGACCTGTGATGATTCACAGAGCACCATTTGGTTCGATGGAACGTTTTATTGCTATTCTACTAGAACATACTGCAGGAAATTTCCCGCTTTGGTTAATACCTGAACAGGCTATTATATTGTCTTTAAGTGAGAAATATGAAAATTATTCGAAAAAAGTTTTAGAATTGCTAGAAAATCACGAAATTCGCGCCCTAATTGACAACCGCAACGAGACAATTGGGAAGAAAATTAGAGAAGCTGAAGTTCAAAAAATACCGTTTATGCTGATTGTTGGTGATGAAGAGGAGAAAAACGGAACAATATCTGTTCGCCGACACGGACAGGAAGGAAAAGGAAATATTACAGTTACTATTGAAGAATTTGCCAAAATGGTGAATGAAGAAATAGGAAAAACATTAAAAACATTCGAAGTTTAATTAAAAAAGTAAAGCCATAGCAATTAGAAACAACAGAGGTTACCAGCCTCGAGTAGAAAAAACAGCAGCCCACCGAATTAATGAATTGATTCGTGGCGTATCTGAAGTTCGTTTAGTAGGAGAAAACATTGAGCCCGGGGTATTTAAATATTCTGATGCTATGCGTTTAGCTGAAGAGCAGGAAGTAGATTTGGTTGAAATTTCACCAAATGCAAGTCCTCCTGTTTGTAAATTAATGGATTATGGTAAATTTATTTACGAACAAAAGAAAAGAGATAAGCAGCTTAAAGCAAAGTCTACGCAAATTGTTGTTAAAGAAATTCGTTTTGGTCCTCAGACCGATGAGCACGATTACGAGTTCAAAAGAAAGAATGCTGAAAAATTCTTGAAAGAAGGTGCTAAACTAAAAGCATTCGTCTTTTTTAAAGGACGTTCTATCATTTATAAAGAACAAGGTCAAATCTTGTTATTGCGTTTGGCAACCGATTTAGAAGAATATGGTAAAGTAGAAGCGATGCCTGTTCTTGAAGGAAAAAGAATGATTATGTTCATTGCTCCTAAGAAGAAATCAAAATAGTAATTAGGCAAAAGGCATTAGCAAGAGTTTTAAAAACTTATGGCTATTGGCTTGTGGCTTTTCACTGAAAAAAAAAGTAAGTAAGTTAAATATAAATAATCTAGGAAAAAATGCCTAAAATGAAAACAAAATCCAGTGCTAAGAAGCGATTCAAAGTAACTGGCTCTGGAAAAATCAAGAGAAAACACGCTTTTAAAAGTCACATTTTGACTAAAAAATCTAAAAAGCGTAAATTGGCTTTAACACACTCTGCACTTGTTCACAAGACAGATATGAAAAGCATCAAACAACAATTAAGAATAATTTAATTGACAATGGATAATGAATAATTGATAATTAATTGTCAATTATCAACTATCAATTATTAATTAAAAGTTCTTTAGGTTAAAAATCATTTAATAACCTTGGAGCACGGCTCAACAAAGTTACCTTGATTAAATTCGGTACGCCTGCTACAAAAATACAAGAAAAATTATGCCAAGATCAGTAAATTCAGTTGCTAAAAGAGCACGAAGAAAAAAGATAATGAAGCAAGCCAAAGGTTTCTTTGGTCGTCGTAAAAACGTTTGGACGGTTGCTAAAAATGCGGTGGAGAAAGCAATGTGCTACGCTTACCGTGACAGAAAAGTGAACAAAAGAAATTTCCGTGCTTTATGGATTCAACGTATCAACGCTGGAGCCCGTTTAGAAGGAATGTCTTATTCGCAGTTTATGGGAAAAGTAAAAGCTAGCGGTATCGAATTGAACCGTAAAGTACTTGCCGATTTAGCAATGAATCACCCAGAAGCTTTCAAAGCAGTACTTAATAAAGTAAAATAAACGTTTGTACAACCTTATTTAACTTACTTATATATCAAAATCCCAGTCGAAAGATTGGGATTTTTTTTTAATTCAAACTCATTTCAGATTCTTAGTTCCGCTATTTTTATTATATTTATTTGGGCGTTCCCCTGCGGGTCGGGCTATCCGTTCCAATCTGGCAACACCTCTTCTACAAAGTACACTTTAACACTGCCAGGATTTCCTCTCCTATCCCTAACGCATAACGAACAGAATTCCGTATTCTACCATAATTCAAACCAAAAATCTTAGCTTAACTTTAACACTTGTAGAATTCAAAGGATAAAGATTATCTGTATTTTTGGACAAACTAACCCAATTATGAAAAAAATATTTGTACTCAGCTGCCTACTAATCTCATTAACAGCTATTACCGCTCAAAATTTTTCGACAGAAAAAACAAAAGATGCTCAAGGGTATTCGTATGAAACTGTAAAAAATGACAAAACCGGAACGCGTATTTATACTTTAAAAAACGGATTGAAGGTATATCTGGCACAAAATACAGATGAACCAAGAATTCAAACGTATATTCCAGTAAGAACAGGTTCTAACAACGATCCGGCAGATAATACGGGTTTGGCGCACTACTTAGAGCACATGGTTTTTAAAGGAACGAGTAAAATTGGAACCCAAGATTGGGCAAAAGAAAAAGTACTAGTGAAGCAAATTTCTGATTTATACGAAAAACACAAAGCAGAAACCGATCCTGAAAAGAAAAAAGCCCTTTACAAACAAATTGACGAAGTATCACAAGAAGCTTCAAAACTTTCGGTAGCCAACGAATACGACAAATTAATTTCCTCTTTGGGCGCCAAAGGAACCAATGCGCATACGAGCTTAAACGAAACGGTTTACAAAAACAATATCCCTTCAAACGAATTAGAAAAATGGATGATGATTGAGAAAGAACGTTTCTCTGAATTGGTTTTACGTCTTTTTCACACCGAACTGGAAGCGGTTTACGAAGAGTTCAACCGTTCACAAGATAATGACGGCCGTTTGCTTAATTTCGAGTTGATGAGCGCTTTATTTCCGCTTACACCTAATGGAACTCAGACAACCATTGGAAAATCGGAACATTTGAAAAACCCTTCAATGGTCGCTATTCACAACTATTTTGATACCTATTATGTTCCGAATAATATGGCAGTTTGTTTGGTTGGAGATTTAGATTTCGACAAAACGATTAAGATGGTTGATACCTATTTTGGTTCTTTCGAATATAAAGAACTTCCAATGAAAAAATTAGTTACAGAAAAACCAATGACTTCCGTAGTGGAAAGAGAAGTTAAAAGTCCAACAGCAGAGCGATTAACCATGGCATGGAGAACTTCAGGCGTCGGAACTAAAGAAGCTTTATTAGCCGATATGACAGCGGAAATACTTTCAAACAATGGTGATGTCGGATTAATAGATATCAATTTGAATCAAAAACAATTGGCCTTAAGCGCCGGCGGTTATGCTACAACGTTTAATGATTATGGCTATTTTGGATTAAGTCTTACTACTAAAGACGGCCAAACGCTTGAAGAAGGAAGAGATTTATTGTTAACGCAATTGGACAACATTAAAAAAGGCGCATTTGATGAATGGATGCTTCAGGCTATTGTGAATAATAGAAAACTAGACATAATGAAAACTTTCGAATCGGCAGACGGTTTAGCTACTTCATTTTACAATTCGTTTATTGAAGGTAGAAGTTGGGAACAGACCTTATCCGATATTGATGAATTGTCGAAAATAAAAAAGGCTGATGTCGTAAAATTCGCCAATGATTTCTTCAAAACGAATTATGTGATTGTTTATAAAAGAAAAGGAGTAAACGATAAATTAGTGCGTGTTTCGAATCCGGGCATCACTCCTATTCAATTGAACAGAGAGGCTCAATCACAATTTTATAAAGATTTTTCTAAACTAACTTCAGCTGATTTAGAGCCTATTTTTGTTGATTTCAAAAAAGAAATCCAAACCAACAAACTTAAAAACACCACTGTAAGTTATATTAAAAATACAACCAATTCTATTGCGCGTCTAAGCTATATCTTCAAGATGGGTTCAGATAACAATAAAAAACTAGGATTAGCTACCGATTTATTAGAATACTTAGGTACAGACAAAATGAGTGCTGAACAGATTAAAAAAGAGTTTTATAAAATTGGCGTTTCTTATAATGCAAACATTGGAACAGACACCAGTATTATTACGCTTTCTGGATTAGAAAACAATATTCCAAAAGGAATTGAATTACTGGAAAACTTCATCAAAAATGTAAAAGCGGATCAAGAAGTATACGCGACTCAGGTTGAAACTATATTGAACAACAGAGCCAATGCTAAGAAACGTAAAGAAAATATAATGGCCGCATTGACCAACTACGCAAAGTATGGTAAAGACTCCAGATTCAGAGACCTTATTTCTGAAAAAGAACTTAAGGAAATGCAATCTTCAGAACTTACTGCAATTGTTAAAGACCTCAATAATTATGAGCATGAAGTTTTCTTTTATGGTACAGATTTGAATCCGATTTTAAAAGCCTTAGAAAAATTTCATAACCTAAGCGCCAATAAACCAGCTCCAACCGCCAAAAAATATGCAGAACCAATTACGGCTAACAAAGTATATTTCGCCAACTATGACATGGTACAAACCGAAATGGCGAGAATAGCAAAAGGTGAAAAATACAACCCTAGAATTGCCGGAACTGTATCGGTTTTCAACTCCTACTTTGGTTCTGGATTATCATCAATTGTTTTCCAAGAGATTAGAGAATCTAAATCATTAGCATATTCTGCAAGAGCTTATTACGGAATGGCCAATGATAAAAATCTAGATGATTACATGCAAGTTTCTATTGGAACACAAGCCAATAAATTGCCACAAGCGGTTGATGCACTTTCTGCTTTATTGAATGAGATGCCTAAAATTGACAAACAATTTAATAACGCAAAAGATTCAGGTTTGAAACAAATCGCTTCAAGCAGAATTATCAAATCGAATATTTTCTTCAATCAAATGAATTTGAAAAAACTGGGCTTTGATTATGACATCCGAAAAGACATTTATAAAGAAATTCAAAATCTTACTTTAGCTTCTACGAATGATTTCTTTAACAAAGAAGTTAAAACCAAACAGTACAATACGGCTATTATTGGTAAAAAAGAAAGCTTAGACTTTGAAGCACTGAAAAAACTAGGAACAATTGAGGAAGTAACTTTGGAAGAGATATTCAATTATTAATTTCAATTAAAGCATAAAAAAAATCCCAATCTTTCGATTGGGATTTTTTGTTTTGAATAAGTTTAATTAAAAATACTGCTTAGCAATTTCAATTAACTATTACAAAGGAATATTTCCGTGTTTACGTTTTGGTCGTTCCACTACTTTATTTTCTAGCATACTAAAAGCTTTCATCAATTTTCTGCGGGTATCGTGTGGCAAAATAACTTCATCAATAAATCCACGTTGTGCTGCTGTGTATGGATTAGCAAATAAGGCAGCATATTCTGCTTCTTTCTCTGCTAATTTTTCTGCTGGATTTGCTGCTTCATTGATTTCTTTTTTGAAGATAATTTCAGAAGCGCCTTTTGCGCCCATTACTGCAATTTCTGCACTTGGCCAAGCAAAATTCATGTCGGCACCAATGTGTTTGGAGTTCATTACATCATACGCACCACCATACGCTTTCCGAGTAATTACAGTAACTCTTGCCACCGTTGCTTCACTGAAAGCGTATAATAATTTAGCTCCGTGAACGATAATTCCGTTCCATTCTTGATCTGTTCCTGGTAAGAATCCTGGAACATCTTCTAAAACTAATAAAGGAATGTTGAAACAATCACAAAAACGTACAAATCGTGCTGCTTTTATCGAAGATTTCACATCCAAACAACCTGCTAAATATTTTGGATTATTAGCCACAATTCCGATACTTCTTCCGCCCAAACGAGCAAAACCAACAATAATGTTTTCAGCAAAATCTTTGTGAATTTCAAAGAAGGAATCTTCGTCGATGATATTTGCTATAACATCGTGCATGTCATAGGGTTTATTCGCATTATCTGGAACAATAGTATCTAACTTGTCACGCTTTTCGTCACTAACAAGATACGGTAATTTTGGTGCCGTTTCTCTATTGTTTTGAGGTAAATAACTCAATAAACTTTTAATATCTTCCAAACATTCTATTCCGTTTGGTGAAGTAATATGTGCCACACCGGATTTTGTAGAATGTGTACTAGCGCCGCCTAATTCTTCGGAAGTTACTTCTTCATTGGTTACCGTTTTTACGACATTGGGGCCAGTAACAAACATATAACTGCTTCCTTCCACCATCATCGTGAAATCGGTCATTGCAGGCGAATAAACAGCACCACCAGCGCATGGTCCCATAATAGCCGAAATTTGAGGAATTACACCTGATGATTGTACATTTCGATAGAAAATATCAGCATAACCACCAAGTGAGCGAACACCTTCTTGAATACGCGCGCCACCAGAGTCGTTTAATCCAATCATTGGCGCACCACTTTTTAGTGCCATATCCATTACTTTACAAATCTTTTCGGCATGCGTTTCAGATAATGATCCTCCAAAAACGGTGAAATCTTGCGCAAAAACATAAACAATTCTTCCGTTTATCGTTCCATAACCCGTTATCACACCATCGCCGAAATAGATTTCTTTTTCCATTCCAAAATCGGTAGTTCGGTGTGTAACTAGCATTCCAATTTCTTCAAACGAACCTTCATCCATCAAATATTCTACTCGTTCACGAGCGGTTAATTTCTTTTTGGCATGATGAGACGCTATTCGTTTTTCACCGCCGCCTAGTTTAGCTAAAGCAATTTTATCGTTTAATATTTTTATTTTGTCTTCCATTTTTCAATTTAGAATTTAGAATTTAGAATTCTGAATTATTTTAGTTTGGTAATCGTAACATTTTTTGATCTTCTACATAGTGTTTCAAAGCAATCATCGCAGCAATTTCGGCTTCGATATCCAGTTGCGCTTTCATTTTTTCAGGATTATAATAGGCTTTTACAAAACCGGTATCAAAATCGCCTGAGCGAAACGCTTCGTGTTCCATTACAAATTTTCCAAAAGGTAACGTTGTTGCCACGCCTTCAATATGATAATTATCGATGGCTTTTATCATTAATTCAATCGATTCTTCACGCGTTTTTCCGTAAGTAACCAATTTAGAAAGCATTGGATCGTAATAAATGGGCACATCCATTCCTTCTTCGATTCCGTTATCGACACGAATTCCTTCGCCTTCCGGTAATTTATACGTGCTTAAATTTCCAACATTTGGTAAGAAATCATTCATTGGATCTTCAGCATAGACACGAAGTTCCATGGCATGACCTTGTATTTTCAAATCTTCTTGTTTCATTTCTAATGCTTCACCACGAGCCACTTTGATTTGCAATTCAACCAAATCCAAACCAGAAATCATTTCGGTAACGGGATGTTCTACTTGCAAACGCGTATTCATCTCAAGGAAATAGAAATTGTGTTTATCGTCTAATAAAAACTCCACTGTTCCGGCGCCCAAATAATCACAAGCACGAGCTACTTTTACGGCAGCTTCACCCATTTTTTTGCGCATTTCTGGCGTTAAAACTGCTGATGGTGCTTCTTCAACGACCTTTTGATGGCGACGTTGAATACTGCATTCTCTTTCGAAAATATACAACACATTTCCGTGACTGTCTGCCATAATTTGAATTTCGATGTGACGTGGTTTGGTAACATATTTTTCAATAAAAACCGAACCATCTCCGAAAGCATTTGTAGCTTCGGAAACTGCTCTATCCATTTGAGATTCAAAATCTTCTTCTTTTTCAACAATACGCATTCCTTTTCCACCACCGCCTGCAGATGCTTTAATCAAAATTGGAAATCCAACTTGCTTGGCAGTTTTTTTGGCGTCTTCAATATCAATAATAGCGTGGTCAACTCCAGGAACCATCGGAATATCATATTTCATAACGGCTTCTTTCGCTGCTAATTTGCTTCCCATCATTTCAATCGCTTTCGATTTTGGTCCGATGAAAATGATATTATTCTTTTCGCATTCTTCAGCAAAATGTGAATTTTCACTTAAAAAGCCATAGCCTGGATGCACCGCGTCAACATTTAATTCTTTACAAACTTCGATTATCTTATCGCCACGCAAGTAGGATTGACTTGATGCCGCTTCTCCGATACAAACCGCTTCATCAGCATATTTTACGTGCAACGCATTTCTATCGGCAGTTGAAAATACAGCAACGGTTTTGATGCCCATTTTCTTGGCAGTTTTCATTACTCTAATGGCTATTTCACCACGATTGGCAACTAATATTTTTTTAATTTCTTTCATATGTTTTAGATGAAAAAAGAAAGACCGCTACGCTGCAAGAAGAAAGATAATTTCATTTCTTTTGGTTCTAGGTTCTTTCCTCTATTTTTTTCTATTCAAATTCAATTAATAATTGTCCTTTATCTACTGCGTTTCCTTTTTCAACAGCGATAGATTTAATTACACCATCTCTTGGCGAAAGGAAACTGTTTTCCATTTTCATAGCTTCCAATATTAATAATGGATCATTTTCTTTGACGGTTTGTCCAACTTCTACGCTAATTTCCAGAATTAAACCTGGCATTGGCGCTTTAATGGCATTTACCTTTTTTGTCCTTCCTCTTTCAATTCCCAGCCCTTTAATTAAAAGTTCTAAAGCCCCGTCAATGGATACTTCATAAATATTATTGTTAACTTTTACAGTATATTTTTTGGAAATAAAATCAGCAGAAATAATTTCTGCTGTATAAGGTTTGTGATTTTTAAGTACATGGAATTTTGACTGTTCCACTTTCACGGCATCGAGATTTATAAGATCGCTTTCTAGTAGATTAAATGTGCTGGTATTATTGACCGAAAGCTTATAAGAATTACCCATAAGTAAATAGTATTTAATTGGAAGTAAATTTATGAAACCTTGACCTAATATTACATCACAAAAGTCAATTAATTTCTAAATCAATTGATAGGTTCCAAATAGAAAAGGATTATTTTCAATATTTCAAATGAATAAAATTGAAAAAACAAAATACTTAAATTTAAAAAACCATCTCGTAAAATTTATAAGATGGTTTAATTTTTTAATTTCAGCGGGATTTGCTGTGCACTTACTCAAATATCTGGTTTGAAAATCAAAAACCCGAAAAATAAAATTAGAATAAATTCCATTTTATTTTTCGGGTTTTAATTTAGGTGTGATCCCAGAAGGATTCGAACCTTCGACCTACGCATTAGAAGTGCGTTGCTCTATCCAGCTGAGCTATGGAACCAAAATAGTTTTTAAAAAAACTACTAAAAAGTTGGGGTGGAAGGATTATCTAATGATCTTGATTTGGTTTTGTTGCAAATTAAAGCAAACTTTAATTTAAAATAAACCTCTACATTTTTTATGAAAATAAATTTTCCTAAAAAACTCCACTCTTTATTTTGTCGGGGTGGCAGGATTCGAACCTGCGGCCTCCTGCTCCCAAAGCAGGCGCGATAACCGGGCTACGCTACACCCCGAAGTATTCAACTTCATTTTCAAAATTCCAAATTCAATAAGAAAAAGCAATTTTGCGGAGAGTAAGGGATTCGAACCCTTGGTACAGTTCCCCATACGCATGTTTAGCAAACATGTCCTTTCGGCCACTCAGGCAACTCTCCAAAATTTCAATAATGCTCAAAGAACTTAGCTTTTTTTGCGGTTGCAAATGTAACTTTTCATTCTATAATTTACAACTATTTCAATTGTTTTTTTAGAGATAAAAATAAAAAAATACTAAAAAGCTTCACTTTCAACAAACTACACTTATAATATTTTTTTAAATCAAAAGGATTTGCGATTTATTCTGCTTTGAATTCCATAATTTATAATAAAAGATTAGTTTTGCAGTACAAACATTCGAAGTACGATTTGTATGGAGTGCAGCGGATTAAAACAACAATACATCATGAATAAAAAAGTAGTTATCGTTTCAGCAGTACGAACACCAATTGGGAGTTTTATGGGTTCATTATCCACTGTTGAAGCTACAAAATTAGGAGCAGCTGCCATCAAAGGCGCTTTAAATAAAATAAATTTAGACCCAAACTTAGTAGACGAAGTTATAATGGGTAATGTGGTTCAGGCAGGAACTGGGCAAGCACCAGCGCGTCAGGCCGCACTTTATGCAGGTTTGCCAAATACTGTAATTGCGACAGCTATTAACAAAGTATGTGCTTCTGGAATGAAAGCAGTAATGCAAGGCGCGCAAGCTATCATGGCGGGCGATGCTGAAATCGTTGTTGCAGGTGGAATGGAAAACATGAGTTTAATTCCGCATTATGTTCATATGAGAAACGGCGTGAAATTTGGCCCAGCTTCTTTAGTGGATGGAATGCAAAAGGATGGTTTAGTTGACGCCTACGATAACAACGCTATGGGCGTTTCTGCTGACTTATGTGCTGCCGAATACAAAATAACACGTGAAGAGCAAGATGCTTTCGCAATTCAGTCGTATGAGCGCTCTGCAAAAGCCTGGGAAGCAGGAAAATTTGACAATGAAGTGGTTCCAGTTGAAATTCCGCAGCGTCGTGGCGAACCGGTTCTCTTTTCAAAAGATGAAGAGTTTACTAACGTAAAATTGGATAAAATCCCGGCATTAAATCCAGCATTTACCAAAGAAGGAACAGTAACGGCGGCTAATGCCTCTACTATAAATGATGGTGCGGCAGCTTTAATCTTGATGAGTGAAGAAAAAGCACAAGCTCTTGGACTGAAACCATTGGCTTATATAAAATCATACGCAGATGCAGCACAAGAACCAAAATGGTTTACTACATCACCATCAAAAGCATTACCAAAAGCTTTAGATAAAGTAGGTTTAAAACTTTCAGATGTTGACTTTTTCGAATTTAACGAAGCGTTTTCGGTTGTTGGTTTAGCCAATGCTAAAATTTTAGGGTTAGATAACGACAAAATTAATGTTAACGGTGGAGCGGTTTCCTTAGGACATCCTCTTGGGTGTTCTGGTGCCAGAATCATTGTCACTTTAATTAATGTATTAGAACAAAACAATGCAAAAATTGGAGCAGCAGCTATATGTAATGGTGGCGGTGGAGCTTCGGCAATTGTTCTTGAAAGAGCTTAAACAAGTAACAGTTGATAATGGATAATTAACAATTATCCATTATCAATTATCCATTATCAATTCTATTTGAATGTTTGCCATTTGTAATCTTTCTATAATTCCTTTACGGGCTGAACCAAGCGACCGAAGCGAAATCGTTTCGCAGGTTTTGTATGGAGAACATTTTGAAATTACAGCAACTCAAAATCAGTGGTCAAAAATCAAATTGCAGTATGATGGTTATGAAGGCTGGGTGGATTCAAAACAGTATCTAGTAATCAGCGAAAAGAGTTTTAATGATTTGTCTGAAGACGCTATTATTTTGAATTCTGATTTGGTTGAATATGTAACGAATGCCTCCAATGTTTATCTTCCGATTACGCTTGGTGCTTCGCTATCCTTTTTGAGCCATAGCGAAATCAATACTGCCAATTTTGAATTTGAAGGTATGAGAGTCAGTGGTGTAAAATCAAAATTAGATTTAATTTCGACGTCTTTTATGTATTTAAATGCACCTTATCTTTGGGGCGGAAAGACACCTTTTGGCATTGATTGTTCTGGGTTTACCCAAATGGTTTACAAACTTAACGGTTACAAACTCCTTCGCGATGCTTCCCAACAATCTACGCAAGGCGAGGCTTTGAGTTTTATTGAAGAAAGTGAACCTGGCGATTTGGCGTTTTTTGATAATGAAGAAGGCAAGATTATTCACGTGGGAATAATAATGGAAGACAACTACATTATCCACGCAAGTGGTAAAGTCAGAATTGACAGACTCGATCATTTAGGAATCTATAATGCCGAACAAAACAGGCATACGCATCGACTGCGTGTTATTAAGAAAATTATTTAAATATAAAATCCATTTTTACAATATCTAAAATGGATTTTTTTATTTTTGAGAAGTATTCCTCTCAAATAATCGTAGCTTTGAGGTAAGATTTTTTTGTTTAAAACCCTTTTAAATGGATAACAATTCGAAAGTAGTAGCATCATTTAAAACCTTCTTTTTTGAAATTGGAGAGCTCTCATATTTCACCTCGCGGTTCTTTGTCGAAGTGGTCAAGCGCCCGTTTGAATGGAAAGAATTTCTCAGGCAATGTTACAATATGGGAAATCGGTCATTGCTTTTGGTTAGTGTAACAGGATTTATTATTGGATTAGTATTCACACTCCAATCCAGACCTACACTCGAAGAATTTGGAGCTGTTTCCTGGATGCCCTCAATGGTTAGTATTTCAATAATTAGGGAAATTGGCCCTATCATTACGGCTTTAATTTGTGCCGGAAGAATTGGCTCTGGAATTGGTGCCGAATTGGGCTCTATGCGAGTGACAGAACAAATTGATGCTATGGAAGTATCAGGAACTAATCCCTATAAATATTTAGTTGTTACCCGAATATTAGCAACCACTTTCATGCTACCAATTTTAGTTTTCTTTGGCGATGCGATCGCAATATATGGTTCGGCGATAGTAGAAAATATAAAAGGAAATGTTTCGTTTTTACTCTATTTCAATCAAGTTTTTGACAGTTTGAAGTTTAGTGATATCATCCCAACCACAATAAAAACGCTTTTCTTTGGTTTTGCTATCGGATTGGTAGGCTGTTACAAAGGATATAATTGTAAAAAAGGAACGGCAGGAGTTGGTCTTGCAGCTAATTCAGCCGTCGTATATACGTCTATGTTGCTTTTTATTATTGATTTTATTGCTGTTTTTATTACTAATATTTTTTACGGATAAAACAAGATGAGCAGTTCAACCACTAAATCCAATCCTATAATAGAAATCAAAAACTTGTCTAAAAGTTATGGCGATAATACGGTGTTGAATGGTTTTAACCTGAACTTATATGAAGGCGAAAACTTGGTCATTATGGGGAAATCAGGTTCAGGAAAATCAGTAATGATCAAATGCCTAATCGGACTTGAAGAACCTGACGGTGGTACCATTAAAGTAATGGGGAAAGACATTAACCAAATTGAACACTGGGAATTAGATGAGCTGAGAACCGAAATTGGCTTCCTATTTCAAGGAAGTGCTTTGTATGATTCTATGTCGGTGCGAGAAAATTTAGAATTTCCGTTGCGCAGACACACTAAAAAATTCGGAAAGATAAAAGACACAAAACCAATGGTGCTGGAAGCGTTAACAAATGTTGGATTAGAAGATGCTATTGACATGATGCCCAACGAACTTTCAGGCGGAATGAAACGCAGAATTGCTTTGGCAAGAACTTTAATTCTACAACCAAAAATCATTTTGTATGACGAACCTACAACGGGCCTTGACCCAATTACTTCTAAAGAAATAATATTGCTTATGATGTCGATTCAAAAAAAATACAACACCTCGTCGATCATTATTACCCATGATGTAGATTGTGCCCGAGTAATCTCAAACCGAATGATCTTACTAATAGACAATATAAATTATGCCGAAGGAACTTTTGGAGAACTTTCGGCCTCTGATGATCCAAAAATTAAAGCCTTTTTTAAATAAAATACGACATGGAAAAAACAGCATCACAAAAAATTCGTCTTGGCATTTTCGTCATCGCTGGATTAGCATTCTTTATTCTCACTATATATTTCATCGGAAATAAACAACAAATGTTTGGTAGTACAGAGCATTTAAAAGTTGTGTTTAACAATGTGGGCGGTTTGCAATTGGGAAATAATGTTAGGTATTCTGGTATAAATATTGGCACAGTTCGTAGCATCGATATTGTAAACGACAGCACTATTAGCGTTGACATGCAAATTGACAAATCTATCTTTCCACATATTAAAAAAGATGCTATTGCCACTATTGGTTCCGATGGTTTAGTTGGAAGTGTCATCGTAAATATTACTCCCGGAAAAGGGACCGTTGGACCGGTAAGTCCGGGTGATGTGTTACAGTCAACAAACCGCATTAGAACAGATGATATGCTAAATACCCTGAGTATAACCAATGAAAATGCTGCACAACTTACAGCTGATTTACTTAAAATTACTAATGAAATTAACAACGGAAAAGGAACTGTAGGTGTTTTAATTCGCGATTCTATTATGGCTAATGATTTAAAAGAAACGATTCATTACCTTAAATTAACTAGTAAAAAAACCAGTCAAACAATTGATAATTTAAGTACACAAATTGCTTCTTTAAACAATAAAGATAATGTGATTGGAGTACTAAAAGATACTGTAGTTGCGAACAAAATCAAAAAAATTGTTACTAATTTAGATAGCTCTAGTCAAGAAATAAACAAAGTCGTGACCAATCTAAACGCTACTATTTTAAACGTAAAAGAAGGCAAAGGCGCTATCAATTATTTGTCGAACGATCCTAAATTGGTAAAGAAAATAGATTCTACTATGACTAATATAAATGAAGCAAGCAAAAAATTAAATGATAATTTGGAAGCCTTAAAACACAATTTCTTGTTTCGTGGTTACTTCAGAAAACTTGAAAAAGCAAAAAAGAAAGCAGAAAAAAAATAGTGTCGATTTATATATCTTTTAAAGTAGTGATTAAATAATCAATCTCATCTTTAGTATTATAATGACTGAACGAAATACGCAGACTTGGTTTTTGTAATGCCTCATCGGTAAGCATTTCAGCCAGAACATGTGAAGGTTTAATACTACCACTCTGACAAGCACTTCCTCGTGAAACTGCAATGCCTTTCATGTCTAAATTGAACAAAATCATAGCTGTTTTTTCGGGTGAAATAGGAATTAGTATGTTTAGAATATTATAAAAGGTATCCGACCCATTCACTACAACTTCAGGATAAGCAATATGCAACTCTTGTAAACAATAGGCTTTCAAATCGGAGATGTACTTTCTTTCTTCGTCTAAATGATGGTAACCTAATGCTAATGCTTTTGCCATTCCGGCTATCTGATGCACCGCTTCGGTTCCGGCGCGCCATCCTTTTTCTTGTTCGCCACCAAAAATCATGGGTTGCAAAACCAGACTTTTACGCACAAAGGCAAATCCGATTCCTTTGGGACCATGAAATTTATGAGCACTGGCCACTAAGAAATCAATCGCTAGTTCTTGTAGATTTAACTCGGTTTTCCCGATGGACTGCACTGTATCACAATGAAACAACGCCTTATGTTGGTGACAGACTGCCCCTATTCTATGGATATCATTGACAACTCCCGTTTCATTATTGACATGCATCAATGAAACTAAGGTTGTAGCTTCCTCGGAAAGTAAAGTTTCAAGTTTCGAATAATCTAAAACACCATCGCAGTCCACATTAAGGTAATCAACTTGAATTCCAAATTCTTGCTGCAAAGCTAAAATGGTGTATAAAGTAGCATGATGCTCTACTTTGGACGTAATAATTCGCATTACACCAAAATCCTTAACCGCACTTCTCAAAATCCAATTAGTAGCTTCGGTCGCAGTAGAGGTGAAAATAATTTCTTGTGAATTACAATTCAGACATTTTGCAATTGTTTTTCGTGAGGTTTCAATAACGGCCTTAGCACTTCGTCCAATGCTGTGTGTTGAAGATGGATTTCCATACTCAGACTGCATAATTCTGACTATTTCCTCAATTACTTCTTTTCGAATTGGCGTAGTCGCTGCGTTATCAAGATATATTTTTTGCATAGTGCAAAGATAAAAACTTGAGTTCTTAATTAAATGATAAAAGGGAAATTTAATAGTATAAAAAACTTATTTTTGCTTAAAATTATATTATTCCGATGAAAAGAATTTTAGCTATTCTATCCGTGTTGCTTTTGATTACCTCTTGTGATGATGGAAATTTAACAGTTGACGTTATCGATTTTTCTGAAGGACCAATTCAAAAGTGTAGCCTCAAAGAGGTTCTTTATAAAGTTAAAGATTCAGAAATGCTTGTTCTTGAAATTCCTGCAACCACTTTTACAGAAAACCAAACACTGGACAGCGCGCCCATTGAAGTTGCAATTAATTCGACCAATAAAGTAACCTACAGAAAATACAACGGAACAGTAACTCAGAACAATATTTGTCCTACATTTCCAGATGGAACGCCAAATGTTACCGAACAATGGCTTGCTACCGATGGAACAATCCAAATTAAAGCGACAGCAATCAAAACTACGAACGCTACGACTAACGCTACAAATATTACAGGTTATAATTATTATATCATACTTAAAAATGTAACATTTGAAAAACCAAGCGGACCCCAAGTATATGAAACGTTTGTATTTGGAAATTACACTACTACGATTAGTCCATTAGCTTTAAATTTTGATGCCGATGCCGATAAAAGTACTTGTGCTGCCAGCGACAATAGAATTTTTAATTTCAGCGGAAGCGAAGCTTTTATCTTTGACAGCACCAATTTTAGTACATTATTTGCAAATGCAGTCACAACAACTCCAAGAACAGCACTAATCAGCTCTGCTAACAAATTAACATACAAATTATTCAACAATACCATTACTAATGCTTATTTCTGCGCGACCACTGCACCGGCTACACCTCTACTTTTGCAAGAATGGAATGCGGTGAATGGTGTTGAAGCCACAAGTGGTATCATTGAAGTCACCACTACAACTTTAGGCACCAGTTTTATTCATACTATTCATCTGAAAAGAGTGACGTTGAAAAAGGGAAATAGCGATTTTAGCTTAGGCGATGATTATATATTTGGTAGTTTTGTAACCACTCCCTAATTCTTTCATCCATGCCTACTGACTGTATTAGCTATCAAAAATCAGGATATTTTACTAAATTAATTACCAATTATTTAGAGGAGAAGCCCGAATTAAGTTCGCTGTATAATCGTTTTCCAAAATTGGAAAACTTTAAAAATCAAATTGAAGAAAAGTCGAAGAATTATCCTCAA
This sequence comes from Flavobacterium sp., assembly GCF_029945805.1. Classification (GTDB taxonomy): domain Bacteria; phylum Bacteroidota; class Bacteroidia; order Flavobacteriales; family Flavobacteriaceae; genus Flavobacterium. The sequence continues at coordinate 18,999 of NZ_JAQSDH010000027.1, forward strand.
GAAAATAGAACTAGTTTGGTTACTTCGCTTGAAAATCAATATAAAAATTTTCAGATTTCAGAAGCTACACAAAAGAATATTTCACTTTTATCCGATTCAAATACATATACTATTACAACGGGGCATCAACTGAATTTGTTCACGGGTCCGTTGTATTTTTTATATAAAATTGTTAGTACAATCAATCTATGTACAACCTTGAAAAAGCACTATCCCGAGCATAATTTTGTTCCAATTTATTGGATGGCGACGGAAGATCATGATTTTGAAGAAATAAACTATTTCAATTTCAAAGGCTCCAAAATCAAATGGAATACTGAAAGCTCTGGTCCTGTAGGAAGACTTTCAACACAAGGTTTAAATGAGGTTTTAGAAGTTTTTGCCAGCGAGCTAGGTTTAGGACAAAATGCAACGTATTTAAAAGAACTTTTCACTAACAGTTATTTAAAACAAAATAATCTAGCCGATGCAACTCGATTTTTGGCAAATGAATTATTCGCAAGTCACGGTTTAGTGATTCTTGACGGCGATGATAAAGAGTTGAAGGAATTATTTATTCCTTATGCAAAAGAGGAATTATTGAATCAGACTTCATTTAAAAAGGTTTCCGATACCAATTCGCTTTTAGAAAAAGAATACACTATTCAGGTAAATCCGAGAGAAATCAATCTGTTTTATATTGAAGATAATTTAAGAGAACGTATTGTTTTTGAAGAGAATCAGTATAAAATCAACAATACGAAACTCACTTTCTCTGAAAAAGAAATTTTAGAGTTACTCGAAAGTAATCCTAAAAAATTTAGCCCAAATGTAATACTAAGACCTTTATACCAAGAAGTTATTTTACCTAATCTTTGCTACATTGGCGGCGGAGGTGAAATTGCGTATTGGTTGCAATTAAAATCTAATTTTGAGGCTAAAACCATAGCGTTTCCAATACTTTTAGTTCGAAATTCAGTTCTAATAACTACAGAAAAACAACTTCATAAAGCGGATAAACTAAAGCTTTCTTGGTCAGATTTATTCGAAAATCAACAAGAATTATTCGACAACAAAACCAAGGAATTCTCTGCTTTTAAAATAGATTTTTCGGAGCAAAAAGAACAGTTAAAACAACAGTTTGAAAAGCTAGTAGAAATTGCGAATCAAACAGATAAATCATTCATTGGCGCGGTAAATGCGCAGCAAACTAAACAAATCAAAGGTTTAGAAAATTTAGAAAAACGATTATTAAAAGCTGAAAAAAGAGTTCATGCTGAAAAATTAGAACAGATCATTTTATTGCAAAATGAACTATTTCCCAATCAAGGATTGCAGGAACGAAAAGCCAATTTCTCAGAGTTTTATTTGGAAGCGAATAACAAACTCATAGAGAAATTATTTCAGGAACTCAAACCATTAGAACCACACTTCAGTATAATTACGCTCTGAATCTTATAAGTTTTCAACACGAAAACGTTTTCGTTAACTTTCTATTATAATTATCATCAATTTTCACATACTTTGGTCAACTAATGTTAAACCAACGTTTTATGAAAAAACAATTACTTCATCTATTTCTCGTAACTTTTTTTGCTTTTAATACCAAAGCACAAACCATTTCAATCATCGGAAGTACTACTCCATCTGCGGATTGGGGATTTGATATTGCGATGATAACCACCGACAATATTACGTATACGCTAAATAACATAACGGTATCGGACGCAACAGATCCTACTACAACTGGCCTTAAATTCAGACTCAATAATGACTGGGGAACCAATTGGGGTAACAGCAATTTTCCATCAGGAACGGCTGTGCAAGATGGTGCCAACATTTTGACACAAGCCGGAACGTATGATATCACGTTCAACAGAAATAACGGAACTTACACGTTTATTCCAAGCACAGGTTTGAATTTCTCGAGTATCGGAATTTGGGGTCCAGCAGTGAATTCCCAACAAGGATTTACAGCACCTGATGTTGATATGACTACTACAGATGGGATAACCTATACACTTTCAGGATTTAATTACAGCACGGGAACTGCCTATTTCAGAGAAAATAACGGAAACACCAAGGTTTGGGGAAGCGTTTCTTTTCCAGCAGGAATAGCGACACTTAGCGGACCAAGCATTCAAGTAACCGGAGGAGAATGGTTTGTAACGTTTAACCGAATTACTGGCGATTATAATTTTTCTTTACCAAGCATTGGGATTTTGGGAACGGCGTTGAGCGGATTTACAGCAGAGGATATTGATTTGAATACCACCGACGGATTTAATTATAGTATTTCAAATTTAAGTATGACCGATGGTGAAGCAAAATTTAGAAAAGATAATCTCTGGGTGTCCAATTGGGGTGCTGCAGATTTTCCTGTTGGAATTGGAACACAAGGTGGATCAAATATCCAAGTTATTGCCGGAAGTTATAACATTACATTTGAAAAAGGTAGTGGCGATTATACATTTACCAATGTTTTATCGAATTCAGAACATTCTGTTTCAAAAATTAATATCTATCCAAATCCAACGAACAACTTCTGGAACTTATCACATTCAACAACTATTGACAGTGTGGAACTTTTTGATGTAAACGGAAAAGTAATTCAAAGCTTTATTCCTAATAGTAATCAATTTCAATTGGATGGAACTTTACTAAGCAACGGCGTTTATTTTTTGAAAATCAAATCAGGATTAGATTTTACCGTAAAAAAGATTATTAAAAATTGATAGACGAATCGTTTTTAATAGTGGCTTAAAAGCTTTACTTTTGCACCCAAATTAAAAATAAAAAAAATGGCGACGAATAGAACATTTACAATGATTAAACCGGATGGTGTTGAAAACGGACACATCGGTGGAATTTTAAATATGATTACTGAAGGTGGTTTCAGAATCGTAGCAATGAAATTAACGCAATTGACTGTAGCGGATGCTAAAGCATTTTACGCAGTTCACGCAGAAAGACCGTTCTACGGAGAATTAGTTGAATTCATGACACGCGGACCAATCGTCGCTGCTATCTTGGAAAAAGAAAATGCTGTTGAAGATTTCAGAACGTTAATCGGAGCTACCAATCCTGCTAATGCAGAAGAAGGAACTATCCGTAAAAAATATGCAACTTCAATGGGTGAAAATGCAGTTCACGGTTCTGATAGTGATGAAAATGCAGCTATTGAAGCTGGATTTCATTTTGCAGGAAGAGAACAGTTTTAAACACAAACTAACATACACTATAAAGCCCGCTTTCTTTCGAAGCGGGTTTTTTATATTTTATAAACTCATAGTTTCAAATATCTTCATCATTGCATTGGCTTTTTCAAATTGCTTGACAGCCTTTAATGATTGAGCGTATCGGTAATAATAAACGGGTTCTAAATCGGTTTTCACGGCAAATAATTCGGCATACCATTTAGCCGCAAGTACTAAATCCCCAGCAAAAAAATGACTGTTTCCAACTTTAGTAATCATGTCAACATTTTTATATCCTTTGTCCATAATTCGTTCATATGTTGCCAGAATATCAATTTTTACATTTTTAGGTTTCGTTTCAATTATAGTAGGAGTTGCTTCATTAGTATCAGCAACATCAATTGATTTCATAATATTTCCTGAAGATAGTATGCTAGTAGGAACTTCAGATAGTTTAACGCTTGATTTATTTTTTAATACAGGTATAAGTGCCGTTAGTGCCTCTACTTTAGGTTTTCCGTATATTGGCGTAATTACTCTACTATTGTTTTCACCCAAATCATTGGTGGCTACTAAACTTAAACTAGAAACAGTATAAGTAGTAATGCTGCTTCCCATTGGCCTATTCACTCGTTCTTCAACATGGTAGGAAACTACAGCAAGATCAGATCTTAATGTCGTACTATTGATTGTTTGTTCGCTAGACATTTTCGCATTAGCAGGAAAACGCTCTGTACGCTGAGAAAAACAGCTTAAGGAAAAAACACTTGCTAGTACTACTAAAATTTGGGTGTGATTTTTCATAATATTTCAAATAAGATTGTTACCAATTTATTCAACTACCCAAAGTTACTTACAGTACACTTTTTTGATATACTTTACCTACGAACAACCATAAAAATCGTTGAAATGCAAGTTATTAACAATTTTATCTCCATAATCTCTTGTGAATAGGTATAATTTAAGACTTATTAACAATCAGAAACTATAAAATCACCTCAAAAGTGTTATTATTTATCTTATAAGAATACCAAAAAAGATTATTTTGCGTTATGAAATAAATCAAATCCAAACGAACATGAAAAATCACATTGTTGCAGCATTACTATTGTTTACATCGTATTCTATAACGGCACAAACAGTACCCGAAACCAAAGAAAGTAAAGTGTCATTTGCCGTAAATACCAAAATTGGTTTTGCCAGACTCAAAGAAAAAGGCAACGTCACTTTAAACGGAAATGTCAATGGTGGAGATCTTTTACTATCCTATAAATTAGGTAAAATATGGGACATAACTTCCGGTGTTGGTTATTTGGAATATTATGCCAATACTACAGTGGCCGGAAATGAAATTAGCGTCAAAAATGCCTACTTACACATTCCACTGCAATTTAACGGAGATTATACAATTCTGAAAAATGAAGAAACGCAAAATGCCAAAATTATTTTCTCGATCGGTATTGGTGCTTACGCTCGAACTTTGCTTAAACAACAAATAGAAACCATTGGAGGCGATTCAGACAGCAAAAACCTAGGATGGAATTTCGGTTTCTCTAGTCAAATTGGAACGCGTTTTATTGTTAGTGATAAACTTACTGTTGGATTGGGCTTAGAAAATCAAAGTGATTTAACCGATATGAAAAAAGACGGAAGAGCGCAAAAAATAGAAACTATAAATGCGATTTACTTTAAATTAGGTTTTAAATTCTAAATTACGCTGCAAGCAGTTTCAAAATCCTTCTCCAATCGAGAGGGATTTTTTTATTAAAATTAACCCGCTGGGTGCAATTAGATATAAAGACAATTATTTGCAGTTTGTCACTCTGAACATACCTGTATTGACGAAGGAAGTATCGAAGTGCTTAAAAAAAGGTCTTCGAAAAGCTCCAAACTGACAATAAGTTTCTATTTGAAAGAGGTCTATTGGTGACAACCATTAAATTAAATTATATAAATTATTCTAAAAAAATTGTAACAATAAGCGAACCGCCACTATTTAATTTTACAAAACTAATTCAAAAATGTACTAATCAAAATCCAAACATCATGAAAAAGCAACTACAATTCGCTGCCCTATTTACTTTAATGCTCACTTCTTTCACGAGTTGTGATTTAATTGGCGGAATCTTCAAAGCCGGAATGGGATTCGGAATATTCATTGTCGTAGCAGTCATAGCTTTGATTGTATATGCCGTTAGTCGATTCGGAAAAAACAAATAACGTAACTTAAATCAACATCATGAACACATCAAAACTTATAGGAGCACTCTTAATTATTGCAAGTTTATTTTTAGGCTACACAGGTTATAATAAAATAGCAGCTAATTCTAAAGAAGTAAAAGTAATCGGAATAAAAATCGATGCTTCAAATGAATCCGGAAAACAACAAGGATATTTATATATCGGCTTCGCAGTTATTCTTTTTGTAGGCGGAATATATTCCATCAACAAATCAAAAGATTAATTAATTATTCTCCTAAACTTAAGAAAGCCTCGATTTCTCGAGGCTTTCTGTTATTGTAAACCTTTTAAACTCTGCTGTATCGTTGCAATTTTTGCCAAAGCATCGGCTTCTTTCTTTCGTTCTATTTCAAGCACTTTTTCTGGTGCACCGCCAACAAATTTTTCGTTAGACAATTTTCCCTGAACACTTCTTAGGAAACCTTGAGTATATTTTAATTCTTCAGTCAATTTCGCAATTTCAGCAGCGATATCAATATTTCCCGAAACCGGAATAAAATATTCGTTAGATTTTACTCTATATGTCAACGCACCATCAATTTTATCTGTAATGTATTCTAATGAAACGATGTTACCCAACTTGATTATCACGCTATCAAAATAAGTCGACACTTTTTCATTGTTGACCACTTTCAAATCGATTGCATCTTTCATTGCGATGTTTTTCTCTTTCCGAATAGTTCTCAATCCAGCGATGACCTCAGAAGTGAATTCGAAATTGGCAATTAGCTTTTCGTCAAACGAAGTCATTTTAGGATATTCCGCAATAATTAAGGCTTGTTCTGGAGTTCTCTGAGCAATAAACTGCCAAATTTCTTCCGTCAAAAATGGCATAAACGGATGCAATAATTTTAAATTGGCTTCCAACATTTCGATAGCTTTATCAAATGTTGCTCTGTCGATTGGCTGCTGGTAAGCGGGTTTAATCATTTCCAAGAACCACGAACAAAAATCATCCCAAACCAATTTGTAAATCGACATTAAAGCATCTGAAAGTCTGTATTTCTCAAAATGATCTTCAATTTCTACTAAGGTTTGCTGCAGTTTTGCTTCATACCATTCGATAGCCACTTTAGAACTTTCAGGTTGTGCGATATCGGCAACTTCCCAACCTTTTATTAATCGGAAGGCATTCCATATTTTATTAGCAAATGCTTTTCCGTTGTTACATAATTCTTCATCAAACATGATATCATTTCCGGCAGAAGCACTCAAAAGCAATCCAACGCGAACTCCGTCAGCACCAAATTTTTCAATTAGTTCCAAAGGTTCTGGAGAATTCCCTAATGATTTAGACATCTTACGACGTTGTTTATCACGCACTAATCCGGTTAAATACACATTTGAAAAAGGTTTTTCACCTGCAAATTCATATCCTGCAATAATCATTCGGGCAACCCAGAAAAATAGAATATCTGGACCCGTAACCAAATCATTTGTTGGATAATAGTATTTAAAATCTTCATTTTCAGGTTCCATAATTCCGCCAAAAACAGCCATTGGCCATAACCACGAAGAGAACCAAGTATCTAAAGCATCAGCATCCTGACGTAAATCATTCTTAGTTAAATTGTCTTTTCCAGTTGCTTTTTTAGCCAATACTAAAGCATCATCAATAGTTTCTGCCACAACGAAATCTTCTTTTCCATCGCCGTAGAAATAAGCCGGAATTTGTTGTCCCCACCACAATTGGCGTGAAATATTCCAATCGCGGATGTTTTCCAACCAATGACGGTACGTATTATCAAAACGAGATGGATATAATTTAATTTCTTTCGTTTCTAAAACCGCTTTGATGGCTGGTTTCACCAATTCCTCCATGCTCAAAAACCATTGATCAGATAAGCGTGGCTCAATTACAGCCTTAGTTCTTTCAGAAGTTCCCACTTTATTTAAGTGTGTTTCTGTTTTGGCTAAAGCCCCGATTGCTTCTAATTCATTCGCAATTTCTTCACGAACAACGAAACGATCTTTTCCTTGATACTGCAATCCAAAAGAATTCAAAGAAGCATCTTCGTTAAAAATATCGATGATTTCAAGATTGTGTTTTTCGCCCAGCGTTTTATCGTTCATATCGTGCGCAGGAGTTACTTTTAAGCATCCTGTTCCGAATTCGATATCAACATATTCATCTTCAATAATCGGAATTACTCTTCCACAAATTGGCACAATCACTTTCTTCCCTTTCAGATGAGTAAAACGTTCGTCATTTGGATTGATACAAATAGCGGTATCTCCAAAAATCGTTTCTGGACGCGTTGTAGCAACCGTTAGGAAATCAGAACTTCCTTCGATTTGGTATTTTATGAAGTATAATTTCCCTTGTCTTTCTTCAAAAATCACTTCTTCGTCAGACAAGGTTGTTTTGGCTTCCGGATCCCAGTTTACCATTCGGTAACCGCGATAGATTAAGCCTTTATTGTATAAATCGACAAACGATCGAATAACTGATGCCGACATATCGGGATCCATGGTGAATTTAGTTCGGTCCCAATCGCAAGAACAGCCTAATTGTTTTAGTTGTTCCAGAATAGTTCCACCGTATTTGTCGGTCCAAGCGTGAGCATGCACCAAAAATTCTTCGCGAGTCAAATCGTTTTTGTTGATGCCTTCGCTTTTTAGTTTGGCCACAACTTTAGCTTCCGTTGCTATAGAAGCGTGATCCGTTCCCGGAACCCAACACGCATTGAACCCTTTAAGACGCGCACGGCGAATTAAAACATCTTGAATCGTGTTGTTCAACATATGTCCCATATGCAAAACTCCAGTCACGTTTGGTGGCGGAATGGTTATGGTGTACGGTTTTCTATGATCGGGTTTGGAATGAAAATAGTTGTTTTTCATCCAGTAATCGTACCATTTTTTTTCTACTTCTTTAGCGTTAAACTGTGCGGGAATCGACATATTTGTTTATTCGTTAATTTGATTATTTATTTACAAAAGTGCACTACATTTCTCTTTTAGCCCCGATTGTAGCGAGCAACCTTGTAGCGCGGAAAGCGGGAAAATGGTTGGCTAATAAATCCCAAGCCTTTCGCTACTGACCTTCTCAGCACACGTTGAAATCCTTTGGCACACCTTTTGTAAACTGCACTGCAAAAGTAATTAATAAAGACTTTAGAAAAAATTAAGAATTAAACTTTTGTGTATTAATTTAAACAGACTATTTTTACTAACCAATTAAACAGTTTACCATGAAAAAATATTTACTTATCGCAGTTCTATCAATCAATGCAGCGATTTTTGCTCAAAAAGGACCGAAGATTGAATTTAAAGATAAAGACAACACCATAGATTACGGAAAGGTAAATAAAGAGGATGACAACGGTTTGCGGACTTTTGTATTTACCAATACAGGCGACCAGCCTCTAATTATTAAGGAAGCAAAGAGTACCTGCGGTTGTACAGTTCCCACTTTTTCAAAAGAACCGATTGCTCCGGGAAAAACAGGCTCTATTGATGTAAAATATAATATGAATACCGGTCCAATTAGAAAAACAATTACAGTAGAAAGTAATGCTGTAAATGTAGAAGAAGGTCGTGTAGCAATCAAAATTAAAGGCGAAGTAGTAGAGAAACCTGTCGTAAATCTTCTCGAGAAAAAATCATCAAGTCCAATGATGCAATAGTTAACAAGCCCTAAGAAATTGGGGCTTTTTTTTATATAATTTCCTTAAGTTGAAATGTAAAAGTGTAAGTTTTATTGTTGCGGTCTACTTCTATTTCGATTATTTTTCCGGGTTCTGATTTGAGTAATTCATTTATCCTTTCTATACTGAAATCGTGGGATATGTGTTTGTTAATTTTGAGAATCTTATCTCCTATTTTAAGTCCCGATTTTTCTGCTTCTGAACCTGTTCTCACACTAGCTATCTTAAAAACAGGCTTTAATTCAAAATGGATTTTAAGATTGCTCTGAATTTTTTCATCCTTAACACTCGTATAAATTTTTATATCAGCATTGTCGATTTCTTTTACCCATTCTAAGCCTGCATGCTCGACTTCTATTCCACTCATATTAAAATGGAATGGCTCTTTTATTTTGCTATTTGGTTTTGTATAAATAGCATTATTTTGATAATCAAAAACAACAGTAAACCTTGAAATAACTCCGCTTCCTACAGAACCCACTCGGTTTGGAACAAAACTCACGCTTTTTACAGAGGCCGAATCTGGGAACGTAACCAAAGGAAGACTGAACGTTTTTCTACCAAATTCGTAGCTATCTATTCTTCCTCTTTTACCATAAACGTTACCACTAAATCCTCGGCCAAGAAAGTCTTCAATATTTTTTTCTGGCACTTTAATTTTATCCGTTTTACTTGTGAAAATCCACACAGCATCGCTATTTCCTGTATCTATTAATAATTTCGAAGGGAGCATCCTTCCGTCAGACTTTATATTAGAAATGTAGTAGGGCTTATTATCTTCAATAGTTATTGAATCTTTAACAAATTTTCTCTGAAGACGTGCATAAACGTTTTGATTCTGATGATCATAGATAATGATTTTGCGTTTATCATAGTTAATTTCAACAATATGATTTTTGAAAAAATTGTAGCCAAGAATTCCGTTTACCGGAATCCCCACTTGCGAAGAAAAATTAATCTCCTGATCCAGAATAACATAAATTTCATGATTTAAATCAAAAAAGTTCTTTACTGCTACTTTATTTCGTGAAGACTTATAAGAATCAATCGCTTCCCTACTTCCTAATCCTTTTAGTTTTAATTTCTCTACTTCAAAAAGTTTTACTTCGTTTTTATCATCCAGACTAAAAAGTATCGTTTGCTCTACGCCTGTATCCAATAAAAAAGTCAATTCTTCTCCATTGACATTAACTGGAATAAAGATTAAATTATTGATAAGTTTAAAGGAAACAACAACTTTTTTTGTTGGATTTACTAAATGAAATTCAGACTGACTAAAAATAGTGACAGAACATATCAGAAAAAGAAACACTAGTTTCAAACGCATTAGAATTGATTTTAGAATAAAATTAGAAAATAATTTTCTGACAAGGCTATTTTTAACAAATTATATATCTCCAAATGCGTTGCTTACCAATGAAAAAAATCGCAAATTTGCATTTCAAATAAATAAACTATGCCGAAGATTTCATTAAAAGGCCAACAAATGCCTGAATCACCAATTAGAAAATTGGTTCCCTACGCTGAAATTGCAAAAAAGAAAGGTAATAAAGTATATCATTTAAATATTGGACAACCGGATATTAAAACGCCAGATGTAGCTTTGAATGCTGTAAAAAATGCTGATATCACCGTTTTAGAATACAGCCATTCTGCAGGATTTGAAAGTTACAGAACCAAGCTTTCTGCTTATTATAAATCACACGGTTTACCTGTAGATGTTCAAGACATTATCATTACAACTGGTGGTTCTGAAGCGTTGCTTTTTGCCATGGGAAGTACTATGGATGTAGGTGACGAAATCATTATTCCAGAACCTTTTTACGCAAATTATAACGGATTTTCAATAGCCTCAGGCGTAACCGTTGTTCCTGTAATTTCTACAATTGACGAAGGTTTCGCTTTGCCGCCTATTTCCGCTTTTGAAAAATTAATTACACCTAGAACCAAAGCAATATTAATCTGTAATCCAGGAAATCCAACGGGTTACCTGTATTCGAAAGAAGAAATTTTACAATTGGCTGAAATCGTTAAAAAACACGATTTATTCCTTATTGCTGACGAAGTGTACCGCGAATTCATTTATGATGAAAACGACAAACATTATTCGGTAATGAACGATCCCGGAATTGAGCAAAATGCCATAATGATTGATTCGGTTTCCAAAAGATATAGTATGTGCGGCGCCCGAATTGGTTGCATTGTTTCTAAAAATAAGGAAGTAATGGCGACCGCAATGAAGTTTGCACAAGCCCGATTAAGTCCGCCAACTTATGCGCAAATTGCCAGCGAAGCCGCTTTGGAAACGCCACAGAGTTATTTTGACGACGTGATTGAAGAATACAAAGCAAGAAGAGATGCGTTGATTACGGAATTGCAAAAAATCGAGGGTGTAAAAGTAGGAACCCCAAAAGGTGCTTTCTATTGCATTGCAAAACTGCCTGTTAAAAACGCGGATGATTTTGCTAAATGGCTTTTAGAATCGTATGACAACAACAAAGAAACCGTTATGGTGGCTCCCGCAGCTGGTTTCTATTCGACTCCCGGCGTTGGTTTAGACGAAGTCCGAATTGCCTATGTCCTTAAAAAAGCTGATTTGGTTCGTTCAGTGGCCATCCTTAAAGATGCTTTGGAAGTGTACAATAAGCTATAAATTACTCCATTTAGTGTAAAAAATCCCGTCTCGTTTTTCAGAACTAGACGGGATTTTTCTTTTTTAGAAGCAGACCAATAGTGCTTCTTAACAACTTCCGTCCCGCTATCCGTTACAATCTCTGCGAGGATTTCCACTCCTATCGGGGCTAGTAGTCACGAACATCTTTCTATCCTACATAAAAAAAAGGTTCCGATTAAATCGGAACCTTTTTTTTTATTTAAGTTGTCTTGTCCTGAAATAGCGATACACAAAAAAGTATCCTTATGGAAAAACATGA
>NZ_JAQSDH010000028.1 GCF_029945805.1 Flavobacterium sp.
TATAAAAAGTAACGGTGTATTGTGTTGGACTCAATCCTCCCAATATCTCCGGAATCTTTGTTGTTAAATTAAAGGTTTCCGTACCTACAGCGCCAGTGCTATCACATAATTGGTAATCTGATGGAACTGTTGCTAATGGGTTATCGTGAACAATCAAATTCAGCGTTACATAATTAGCACATCCTGTGGTAGTATAAAACACGCGAACATAGATAGGCTGTAAATAAGGGTCGATATTAGTATAAGGACTCGATTTTGGATTAGCGCCTAAAGTCGCATCAACCTGAGTCTCATGGAACGTAACCGTTACATTTGGATCAATGGTTCCACCCTGAATTTCCAATAGGGCACTTGCTAAGTCAAATGAACCAAAGCCATCTCGGTTAGGATCACAGATTTCCAAAGGTTGTGGAGTTACAGCTAATGGCCCCTGAGTTACTCTCAACAATTGTGTAGTTACAGAAAAGCAGCCAGTACTAGAATTCTGAATTCTAACATAAACTAATTCCGTATCAAATCCGGTATAGATTGTAGGTGCGGCTATAACTGGAGTACCATTTTGAGCAGCAAGCAGTGTGTTATAATAAGTTACAATACGGCCTGTTTGTCCGCCAGTGCTAGTACCTTCGTTTACTGTTAAATTAAACACTGCCGTAAGGACTGTGCCATTACTACATTGAAAAATTGGTGGCGGAATTACAGCAAGTGGCAACGGATTTACCACTAGGTTAAATGTTCCAGTAGTGTTACATCCAGTAGTAGTATTTCGGATGTTAATCCAAATTGGTCTAGAACCGCTTGAATATAAGTTAGGTAATGGACTTATTTGACCTTGTGCATTTACCAATGAATCGTAATAAGTTACAGTAACGTTTAATTGCCCATTAGCGATTTCAGTTGTTTTTGTTCCTAAGTTGAAGATTTCAACACCATCACCAGAATTCGTATAATCACATAACGGATAATCCGTAATCACTGGATTTGGAAGTGGAATTGGGTTGACGATTAAATGGAATGAAGTGGTAGAATAACACAACGGTGCTCCTACAGTGTAAACTCTAACAAATATTTCTTGATCGAATGGAAATATATTAGTATAAAGCCCAGCCGGAATTGGTGTTGCTCCTAATTGAGCATCATCAAATGTTTCATGATACGTAATTACAACATTCCCTGTAGCAATTTCAGCATCCTTGGTAGATAAATTGAAAGCGCCATAGAATCCGTCATTATTCAAACTATCATCACAGACTACATAATTAGTTGGTGTACTAATTGTGGGTGCAACACCCACGGTTATAGTTGCCGAACCTGTCTGTGGTTGGGAACATATTGGAGTTCCCGAACCAGCAACGCTAACTAAAGTATAAGTAAATGTTCCAAATACTGCGGTTGGAACCGAAAGCGTAACAGCACTATTTGTACCTGTAGTAGAAATTGTTTGAGTTGCTCCTAGTGGATCAGTATATGTGAAAGTATAAGGTGTGTTTCCATTGTTACCCGTAAACGTTATTAACGGATTCGCATCATTTTGACAAACAGCGGTCGTACCCGCAATTGAGCCAGTTGGTGTCGGATTAACAGTAACTGTCGCAGCACCTGCCTGTGCTTGCGAGCAAACCGTTGGTCCTGCTCCGGCAACACTTACCAAAGTATACGTAAACGTTCCTGCATTTGCAGTTGAAACCGGAAGTGTAACCGTATTGTTAACGCCAGTAGTCGATATTGTCTGAGTAGCTCCTAAAGTATCTGTGTATGTAAATGTATAGGGAGTAATTCCATTGGTACCTGTAAATGTGATTAGTGGATTTGGTGTTCCCTGACAAACTCCAGTAGTTCCTGAAATTGTTGCTGTTGGCAATGGGCTAACCGTAACTGTTGCAGCCCCAATCTGCGGTTGAGCACAAACTGGCGTTCCAGCACCTGCAACACTTATCAATGTATATGTAAATGTACCTTGATTCGCAGTAGAAACTGGAACCGTAATTGTAGTATTAACCCCTATTGTAGAAATTGTCTGTATTGCTCCTAATGGATTGGTATAAGTAAACGTATAAGGCGTATTTCCATTGGTACCCGTAAATGTTATTACCAGATTTGCCGTATTTTGACAAACAGCCGTAGTGCCAGAAATAGTTGCTGTAGGCAATGGATTAACCGTAACCGTCGCTGAACCTGTCTGTGCCTGCGAACAAATTGGTGTGCCTGCGGCCGCAACACTTACTAAAGTATAAGTGAATGTTCCAGCATTCGCCGTCGAAACCGGAAGCGTTACACTATTTCCAACTGTTGTTGAAATTGTTTGTGTAGCTCCTAACGCATTTGTGTACGTAAATGTATAAGGAGTAGTTCCGTTAGCTCCAGTAAATGTTATTAATGGACTTGCCACATTTTGACAAACAGCAGTAGTCCCAGAAATAGTTGCTGTTGGCATTGGATTAACCGTAATCGTTGCCGAACCAGTTTGTGTTTGCGAACATGCGGGAATACCAGAACCAGCAACACTTACTAAAGTATAAGTGAATGTTCCGAAATTTGCAGTTGACACTGTAATAGTAGCTGTAGTAGCTGCACCTGTCGTTGAAATTGTCTGGGTTGTCCCTAAGGGATCCGTATAAGTAAAAGTATAGGGTGTAATACCATTCGTACCTGTAAATGTTATCGATGGATTTGCAGTATTTTGACAAACAGCTGTGGTTCCAGAAATGGTTGCCGTTGGCATCGGATTAACAGTAATTGTAGCTGTACCTACTTGTAGTTGTGAACAAATAGGCGTTCCTACTGGTGTACCTGAGCCTGCAACGCTTACTAAAGTATAAGTAAATGTTCCAAAATTTGCAGTCGAAACTGGTAGCGTAACCGTAGTATTTGCCCCTGTAGTTGATATTGTTTGAGTAGCTCCTGATGGATTCGTATAGGTAAAGGTATAAGGTAAAACTCCATCAGCACCTGTAAAAGTTAGCACTGGACTTGGTGTACCTTGACAAACGGCTGTAGTTCCTGAAATAGTAGCAGTTGGCAATAATCTAACCGTAACTGTTGCAGAACCAGTTAAAGGTCTTGTACAAGTTGTTACCGGATTTACAACATTTACCAACGTATAAACAGAGGTACTTGTAAGATTTGGCGTGGTTACTGTTGCTGTTCCTAAATTATTTAAAGTGGCCACCGCTGCAACTCCATCAACGGTGTAATTCACTGTTGCATTTGGCGTTCCCGTAAATGTAATTGTTGTGTTATTACCTGAACATATAGTGGTAGTTCCAGCAATTGTTGCATTAGGTAGAGGATTTATATTCACCGTAAAAGATCCAGTTCCAAAAATAGTTGGATCAGAATTATCTGTGATTCTGATGTAAAAAGTTTGCCCATCTGCTCCGGTAACGTTATTCACTGGATTAATAAAAGGTGTTCCAGCAGTAGCATCCGGTTGCGATGAGTGCAAAGTCATCGTATAATTTGCTGGATTAAGCGTTGTTCCTAATCCTTCCAATAGTTGTGCGGTAAAATTAAATTGTGCTACTCCATCATTAGACACGTCATCACATATAGTAACATCGGCAACCGGTTCTGGTGCAAGCAAACAATTATTAACAATTAAATTAAAAGCTTTCACTACTCTACAGTTAAAACTGTTTAAGAAAATAGACGCATAAACGGTGTACGTTCCTATTCCTCCTGGGGAATGAGCAGTTGGAAGTGCAATGGGATTACCTCCATCGGCAGCTCCATTGGCGCCAGCAGTAGTGTGGTATGTAATATCATATTCAGATGGATTTAAAGCCCCTAAAATTACTGGAGTATTTACAGTTAAATCAAAAATGTTTGTACATTCCGTTAAGTTATTAGGCGCTCCTGTTAAGTCTGTTTTGACATTTAAAGTTACTGGTGCTATTGCGGTTTGTGGCACTCCACAAACCTGATAGGTTGCTTGTAACGTATAAGTAGTCGTTGTAGTAGGACAGACAACCTGTGTTGGACCCGTACCAATTTGGTTTCCTGCAGCAACAGGGCCTTCAAACCAATCAATCGTAACTGGTACATTAGGTCCTGTAGGTGTAAACCTCCATGCTTCACTAGCAAGTACTTGCCAAGCTCCGGTATCTCTACCGGGTGCTGCAATGGATTGAGCGCCACTGGCTCCAATTAAACCAATTGCACCAGAACCCGCCCAAGGCCCACCTGGCACTCGTCTTTGTACAAAAACTTCGATGATATTCGAAACTTCATATAAAACAATTTGGGAAGTTTGAAGTCCTGGACCAGCACCTGAAGCCCATTGCCCCATATTATAAAAGTTAACGATAAGTTTTCTACATGGGTATTGTCCTTCTAGTACCCAATTTACCTGACGATCAGCTGCTGATGGCGGAATCGAAAAATCGGTATCTTGATATACTCCAAAAATTGATTGTGATTGATTCTGTCCAGCAACTGGTACACTTGTGGAAGGCCAAGGACAAAAAGAACCAGGGACTTTGGGTACAAAAGTTATTAAACCATTAGTCCCTGCATTACATTGATTGTAATTCTGCCCATAAAAACAAAAATTAAACGGCAAAGGAATCACATCAGACCAAAAATCGTCACCTCCTGTAATATTAACAACATTATAGACTGGAGCTGTAGTCGGATCTGGATCTATAAAGGGATAAGGGCAATACGGTATTGAACTTGCTGCATAGGAGGTTGTTGCCGGCACATTCGAAAAATTAGCTTGCAAGGTTCTACATTCTCCAGTAGTACATAAAGTCAAATCTAAAGGTGGTGTTCCTGTTGCTGGATCTGTTTTAACAGTAGCACAACCATTTGGAACCACGGTAATAGTCAATGTGATTCCCGAGAGGTTTCTTTCACATAAAGTAAAAAATCCTTTAATTTTTATCAAGGTATAGGTTACTGATGCGTTTAAAACCGGTGTAACAAAATTGACTGTACCTGTTGGGCCAATATTAACCGTTGATGTTAAAGGAGTAACAGAAGGATTGGTTAGCGTTATGGTTGAATTTGGTGTTCCAGTTATAATGAATACTGCACTATTTCCAGGGCAAATTATTTTAGTATCACTCGGACTGGTAACATTCGGTAATGGATTTACCGTTATAGTTACCGAATTTGTAATCGGCGCACAAGCACCAACGGTTGATGAAACAGTATAAGTCGTTGTTACAGTTGGCGAAACTGTTGGATTAGCCAGATTAACATCGCCAGGAGCCAAACCTGCTGTAGCAGCAGGACTTGCTGTCCATGTATATCCTGAAGGACTTCCTGCGGCATTTAAAGTAACTGTATTTCCTATACAAATTGCACTGGCAACAGGTACTGTTATTTTTGGTCCAACAAATATATTATTTAAAGTAGCTGTAAGTGCTGTGGGTAGCGTACTATCCGTAATTGAAACGCTATAGGTGCCAGGAGGTAAATTAGTAAAAATACCGGTTCCATTATTTTGAGTTACTGGTCCATTTATAGCATAATTTACATAAGGAGGCGTTCCGCCAAAACCAGTAATGGTAATACTTCCATCGGCGGCGGTTGTACAAACTGCATCGGTAACCTCTGGATGAACAACCAAACTACTTGTCAAAATAAAATCGTCTACTGCAAAATCATTTCCAACTGCGTTTGTGTTCGTATTCCATAATTCAATTTGAGCGGTAGTAGCTGTAGCAACAAAAGTGTAAATAACTTGTCTCCAACTCAATGCTGGAGCTGGTGCTATGGTAGATCCAAACGTTATCACGGGAGGTGTGCCTCCTGTAATTTGTAGCGCAATGTTCGCTGGCGAACCTAAATTAGAGATCGACTTTATCCAATAACTGAATCTGTATGTTGTTCCTATTGTCAGAGTGGTAATTCCTGCACCCGTATTTCCGGCTTTCCAAAATCTTGGACTTGTTGCATTGGTGTTCCCATCAATGACTAACATTTTACCAATCCCAGTGGTGTGATCACCTCCGAAAATAAAATCGGAAGTATTTAACAAGTTAGAATTAGTAACAACCGCAAAATTGCCTGGAATCGTTGTTCCAGAATAAGGGGTTGCTAAAGCTGAATATCCAGCACCATTAGTTACGAAACCGAAGCCTGAGCCACCGCTTTCAAAACCGCTGTTAGTTAGTAGATTTTGGGAATCTGCAAAATTAATAAAGAGTAAACTTAAGAGGAGTAAAATTTTACCTTTCATAGAAATTTATTTTTAGGAGCGTAATTTACAAAAATTTAACATTATTAAACCTTAGCAACGTCAATATTTCAAATATTAACACTTTGAAGTTGATTTTGAATTTTATTATTTATCTTTGTTTTTTTTATTTTACAACCCCAATTAACAAAGAATTTTAATGACAAATAGTGACCAATTTAATGACGAATTAGGAGAAAATCATATCGCTACTAGCGCTCAAAATCCTGTAAGAAATGATGCGTTTAATTTGTCTGATGAACAAAAGATAGAATTAATAAAAAAAGATGTCGAAAATATTCTGAATACACTCGGAATGGATTTGACTGACGATAGCTTGAAAGGAACACCCAATCGTGTTGCCAAAATGTTTGTCAAAGAAATTTTTGGTGGTTTGAATCCAACTAAAAAACCTAGAGCTTCCACATTTGCCAATACCTATAAATATGGCGAAATGTTGGTCGAAAAAAATATTACGCTCTACTCTACTTGCGAGCATCACTTACTTCCTATTATTGGTCGCGCACATATTGCGTATATCTCAAAAGGAACCGTTGTGGGTCTTTCTAAAATGAATAGAATTGTTGAGTATTTTTCAAAAAGACCTCAGGTGCAAGAGCGTTTAACCATGCAGATTGTTCAGGAACTGCAACAAGTTTTAGGAACCGAAGATGTTGCGTGTGTTATTGATGCCAAACACCTTTGCGTTAATTCGAGGGGAATTCGCGATATTGAAAGCAGCACGGTAACTTCTGAATATGGTGGGCAATTTAAAGAAGATAAAACACGTCGGGAATTTTTGAATTTCATCCAATTAGACACTAAATTTTAATAGCCCGGATTGCAGCGACATCCTTTTTCTTTTTGGAGAAAAAGATATAGCGGAAAGCCGGAAATAGCTCCTACAAAAATGCAAGAATATAAAAATCATCAATTAAAGATATACAATTCTCTTTCGGGGGAAAAAGAAGTTTTCAAGCCCGTGCACGCGGGAAATGTTGGCATGTATGTTTGCGGACCCACCGTTTATAGTAATGTGCATCTTGGAAATGTTCGAACTTTCATGTCTTTTGATATGATTTTTAGGTATTTATTACATTTGGAATATAAAGTGCGTTATGTGCGAAACATTACTGATGTAGGTCATATTGTGGATGATGTGGATGATGGCGAAGATAAAATTGCCAAAAAAGCGCGTTTGGAACAGTTGGAACCTATGGAAATTGTACAACGCTATACGGTTGATTTTCATGATGTTTTGAAGCAATTTAACTTTCTTCCGCCCAGCATTGAACCTACTGCAACGGGTCATATTATTGAGCAAATTGAAATTGTAAGACAGATTATTGAAAAAGGATTTGGTTACGAAAAAAATGGCTCCGTGTATTTTGACGTAGTAAAGTTTAATATAAACAATCATTACGGAAAATTAAGTGGTCGAAATATTGACGACATGCTTTCTAACACACGCGATACTGACGGCCAAAGCGATAAAAAAAACGCTCAAGATTTTGCCCTTTGGAAAAAAGCCGAACCTGAACATATTATGCGTTGGCCTTCGCCTTGGGGAATTGGTTTTCCCGGTTGGCATCTTGAATGCACGGCGATGAGCACCAAATATCTTGGAGAAACTTTCGATATTCACGGCGGCGGAATGGATTTGAAATTCCCGCATCATGAATGTGAAATTGCACAAAATGAAGCCTGCACGGGTCACAGCCCTGTAAATTATTGGATGCACGCCAATATGCTTACGCTGAACGGCAAAAAAATGTCGAAATCTACCGGGAATAATATTCTTCCGGATGAAATATACAATGGTGGAAGTCCGTTTTTAAGCAAATCTTTTTCTCCAAATGTGGCGCGTTTCTTCATGATGCAAGCCCATTACAGAAGCATTCTTGATTTTACGAATGACGGAATTGTAGCGGCAGAAAAAGGTTTCAATCGATTAATGGAGGGTTTAGAAATTCTAAAAACGTTACAATCGAGCGCTACTTCTACTCTTGACTTTGCAACATGGAAGAAGAATTGTTATGATGCTATGGATGATGATTTCAATACACCTATATTAATTGCGAATTTATTTGAAGGAATTAAGTTTGTCAATTTGATTAATGATGGAAAAGAAACGGTAACGGCTTCCGATTTAAAAATTCTTTCTGAAGCCTTAACCACATTCACTTTTGATGTGATCGGAATTAAAGATGAGAAAGCTTCAGCAGATAGTGTAGGAAAATTAGAAGGTGTAGTTGAAATGCTTATCGGAATGCGAAATGAAGCTAGAGCGAATAAAAACTTTGCGATGTCTGACCAAATTCGCGATCAATTGCTGGATCTCGGAATTCAGTTAAAAGACGGTAAAGAAGGAACTACATTCAGTATTTAAGACTTTATAGCATGTTAAAGAAGATTGTCATAGCGCCGTTTTTAGCACTTATTTATTTTTATAAACTAGTGATTTCTCCGGTGTTGCCTTCTGCTTGTCGATTTGACCCAACATGTTCTACCTATTTTATTCAGGCTTTAAAAATTCACGGCCCTTTTAAAGGATTTTATTTGGGTGTACACCGAATTTTGAGATGCCATCCTTGGGGAAAAACGGGATACGATCCTGTGCCTGACAAAAAGTGCAAACACTAAACTTTACTTAATTTTTTTAGAGTTTTTAGAACTAATTACTATTTTTACCAATAAATTGACCTAAACATACTCTCTAATATGATCTGGAATCCATCCGAAGGAATACATCTTGGTTTTTTTACTATCCGTTTTTACAGCTTAATGTTTGTCATTGCTTTTGGACTTGGATGGTATATTATGAAACACATTTTTGAAAAAGAAAATGAACCACTAGAAAAATTAGACACGCTATTTATTTGGACCGTAGTAGCAACTTTGCTTGGCGCCAGATTAGGACACGTTTTCTTTTACGATTGGGAATACTACAGAAACCATTTAGAAGAAGTTTTGTTGCCTTTCCGATTCAGTCCTGAATTTAGCTTTACAGGATTTCAAGGACTAGCGAGTCACGGTGCAGCAGTTGCCATCATAATCACCATGTATTTTTACAGTACTAAAGTCATTAAAAGACCTATTCTTTGGGTTTTAGACCGTGTGGTAATTCCGGTCGCTTGTGGTGCTATATTTGTTCGAATTGGAAACTTTTTCAACTCAGAAATTTACGGACATATCACTTCAGGAGATCATTTTTACGCGGTGAAATTTGTCAGAGAAGAAGCATTTTGGCAAACCCATAGCCTTAAACAAATTACACAAACTGCCAATCCTGATGCAGGTTATAATCTAATTCAACATGATCCTAAATATTTAGAGGTTTTGAATCAAATTCCATTTCGTCATCCGGCACAATTATATGAAGCAGGTTTGTATGTTTTTGTATTTTTAATTCTTTTCTTCTTGTATTGGAAAACAAAAACCGCTGAAAAACACGGATTACTTTTCGGCTACTTCCTAATTTTACTTTGGTCGGTGCGCTTCGTAGTAGAATATGTAAAAGACAGTCAAGGTGGAATTGAAAAAACATTCGGACTACTTTCTACTGGACAATGGCTCAGTATACCGTTTATATTACTTGGAATCTACTATTTGTTCGTTGCCGAAAAACCTGTTGAAAAATTGTAATCGTTTTCTTTGTAAATTAAAATATAATAGTATTTTAGCAGAATAAATCAACCTTAATAACTATTATGAAAAAAAGAATTACAATGGTAGCCTTATTGCTTTCAATGACTGTTTTATTTAACAGCTGTGGTGTAATGTTTGGTGGAAGCAAGTACAATGGAACAATTATCGCTAAAGATCATCCCAATGCCGAAATCTTTGTCAATGGAAAAAAACTAGGTAACGGAACTGCAACAAGTCTTTTTCCTAGAAATAAAGAATTGACCGTTGAACTAAAAGAACCAGGTTGCGAAACAAAAACTCAAACATTTAATAAAGCGTTCCGAACTGGGAATTTTATTTTAAGTATTGTGAGTTGGGGATTAGTTGGTCTAGCTGTTGACTTAGGAACTGGAGCTTCGTACAAACCCGATCACAAAAGCAATCCGAGTATAAAAAAAGTAAGTGATAAAGATTATGAGTTTACCGTTGACGGTCCAAACTGCACAAAATAATTATAGCTCAAATTAAAAGTCCCAATTAAATTGGGACTTTTTTTTTATTCATCTTCTTCAGACGCATTTGATTTGGAATAATTCCTCCATTTCTCAATACACTCCTGCATATCTTGTGGCAGTTCGGTATTGAACTGCATAAATTGTTTCGTTATAGGATGTGTAAATCCTAATGTTTTAGCATGTAACGCTTGTCTTGGTAATACTTTAAAGCAATTGTCTATAAACTGTTTGTATTTGGTAAAAGTCGTCCCTTTCAGAATCAAATCACCACCGTAACGTTCGTCATTGAATAAAGTATGTCCAATGTATTTCATGTGCACACGAATTTGGTGCGTTCTTCCCGTCTCCAATTTGCAGGAAACCAAAGTAACATAGCCAAAACGCTCCAAAACTTTGTAATGAGTCACTGCGTGTTTTCCGATTTCGCCTTCAGGAAAAACAGCCATTTGCATTCGGTCTTTTACGTGTCGAGCAATGTTTCCTTCAATCGTACCTTCATCCGCTTTTACATTTCCCCAAACTAGCGCAATATATTCGCGTTCGGAAGTTTTATCTTCAAATTGCTTGGCCAAATGCGTCATCGCTTGCTCTGTTTTAGCAACCACCAAAAGTCCGGAAGTGTTTTTATCAATTCGGTGCACCAATCCAGGTCGTTCACTCGAATTCATCGGAAGATTTTCAAAATGAAATGCCAAAGCATTAACCAAAGTACCCGTATAATTTCCGTGTCCGGGATGCACTACTAATCCGGGCGGTTTGTTAATAAGCAACAAGGCTTCGTCTTCAAAAACGATATCTAGCGGAATGTCTTCGGGATAAATATGATTTTCAAACGGCGGATGCAACAACATTACGCGCACCACATCCATAGGTTTGACACGATAGTTCGATTTTACAGGAACATCATTCACCCATATATTTCCTTCTTCGGCAGCTTTCTGAATTTTATTTCGCGTAGCATTCGCCATGAGTTGCATTAAAAATTTATCAACACGCAACAACGATTGTCCTTTATCAGCAACATGTCGGTGGTGTTCAAATAATTCTTCTTCTTCTAATTCCGGAGAATTATCAATATTATTGTCCATTTATAGGTGGCATTTGTGTAGAATCTACCTCAGTAGAATCAATAGTTTCTTCATAAGTAACTTTTCCGTCACCTAGAACTAAGTCAATTTTGGAAGACTTCAGGACTTTATCACCCGCTTTTAATTTCTTTCCGTCCATTCGCATTTCAAGAACCATATCTTTCCCTAAATAAGGTTTATAGGTAATAGTTCCTTCCACTAAACCAACCGCTTGTAATGTTGGAACCGCCTGACGATAAGTTTTCTCAATCAAATCGGGAACTGACACCATTGTGAATTTTGAAGCATTAATTTTCAAATAAATCTTTCTTCCTTCTTTCACCTTTGCCCCCGCTTTTGGTTCTTGTTCTACAATAGTCAACTTCGGAAATTCAGGTCTAAAATCTACGGTATCCAGTATAATATAATCTAAATCGATGGCATGAAGTTTTTCTTCAGCTTGTTCCGCAGAAAGTTTACTCAAATTGGGAACCGTAATTTGTTGTCCGTGGTGTGTTGTGAACGTTATCCAATGAAAGAACAAATAAGCGACGACTGCAATAATTGCCAACGCGGCAAGAATCTGTAGAAAGAAAACCCGACTGGTTAGATAGGCACGTAAACTCATAGAGAAATTTAATTTGCACAAAGATATAAAAAAGATAGGCTTCGCTCTTAGATTTTTAGAAATGCCCTTCACGCTTTTAGAAACGCTTCGCTATTAGATTGTTAGACTTGTACTTTTACCTTTTAGATAGGCTTTGTTTTCAGATCCTTGGAAATACTATAATCTAAGAAGTCTAAAAATCTAAGAAGTCTAACAATCTAAACAAAAAAATGATAATTTTGTTTAACCTAATAGCTAAATACAAATGAAAAACATTGCCATCATCATGGGCGGTTATTCCAGCGAATACAAAATATCGTTAACCAGCGGAAACGTAGCGTATCAATATTTAGATAAAACAAAATACAACCGATACCGCATTCATATTTTTAAGGAAAAATGGGTGTATGTTGATGAAAATGATGTCGAACTTCCGATTGATAAAAATGACTTTTCGGTTACTGTTAACAATGAAAAAATCACATTCGATTGTATATTCAATGCGATTCACGGAACTCCAGGCGAAGACGGCTTGATGCAAGCTTATTTTGAATTGTTGAATATTCCACAAAACTCATGCGACTATTATCAAGCGGCATTAACGTTTAACAAACGTGATTTATTGTCTGTTTTAAAGCCATACGGAATCAAATCAGCAACTTCTTATTATTTGAATCTTGGAGACGAAATTGATCAAGATAAGATTTTGGATAAAGTGGGATTACCATGTTTTGTAAAACCAAATAGATCAGGATCCAGCTTTGGAATCAGTAAAGTAAAAACGAAAGACGAACTTTTGTTTGCGATTGCGAATGCTTATAAAGAAGATAATGAACTTATAATTGAAAGCTTTTTGGATGGAACTGAAGTTTCTGTTGGAGTAATTAATTATAAAGCAGAAATTACCGTTTTACCGATTACGGAAATCGTATCTGAAAATGACTTCTTTGATTACGAAGCTAAATATCATGGAAAATCTCAAGAAATAACACCAGCCAGAATTTCAGAAGACGTAGCAGAAAAAATTAGAATTATGGCCAAAAAAGCCTATACGATTTTGAAGATGACAGGCTTTTCAAGAAGTGAATTTATAATTGTGGATGGAGAACCGTTTATGCTCGAAATGAATACAATTCCCGGATTAACGACCGAAAGTTTGATTCCGCAACAAGCCAAAGCAGCCGGAATTTCATTGGAAGATTTGTTTTCAAATTCAATTGAATTGGCTTTAGCTAAAAAATAAACTATCTTAATAAGATAAAAAACTAGAACTTATGATTAATTATCGAGAACATATAGTACTAAATACTGAAATTAGATTTGGAAAACCTACAATTAAAGGTACTCGAATTACTGTTTATGATGTTTTAAATTGGTTAGCTAATGGTAAAACAATTGAAGAAATAGTTTTTGATTTTCCTGAATTATCACCTGATGCTATTAAATCATGTTTAGCTTATGCAGCCGAAAAAGAACACAAAATTAGAGTTGCGTCGTGAGTTTATTGTTTGATCAAAATATCTCATTTAGAATTGTTAAAAAAATTCAAAGTGAATTTCCTGATTCAAAACAGATTAAGGAACTTGGATTAGAAAATTATTCAGACAATGAAATATGGAAGTTTGCGAAAGATCATGACTATACAATAGTTACATTTGATAGTGATTTTTTTGAAATTTCTAATCTGAAAGGTCATCCTCCAAAAATTATTTGGTTGAGAACCGGAAATACAACAACCGAAAATATATTTGAAATTTTAAAACTTAAAAAAGATATAATAAAAGATTTTATTGAAAATCCTTTGTATTCAGAAATAAGTTGTCTCGAAATAAACTGATTATGAAAAGAAAAGCCGTTTTCCCAGGTTCGTTTGACCCCATTACCAATGGACATTTTGATATTATCAAAAGAGGCATCTCGCTTTTTGATGAAATTGTTGTGGCTATCGGAATTAATTCCGAAAAGAAATATATGTTCTCACTAGAAGACCGAAAAAAGTTTATTGAAGAAGCCTTCAAAGACGAACCAAAAGTTTCTGTGATTACGTATGAAGGCTTAACGATTGATTTATGTCGAAAACTAGACGCACAGTTTATTCTTCGTGGTTTGCGCAATCCTGCCGATTTTGAATTTGAAAAAGCCATAGCACATACGAACAGAAGGTTGTCCAAAATTGAAACCGTTTTCCTTTTGACCGCTTCTAAAACATCTTATATCTCATCAAGTATTGTTCGTGATGTAATTAGAAATCATGGGGATTATACGGTTTTAGTACCGGATTCTGTTGTGGTGAAAAAATAATCAATTAAACCATTAAGATATTAAGTTTCATTAAGGAAGTGTTTTGCTTAATTTTCTTAATATCTTAATGGTTCAAAAACTATTCTTCCTTCTCTTTCTTGATTACTTTGCGAGCGACTTCAATTTTAAACTTCTTGCCTTTCATTTTTTCTTCGCGAATAGCAATCAGTAAGTCTTTTACTTTTTTGGACTTTACGGCGGCAAACGAAATGAAATCTTTCACTTCAATTAAGCCTAAATCGCCTTTTTCTAAGTTACCTTTTTGGGAAAAGAAACCAACAATATCTATTTTGTTCAATTTATTTTTCTTTCCGCCACTAATGTAAATCGTTTGGAATTCTGGTGGTTTTGGTAACGTTGTAGATTTTTCGACATTGAGTACTTTCATTCCGTAATCAATATACTCCATTTTCTTTTCACTTTCGTGAGCGATAATATAAGCCGTTCCAGAAGCTAACATTCTCGCGGTTCGTCCGTTTCTGTGTGTGAATTCATCTTCTTTTGAAGGTAAATGATAATGAATTACGTGTTTCATTTCGGGAATATCTAAACCACGCGCTGCCAAATCAGTGGTAACCAAATAACTCACACTGCCATTTCTGAACTGAATCAAAGCGCGTTCTCTTTCGTCTTGATCCATTCCGCCGTGATAATACGTGGCATAAATTCCTTTTTCATTTAAGGTATCGCTAATCCGTTCGGCAGCATCACGATGATTACAAAACACAATCGCCGACTCCGACTTCAAAGAACAAATCAAATTAAAAAGTGTATTAATCTTGTCTTTATCCTTAGAAACAACGAGTTGAACATCCAAATTCGTATTCTCTTCTTTGTTTGGAATAAAATCCAAAACCGTTGGATTAACCACTTTGGTATATCGCGGAATTTCAATATCGGAAGTTGCCGAAACCAAAATACGTTTGTTCAATTTCGTTAATCTTGAAATGATAAAAGACATTTGTTCGTGAAAACCAAGCTGCAATGATTTATCAAATTCGTCTAAAACCAACGTCTCAATATAATCCGTTTTGAAAGTTCCGCGGTCAATATGATCCATGATTCTACCCGGTGTTCCAATTAAAACCGCTGGTGGATTCGATAAATTCTTAATTTCCGTTTCAATAGAATGTCCGCCATAGCACACATTTACTTTGTAATCGGTTCCCATTTTTTTCCAAACTTGCTCAATCTGCAACCCCAATTCGCGTGATGGAACCAATATCAGACATTGTACTCTAGTATTGATATCTTCGTTCAGCATTTCGTAAATCGGAAGTAAAAAAGCAAGTGTTTTTCCCGAGCCTGTTGGCGAAAGCAATAGAACATTAGGATCATTCAAAATGGCTTCAGAAGCCGTCTCTTGCATTTCGTTTAGACTTTCAATGCCTAAATTCAGTAGTAAATTATTGGAATGTGGATTTTTATACATTTTGCAAAGGTAGAGAAAAGTATTCAGTGTTCAGTTAGAGTATTAGTCGCAGTATTTAGTGGCAGCATCTGTTAGTAGTAATCCCTATAAAAAGAGGATATGCAATAATTAATTCTCCTCTTTTGAAAAATAATTTAGTTGATTTATGTTATACTACGGAAGATTTGAGTGTAACTTTCGATTAAAATCAATCACTTTATCAACAAATGCTTTCGTCATAATTTTTTATCAATTAGCAAATTAAGCACACCTTTTTATTGCTTTATTGCGGTAAAAGATAAAGTTACCCAATTTAATTACCAAAATCAAAAACTAAGGCCCAAAAATATCAGTCTGAGCTCGTAGAATTGTTTTTTAAAAGCTCTTCGACAAGCTCAGTGTGACCTACTGCAAATAATTTTCAGTATAGATAACTACCACCAACAGATTAATTGTACTATTTACAAATTTAAATTTGAAGTGATTGAATTTTAGTTTGCGATTACTAGTTTACTTGTTGCAATAATTTTATTTCCTTCTGTAATTCTGACAAAGTATACGCCACTTGCTAAATTTTCACGAGATAAAACAACGGATTGTCCATTAATGGCATTTCGTCGCACGACTGTTTCTCCATAAATAGAATAAACCGTTAGTGTGGCGCTTACAAGAGTAACATTGGTTTGCAACGTAGTAGCAGATGAAAAAGGATTAGGGAAAATAGTAATGGTAGATTGAGTTACCTCGTTTGCTATTGTTGTAGTTAGAAGCGAACAATTTTGCTGAGATGTAATTCCATTAGCTGCTGTTATCACATTCTGAAACTGCACTCCAGCCGCAGTGTCATTTTTCAGATAATGATTTAGCCAAGGCACTAACACAGTTATTGTTGTGTTTTGCTGGGCTGAGGAACTTATGGCAGGCTGTGGTGAACAAGTCGCTTCGCCAATACTGCAATTTATATTTGAATTGGCGAACTGGCAGTGGCTTCCTCCCGTAATACTTACGAATGTTTTACAAGCAGAAGCTAGCGCAGTATACATAGGGATTTGATGTTGATTCGGTGGTGCTACACAATCATTAGCACCTGAAATAACGATTGATGGAATAGAAATTCCAGCTGCTGCAGTTATAGAAGATGGATTTGTATTGGCGGCCGCTAGCGTCGCAAGTGCGGTGATGCTAGAATCGTATTGAACCGCCAGAAAAGCTGAGCCACCACCCATAGAGTGTCCCATAACAGCAGATGTTGCAGCAACTGCCCCAAAAAAAGTGGAAGAAGCAGTGGTTCCTTCTGTTTTCATGGCGCCCACTAAATACGCCATGTCTTTTCCAAAATTAGTATGTGAGGGTAAAAAACCCGTTTCGGTGGTGGGGAAAACCATAATATAACCATTCGGGACAATCGCGTTCCACTCGGGTGCGTAAGCACTCCAAGTCATTACAAAACCGTGTCCAAAAATCAACACAGGAAATTGGCCCGAAGCTATAGAAACGTTATCTCCTGCGGTATTTGCAGGATAATAAATTTCTGCAGTGATATTTCTGTTAGATCGCGAGGCATCAACAAAAGTTTGCTGTTTGTGTCCCACTACAAAAGATTGTGCCCAAGTTGTTGCAGAACAAAAAGTAATAATTAAAAAAAAGAGTACTGATTTTTTCATTTTTATAGGTTGCGTTTATTAGTACTAGCATGCAGAAAGATACAAAGCATGAAATGGTCAACTTTGAATTTACGCCAACCTGGGTTCTTGAAATAAATCCGTTTACTCATTCAAATTTAGTTAAATAAATTGTAATTGAATAAATAAAGATTGAGTTTTTTCTAGCGGAAAAGTAAATTAATTTATTGTAAATAGTTGTTTATTAGTATTTTAAAAAATAAATTTTGAAAATTAATCTGATATAAATGTAAAATTGGTACTTAGTTTATAACTAAGGATTTTATTTTGAACTACTGTTTCTTTCAAAAAAAAACAGCGAATTCTTATCAAAAATTCGCTGTTTTCTAAAATAAATATCAAACCAATAATTAGTTACTCTACCATTTCAAATTTTCATTAATAATTTACATTTAATCCTACTCCAAATCCCATATCGCTATCGTAGTGCGTTCTTATGCCCATATTTTTGTTTATGATGTATCGTAAATCTACCATGTATTCTTTATCCGTATTGACCATAAAGCCAGCTCGTACTCTTTTGGAAATTGGAATATCGTCGCGCATTAACTGCAAGCGCACATCGCCATTATGATAGACTTCTGTTTGAAAAATTACTAACATTGGCAAGGTATAATCGAAACCTAAACTAAATAAACTACGATTGTCTTTAGTGTTTGATTGGTTAAATAAGTTGGTTTCTTGTTCATCTATTCCCATTTTTCTATAGCGCCAATCAAAACCTACAAATGGCATAAACCATTGATTTTTTCCAATATAGCGTCCAATATGGGTTTCGGTTTCGTAACCATGCATGTCGTTATATCCCAAACGCCATTCTGTACCAAAACTCCAACGCGCATTCTGTACCATTGCCATCCCGTCATTTCCATTGGTAGCAAAATCATTTTGAGCCATAAAATGAGATTCATTACTTTCGTCTTGTAGTTTTTTATAGGCTTCGGCTTTGCTGGGTAAATACGGATTAGGTTGTGAATTTTCGTAACTAAAAACCCGGTTCATTCCGGCCATCATATGATATAAAATATGACAATGAAAAAACCAATCACCATCTGCATTGGCAGCAAATTCGATTACATCCGTTTCCATGGGCATAATGTCTAGTACATTTTTTAACGGTGCGTATTCTCCTTGACCATTTAAAACTCTAAAATCATGTCCGTGCAAGTGCATCGGATGACGCATCATCGAATTATTGTATAACGTAATGCGAACCGTTTCACCTTTTTTGATTAAAATTTTATCAACTTCAGATAAGACTTTGTTGTCCATACTCCAAACATAACGGTTCATGTTTCCCGTTAATTCAAATTTTAGCTCTCTAACTGGAGCATCTTTGGGAAGCGTTGTAATTGTTGGAGATTTCAACATTCCATAGTTTAAAGTTACTATTTCGGAAGACACTGCGTGTTTGGAATGATCCATTTCAGCATCGCTGTTCATTGCTTTGTTTTCAGCGGCTCCAAATATTTCGGGATACATGACCGTATTCATGTCCATTTTTTGCAGAGACATATCCATTCCCATATCGTTCATGGTTCCATTCATGTTCATCATGTCGTTCATCATCTTCATGCCTTCAAAATACTTCAATTTTGGCATCGGGCTAATCAATTGTTTGATTCCTTGACCGATATAAATGGAAGTTGATTTGGTTCTATCTTCTGGAGTTGCTAATAATTCGTAAGAAGTATTTTCAGCAGGAATAGTAACCACAACGTCGTAGGTCTCTGAAACGCCAATAATCAATCGATCTACTTCAATGGGTTCAACATCGTTACCATCATTAGCAACAACCGTCATTTTTCCACCAGCATACTTTAACCAAAAATAGGAAGATGCGCCACCGTTGGAAATTCGTAAACGTACTTTATCGCCCGCTTTAAATTGGGATAATTGACTTTCATTTTTTCCGTTTATTAAGAATTTTTCATAATATACATCGCTCACATCCATAGCCAACATTCGTTTCCATTCGTTAGTTAGTTTGGTTTTGAAATGTCCTGCACGAATTGCTTCAGCATAACTTTGGGTTGTTCCTTTTTTAATGGCAAACCAATCGGAAGCATTGTGCAGCAATCGGTGTACATTTTTAGGATTCAGATCGGTCCATTCACTTAAAATAACTGGAACTTGAGGCAAATCGTCAATCCCTTTCCGGAAGGTTTTATCGTCGGATTTTTTATTTAAGATTAACGATCCGTACATTCCTATTTGTTCTTGCAAACCCGAATGCGAATGATACCAATGCGTACCACTTTGAATAATTGGAAATCGATACGTAAAAGTCGCACCAGTTGCAATGGGCATTTGTGTCAGATAGGGAACGCCATCATATTGATTTGGTAACATTAATCCGTGCCAATGTAATGAAGTACTTTCTTTTAATTGGTTGTGAACTACGATTTCTGCTATATCGCCTTCTGTAAAAGTTAATGTGGGCATCGGAATTTGTCCGTTTACCGCAATAGCTCTTTTTTCTTTTCCCGAAAAATTTACTAATGTATCTTTTACGTAGAGATCATAATGCACTACTTTTTGTCCAAATGAAATTGACGTTAAAAAAAACAATAAAACTACTATATTAATTTTTTTCATCTGTTTAAATTTTTAAAGTTCGCAATCGCAATGCGTTTACAATAACCGATACGGAACTAAAACTCATAGCCAAAGCGGCAATCATGGGCGATAATAAAATTCCGAAAAACGGAAATAAAATACCCGCTGCAACTGGAATGCCTAAAGTGTTATAAACAAATGCGAAGAATAGATTTTGATTGATGTTTTTCATTACACCATGACTTAAGTTTTTTGCTTTTACAATTCCGAGTAAATCGCCTTTTACCAATGTTATCTTGGCACTTTCGATAGCTACGTCGGTTCCAGTTCCCATGGCGATACCAATATCAGATTGTGCTAGTGCTGGAGCATCATTTATTCCGTCACCGGCCATTGCTACGACTTTTCCTTTTGCTTGTAAATTTTTAATGTATTCTAATTTATCTTGAGGCAAACAACTTGCTTTAAAATCGCTGAGACCTAATTCAGAAGCTACTGCTTTAGCGGTGTTTTCATTATCACCTGTAAGCATAATTACTTCAACGCCTTGTCGTTTTAATTCTTTTATAGCTTCTACACTTGATGGTTTGATTGCATCGGTAATTGTAATATAGCCTACTACTTTTTTATTGATAGCAATGAATGAAACAGTTTTTCCGAGTTTTTGTTCGGCGATTACTTCCTGTTCAATAGCTTTGAATTCGGAAACGGATTCTTGTTCCATTAGTTTTTGATTTCCGAGACTGATTTTATCCTCGTTTATAAATCCAACAACTCCTTTTCCGGTTACGGATTCAAAGTTTTCTACTTTTTGCAGTGTTGCATTTTTAGATTTTGCGAAATTTACCATTGCGGTTGCTAAAGGATGCTCACTATTTTGATTAATAGAAGCTATTTTGCTTAAAATATCAATTTCTATTCCTTCTTTGACCACAATTTTTTCTACAGATGGTTTTCCTTCGGTAATTGTTCCTGTTTTATCGGTAATTAAAACATCAATTTTATTCATTTTTTCAATGGCTTCAGCATTTTTTATTAATACACCATTTTGCGCACCTTTTCCAATACCAACCATAACTGACATTGGCGTTGCCAAACCTAAGGCACACGGACAAGCGATTATTAATACGGCAATGGCATTGACAAGAGCATAAACCAATTTTGGATCTGGTCCAAATTGCCACCAAAATATAAAGGTACTAAGCGAAACCAAAACAACAATTGGAACAAAGTATTTGGCTACTTTATCAACTAAATTCTGAATGGGTGCACGTGAACGACTGGCATCACTCACCATTTGTACAATTTGAGATAATAAGGTTTCAGAACCAACTTTTTCGGCAACCATCAAAAATGATTTTGTACCATTTATAGTTCCTGAACTAACAGCATCGTCCCTCTTTTTATCAACTGGAATGGGTTCTCCAGTTATCATTGATTCATCAATAGTGCTATTTCCTTCCGTTATTTTTCCATCGACAGGAATTTTTTCTCCCGGTTTTACTCTAACAATATCGCCTTTTTTAATATCGTGAATGGAGATTATATTTTCTTCTCCATCTATGACTAATGTAGCTTCTGTTGGTGCTAATATCAACAATTCTTTAATGGCACCACTTGTTCTGCTGTGTGCTTTTGCTTCTAATAATTGACCTAGTAAAACTAAGGTCAAAACTACCACCGTAGCTTCAAAATACAAATGAACAGTTCCGCTCATTGTTTTAAATTCAGACGGAAAGATGTTTGGGAATAGCATCCCGAAAATACTGAACAGAAAAGCAACTCCTGTTCCGATTCCGATCAGGGTGAACATATTCAAATTCCACGTAATGATTGATTTCCATGCTCTTGTAAAAAACATCCAACAAGCATAAAAAACTACAGGCAGCGTTAAAGCAAACTGAACCCAATTCCATAGTTTTAATTCCATTAGCTGAAACATGGGATTATTTGGAATCATTTCTGACATTGCAATTATAAATACAGGAATTGTGAATACTAAGGCTATTTTCATTTTTTTCCACAAATCTAAATAGACTTGAGCATCTTCGGATGCTGTGGGTTGCATGGGAACTAAATCCATTGCGCAAATAGGACAACTACCGGGTTCGTCTCGAATTATTTCGGGATGCATCGGACAAGTATATTGTGATGAATGCATTACAGAAGAAGGTTGTTTTACCAAATCCATTCCGCACACCGGACAATCTCCCGCTTTATCATAAACTTTGTCCCCTTCACAATGCATTGGACAATAATATTTTCCTGCTTCTTGTTGATGATTATGTTGATGAGATTTTGTTTCTTTTTTATCTGATGAACAACAACTTGCTGCTTTTATTTCTTTATTGGAATCAGAATTTGGTACTGAAATTTGATACTTGCTATCTTTTCCACCCAAAGCATTTTGAAATGTTTTCAATTCAATAGGTGCAGACACAGTAACATTTGCTTGTTTATCCTCTTTTGAAACATCAACTTGTGTAACATGTTCAACTTTGGATAAATCAGCTTTGACTTTAGCTTCGCAACCAGAGCAAGTCATTCCTGTAATTGTATAGATATGGTTCATAATTTCAAGTTTTGAATACAAATTTCAGCAAATCAAACGCTAATTACTTACACAATTATGGTTATGAATTGCAAAGCTTATAATTTATCCAACTGAATTCTTTTGTTATTTTTCATGGTTTTAAAGTACGAGGGAGAAAATCCAGTAACTTTTTTAAATTGATTACTCAAATGCGCCACATTACTGAAATTTAATACAATAGCAATTTCTGAAAGCGATAACTCATCATAAAAAATAAGTTCTTTTACTTTTTCTATTCGAAGATTTATGAAATATTTTTCAATACTAATACCCTCTATTTCTGAAAACAAATTGCTTAATTTACTATAATCCTTATTCAAATTACGCACTAAATGATCCGATAACTTACAATCGATGGTCTTTTCAGTATTTTGAGTCAAATCAATTAAAATAGCTTTAATCTTTTCAATTAATTGGCTGTTTTTGTCGCCTAATAATTCAAACCCAAATTTTTCTAGATGATTTGAAATCAATTTTTTTTCTACATCATCCAAGGGTTTTGAGAACTGAACTTCCCCTAGTTTCACATCTAGCAATTCAAATCCGAGTTGTTCTAATTCGGATTTCACAACCAAAATACATCGGTTGCATACCATATTTTTTACAAATAGTTTCATCTGTTTTTGAGTAAGTTATCACTTTGTACTAGCTTCTTAAATTAAAAAAAGTATAATATAAATTGAGATAAATGCCATTTGGTGCAGAACGTATCATAGAACTCATTAACTCTTGTCTATACGCTAGATCTAAACGAGCCTGACTGTTGAAAATAAATTGAACTACCGGAACAACATCTAAATACGATTTACCATTTTCGTTTATAGTTTGACCTACAAATTCTACCATCAAATTAATATTTGTTTGTTTTAAACTTATATATTTTTTAGGATACATCAGTTTTCCAAAAGATAAAGTATAGTTGGTGGCATTATCGCCGAAACTATCTGGAAACGAATAATCGGGCTTGTTATCTAAAGCTTTTTCAAAACTAATGGTAGCACTTATAGCCAGTTTTTTTATCAATTTAGTAGCTACAATTCCAACTTCAAAACCAGTATTATGCCCCATAATTTCTATTTGTTCTTGATGAATATCAGCAGTATTAAAACTATATCTTCCAAAAGCAGCCAAACGAAAATGACTGTTTAGATCATCTTCGGAATAGAAACGATATTTAGCCATAAAACTTCCCCCTTCAGTAACCAATTGACTATTCGTATTGCTGACAAAAGCCGACGCTCGCAACATTACATTTTTTGTTAGGCCATAAGTTACTTCTGGCATCAAATGATAATTATATCCTGATTCAATTTCTTCTTTAAAAAGAGATTGCAAAACATTTACCCCTAAAGAATTTGCAGGAACATTACTCGCGGGATCGGTAACTAGAAATAACTCTTGACTTGTGGCTTTTTGAAAAATAAATACCGAAATTATTAGTATTAAATTCTTCATTAGTTTAGAATTTTGACATGAAAATCAGCTTCGTTATTGTTGTTAAATGTAGTGCTATTTTTATATGATTTTACTAATTTTTTAAATTCCTTATCCGTTACATAGCCTTTGTCTAAAACTTGAATCTGAACTACTTTACTGGTATTCTCCTTATCGTTTACAACAATAAAAGAACTGTTTTTTATAGTCTCTGGACTTACTGTTAGTACAAGCGAACCAATAAAGAAACCAGCTTTTTCTACTTTTTCTTTAAAGACAGAGGGTTGCAAAGAATTACTATCGGATAACGTGACTACAAACGTATTTGTATTCAAATCAATTTCAATATTTTCAACTTCTGAAAGTGATTTCAATTGCTTGTTAATGGCATTGGAACACATAGAGCAAGTTAAGCCTGTAGCTCTAATTTCTGCTTTTGAAATTTGTGCGTTACTCGTTGTTGTAAATAATAATACCAGTGCTAGTGACAGGATATTTTTTATATATAGGGTCTTCATTTTTTATTTTATTAAATTAATTATTTGTTCATCCGTTGGATTTTTCAGTATCAATACACCTTTATCATTGAAAAGATATTTTGAAGGTAACTCTTCAGCTCCAAACAAAACTGCCGTTTTAGCATCAAATCCGTTTGGGTCTATTAATTGTAAAAAAGATAACTTATCTTTTTCAATTGCCTTAATCCATTTGCTTTGGTCTGTATCAATAGAAATTCCGATGATTTCGATTTTTGAAGGATCTAATACTTTATGCAGCTTCACCAATTTTTTATTGCCTAATCGACAAGGTCCGCACCACGAAGCCCAAAAATCAACTAGTACGTATTTATCTTTAAACTGATTACTGTTAATTGGCTCATTAAAATTATTTTTCAATTCTATTGAAGGAAGAATGTCACCCACTTGGATTTGTGCAAAGGCACTAAAGCTAAAAATTAATAGCAAAATAGTGGTTATGTGTTTTCTAATTTTCATAAGTATTCACGAGTTAATATATAAAAATCAAATCCCTTTTTGCTGCAAAAGGGATTTGCAATATTTATTTTATAGTTTCAACAGTTTTACCACAGCTTAACATTTGAGAACCATAATAAGGATTCTTTATCGCAGTATCTTTACTCAACCAGTTGGCCCCTTTTCCATCATTTGCCATTGGGCAAAACTGATAATACACGGTCGTATCGAATTTCGAAACTTTAATTAATGAATATATATTATTGGAAAGCGTCATAAAATGATTGCGTTGTTTTTTTATATCTTTAGTATCAGCAATTTGTTGTGTATCGACTTTAATTTGAGTTAAAACCTTCATCCAAACCAAGTGAACATCCATTTCTAGTTTGTCCATTTGAACCGCATTAATAGAAGTCAGTAAAGTAGACGATTCAGTCGCGGCCATTTTCCCATCAGTAGAAACGAAGGCATCTTTAAGTTTGAAATAGTTATCAAAAACTGGCTTTAATTGATTTTTATTTTGATTGATTATTTCTGTTGATGCTCCATGAGTTTCAAGATTGGAAAGATTTTCTGTACTTGTCAGTTCTGATTTTGCTTCCTTAATTGGAATTTTCGCTACTCGGTCGTACTGACAACACCCATGAAGATTGTTGTAAGCCGTATCAGGCGCAAGAAATTTATCACTATCATACCCTGCTAAGGAAATACGTTTTAAAATTTCATCTTGATTCGTTTTTTTA
Organism: Flavobacterium sp.; assembly: GCF_029945805.1. Lineage (GTDB taxonomy): Bacteria > Bacteroidota > Bacteroidia > Flavobacteriales > Flavobacteriaceae > Flavobacterium. The sequence goes on from NZ_JAQSDH010000028.1 coordinate 25,698, forward strand.
GCATCATAGGTTAAAGTAGCCATTTGGGTGTCCTTGTTCCAATCAACTACTGCTACTTTTTTTAAATTACCTGCTTTTTGAATTGTCTTTTCGCACATGCCACAGTTTCCGTAAATTTTTACAGTTTCAGTTTTAGCATTTTTTATTTGTGCACTACTAGTTGTAAACGATAGCAAAAGAGTAGTAGCTACCATTATACTTAATATTGATTTTTTCATTTTTATATGTGTTTTATAACAAAAGATTTACTCTTTTGAAATTGATTTTTTTTTAAATATTTTGAATTAATACAACTAAATTAAATTGACTTAAATGTTAAAACATTAGAATATTCATTTAAAAGTTGCGTAGAAAATATAGCGATTGCTATAAATTTGACATAAGTACGGCTGTCATATAATAAATTTAGCTTATTTTAGGAATAAGCCATATTGATGTGAACCCAGCAGTAATAAAGCTTTCTGCATGATAAAACACATTTCTTTCGTTAGAAAAATCAAAGTTGTTATTTGTAAATTGAATTTCGTTAAGCAAAATTACACTCAACGTTACAGATGAAGTTGTGCAGTTTGAATGCCCACACTTTCCTTCACAACCATTGTCTTGGTCTTTTGAACTCTTATCATTGCAACACTGTTTCTTTTCAGTTTTTGAAGGAACTTCTTTTCTACAACAGTCTTTATCGACTTTAGTTCCACATGCATAACTATAAGTTGGCGCCAAAAAGAAGCCAATAGTTAGCATTATAAATAGTATGTGAAACTGATTTTTCATTTGACAAAGGTAACAAATAAATTTTTGTCTACTATTTTTTAACGTTTCCTTTAGCACAAGGTTTCGTACGATCACAAAACGAACTTTGATAATTTGTATTTAAAAAACTCTTCAAAATCGTGATTTTGTCTTATTCAAATAACAATTTGATATTTTCAAATGAATTTTTTAACGCTTCTTTAACTTCATCGGGATTGAGCCAAACCGCTTTTGCTATGCCTTCTTTTAACTGCGGAACGGTGATGCCTTCAAAAGAAGAATCCATTTCAAACCAATGCGTGACTTTGAGTTTATATTTTCCGTTGCGTTTAAAAACATGGTAGGTTTTCTGAAGTTTATGCCTAATGGTTAGTTTTCCAACGCCCGTCTCCTCCTCTACTTCCCGCATAGCAGTATCTTCAATTTCTTCACCTTTTTCGATTCCGCCTTTAGGTAAATCCCACTTTCCATTTCTAAAAATGAATAAAACGTCGCCGTTTTTGTTGTAAACCAATCCACCTCCAGCTTTACAAACTGGAATTTTTTCCTTCAACTTTTTCAGAATAGCTTTTTCATCTGGATAATATAACGAAGCTTTCTGAATTTTGTTTTGAAACATTTTGATGATGAGTTGCTCAATATCAACACTTTCAAGCAAAAACAACTGAAAATCGGTTTCCTTTTGGATTTCGTTTGTTAAAAAAAGAGGTTTGTCGTTGACAAAAACTTTATACATTTGTACTATGATTTTTAATAAAGACACAGCCGAAAAAACAGCCGAATTGCTTTTACAAATAAATGCAATTAAATTGAATCCTAAAAATCCTTTTACGTGGGCATCGGGTTGGAATTCTCCAATTTATTGCGACAACCGACTAATACTCTCATTTCCAGCGATAAGAAATTATGTACGAGAAGAATTTTCTAAACATATTGAAAAAGAATTTGGTAAACCCGACGTCATTGCCGGAGTTGCAACTGGAGCAATTGGTATTGGAGTTCTAGTGGCCGAATATATGGGACTACCCTTTGTATACGTTCGTCCGGAAGCCAAAAAACACGGAAGACAAAATCAAGTAGAAGGCTTTTTACAAAGTGGACAAAATGTAGTAGTTGTTGAAGATTTAATCAGCACTGGAAACAGCAGTTTGTTGGCTGTAGAAGCTTTGAAAGCAGCTGGAGCGCATGTTAAAGGCATGGCTGCAATTTTTACCTACGGATTTGATGTAGCTGAAGAAAATTTTAAAAATGCGAACATCGATTTAAAAACATTAAGCAATTACGAAAACTTATTGCATCTGGCTGTAGCCAAAAATTATATCACCGAAAATGAACTGAACACATTGCAAGAATGGCGTAAAAGCCCATCGACTTGGAGTGTGTAAAAATTAGAAGTAAGAACCAAGAAATAAAAAACTATAAAAAACAATAAAAAATTATAAAAGAAATGAACTAGAAGGAAAAATTAATACATTTTTTTTCTTTCTTGTTGCCTCTTTTCTCTAAAACAAAAGCTATGAATTTAGAAAGTCCAAAAGTTACTGTAGAAAAATCATCGCAACATCTATTTGAATCGTTGTCTGACGTCAAAAACTTTGAAAAATTAATGCCGGAAAATATTGCCAAATTTGAAGTTTTAGGTGATGATATTTTCAATTTTGGTTTAAAAGGAATGCCTGAGATCAAATTGAGATTGAAAGAAACCACGCCAAATTCAAAAGTGATTTTAAAAGCGGCTAGCGATAAATTACCGTTTACGTTAACCGCTGATATTGAAACGCTTTCGGACACATCAAGTGCCGTACAATTGCATTTTGATGGCGAATTCAATCCAATGATGGCGATGATGATTAAAGGACCAATTTCGAAATTTATTGACACTTTAGCGGAGAATATGCATAAGCTGTAGTAAGCACTAGCCATTCTCAGAAAGACCGGAATACATAAGAAAAAAACTGAATTTCATCGAATGAACTTAAAAGTTGATACAAATTTGCTATTAATCTTCAACATAATGAGATCGATATTTTTAATAGTCTTATTTTGTTTACACTAAACGTTAATTCATAACTATCTTAGTAATTCATCGCTTCGTTTAATAGTACAATCCTAGCTCTGAGTGCAAAACCAGATTTGAATTATTAAGTATTTTCTTAAAAAAATCTAACAACACGAGTTGCTCTCTGTAAGATAATAAATTATATTTCTCGATTAAGCGAGTGAATTATAAGTGACCAATAAAATTTATTCCCAGAAATATTAAATTCTCATACTTCAATTACTAAATTCTGCATTGGATTATAGCTTTACATTTCTTTCTAAAATATTTGGAGCTATTTGCACTGTTCTCTTTAATAATATTTATCTTTTTACTCTAATTATTATACTTTAAAATTTGTCAATCAAACTAGTTTAGCAGTTACGACCTAAATTTTTATGATAAACAGCTGTAATTAATTCTTTATCTGCTTTATATCTATATGGTAATTTGCTTTCTTTTTTTAATACCAAAGACGACGTTAATTTAGATTGCTGCCATATAGTGTAATTTTAAACCATAATGATGCTTTTATCTAGGTAGAGTTCGCCTTTAAAATCCGTGTCAATTCGTTTAATCCGAAAGCATCAGAGTGCCAAAAGTAATTCATGCAGTTCTCAGTAATGCATTCATATTTGCGCCTTTTGTGCTATTTGCTGTTAAAAAAAAATCCTTATAAAATCTTTACCAATCTCTTTAATCTGAAACCATCCGTGTACCAAAATTAATAGAAACACTCTATATTTTTCATCCATTGCGCCTTCTTAGTGTTTTTTGCAGTTAAAAAAAATCATATAACAAAAAACCCTATCCAAATAAATGAATAGGGTTTTCTAAAAAAAGACAGCGAACCGAGGCCAAAGGCCGAACACGCTGTACCTATAAAAAAAATAACCCTTCACTAAAAGTGAAGGCTTACTAAAAAAAAGGCAGCGAACCGAGGCCAAAGGCCGAACACGATGCTCCTATAAAAAAAATAGCCCTTCACTAAAAGTGGAAGGCTTACTAAAAAAAAGGCAGCGACATACTCTCCCACATAACTGCAGTACCATCTGCGCAGTCTTCCATAAGTTTCGGGATTAACTTCTCTGTTCGGTAAGTCTTTAATTAATTTTTCTAAAAAATTTATAACAAAAAACCCTCTCCAAATAAATGAATAGGGTTTCTAAAAAAAGATTTGACCCGAGGCCAGAGGCCG
>NZ_JAQSDH010000029.1:0-2804 GCF_029945805.1 Flavobacterium sp.
CAAGCGAATCGGTTGTTACAATGAAGGTTTACGATATGGTTGGAAGATTGATTGACCAAAGAGAGGTTCGTGTATTAGACCTAGAAACAACAACAATTGGAGATCGTTATCCGAGTGGTGTTTACAATGTTGTGTTAACACAAAGTGAAGAAGTGAAAACACTTCGAGTGATTAAACGATAAGTTATTTTATAAAAATCCTAAATAAACCCCTTTTCAATTTTGAAAGGGGGTTTTCTAAAAAGTAGAATCAATAATTCTTATAACTATGTATTACAAAAAAAAGATTTGTTTATTTTTATTGATATTAAGTGTAAATTTTATTTTTTCAGCTAATTATTATATTGATTCAGTTGCTGGAATAGATTCAAATAATGGTACTTCAATTTCTACAGCATGGAAGAATATTTCAATGTTGAATTTACTAACCATCACAGCTGGTTCGAATGTTTATTTAAAATGCGGAAGTGTTTGGGATGGACAGCAACTTAAATTTATCGGTTCTGGAACAGCTTTAAATCCAATTGTAATTAATCGTTATGGAACAGGCACGAATCCCATTTTAAATGGTAATGGTTTAGTTGGAGAGGGTGTTGTTTATCTTTATAATCAAGAGTATATTGAAATTAATAATTTAGAAATAACTAATTATCCAATATTATCAGTATTTGCAATTAATACAGACTATTCAATTAATCAAATTGTATATAATGGTTTAAATGCATATAAAGTTACTACTGCTGGTACCACTGGATTGTCAGAATCAGCTCCAACAAATACATCAGGAACTTCATTAAGCGGTTCAGTAACTTTTTCTTTTTATTGTAATTTAACCAATGCTTCCTATCCTGATAATCTTTTTTTTACAGGAATCTCAGACGGGACATTAAATAATAATCCTTTAGGAGCCGACAGAAGAGGTGTTATGGTAGCCATAGATGGTTATGGAACTGCTAACCATGTTTATCTTAATAATTTAAATATTCATCATATTAAAGGGCAATTAGGTAATAGCAATTTTGCAATTAATAACGCTATTACTAAAAGAACTGGCGGAATTTATTTTTCTGTTCTTGGTTTTACAGAATCTATTACTAATAAATCAAGATTTAATGATATTCAAATAAGTGGTTGTAATATTAGCTATTCAGAAAATATAGGATTGGCGTTCGACAATGAATGGAAAGTTTATTATCCGGGAAGTACAGAATATACTAATTGGTTTGATAGACGATTTACTAATATCCATATATTAAATAACGTTATTCATCATATTGGCAAAAATGCAATGATAATTAGATGTACGGATCAAACTGGATTAATTGAAAATAATACTTGTTACGAGACAGCATTAGGTACAACTGGAAACACAATTTTTACAGCTAGAGCTAAAGGAACTGTTTTTCAATATAATGAAGGATACTTCAATAGGGCAACAACCCAAACTGTTAATCCTGGAAATGTTGATGGGAGTATGTATGATCCAGATTTCGGTAGTATTGGAATCATTTTTCAGTATAGTTACAGTCATGATAATTCTGAAGGAATTTATTGGGGATGTAATACAAGAGGTTCTGCAAATAATACCAGTGGAATTCCCGACCCAGAAGATGTTGGTTGTACTTTAAGATATTGTATTAGCCAAAACGACAAAGGAGATTTGGTTTTTTTAAATTATTCTTCCGCTGGAAATGAAATTTACAATAATGTTTTTTATATTAAGTCCGGGTTAAGACCTAATATTATTCATGAAAATTCCGGAAATAATCACACCTATAATTTTTTTAATAATATTATTTATAATGCAGGAACAGGTGGTTATGCTTTTGCAACAATTGGGCAAAACAGAACAATTGAAAATAATATTTTCTATGGTAATCATCCTTCAGATGAGCCAACAGATATAAATAAATTAATTTTAAATCCACTATTGGTTAACCCTGGGAACGGATTAGTAGGAATAACAACGCTTGATGGATATAAATTAAATTCAAATTCACCGGCTATTTCAAGCGGTAAATTAATTTCAAACAATGGAGGTGTGGATTACTATGGTAATCTAGTTAGTAGTATCAATATTCCTAGTAGAGGTATGCATGAGTTTATACCACCTTGTACAAATCCTATTAATGGTGGAACTATTTCAAGTTCTCAAACAATTTGTCAAGGACAAATTCCTTCTCCTTTTTTAGAATTAATTGCACCAAGTGGGCAAATTGGCACCATCGAATATCAATGGCAATCATCAATTGATAATATTAATTTCATTAATATTATCAATCAAAACCAATCCTCTTATTCAATTAATATAAGCCCCAATACAACAACTTATTATAGAAGATTAGCTAGAGTTTTATGCAAATTAGATTGGTTAAATGCCGCTATTAGTAATATTGTAACAGTTTCTGTAAATCAAAAAGTAACACCAACTTTTACTCAAATAAGTGCTATTTGTTCAGGTGATGCATTATCTTCTTTACCAACTACATCATTGAATGATATAACTGGATCATGGGAACCGGCTTTAAACAATACTATTACTTCAACTTACACCTTTACTCCAACAAATGGTTTGTGTGCAAATAACGCCACTATGATTATTACGGTTAATCCATTACCAATTGTAACAGCAAGTAATGTTGTAGGATGCTCAGGAATACCTATGTCTTTAATAGGTGCTCCAAGTGGAGGTACATTCAGTATCACTAACCCTTATAACGGAACAGTAAATACGACTTACACTTACAGTTATACTGATGGAAATGGATGTAGCTCTTCAAGTTTGCCAGCAACAATAACAATAAA
>NZ_JAQSDH010000029.1:2904-27570 GCF_029945805.1 Flavobacterium sp.
CAATAGTACTTCAAGTTCACAATCTGTCACAGCATGTAATAGTTATACATGGTCTGCAAACAGTCAAACATATACAACAAGCGGAACCTATACTTTAACAAGTACCAATCCGGCGGGTTGTACTGACACTAAAACTTTGTTTTTAACAATAAACAATAGTACTTCAAGTTCACAATCTGTCACAGCATGTAATAGTTATACATGGTCTATCAACAATCAAACATATACAACAAGCGGAACCTATATTTCAACTAGCTCCAATACTGCAGGCTGTCTAGATACAAAGACATTAGTGTTAACTATCAATAACATTTCATCAGTAGCAACTCCAGCTCAAGGCGGAGGTACAGTTTGTAGTGGTTCAGGAAGTGGAACTTTAAGTTTAGCTGTAGGATATATTGGCTCAATTCAATGGATGTATTCTATTGATGGTGGAATTAATTATTTGCCAGCACCTAATAATTCAACGTCGGCAATAGGTTTAAGTTTTAGCACAAGTTCAGTAAATAGCACAGGATCGACTTATATAGTGACCAATATTTCATCGTCAGTCAAGTTTTTAGCGAGAGTAACAAACGGGCCATGTAGTTCGGCTTATAGTAATGTGTTGACATTCTTTATAGGTACACAAGCTATTGCGGGTACTATTACTGCGTCAACAACAGACTCATTATGTCCAGGAACAGGTACTTTATTAACATTATCAGATAATATTGGAACCGTTACATGGCAAAAAACACTTTATCCTGTAGTGTCATCATCAACATGGACCTCATTAGCTGGGGTTGGAAAGACAACTGCAACAGGTAATTTAACAGTCTCAACAGTATTTAGAGCTTCTGTTACAATCGGTTCTTGTTCTCAAATTGTATATACTACCTATGCGGTTTTAATTAAGCCAAAACCAGTGTCCAAAACTATTACAGCAAGTGCATCTACACCATCAGGAAGTGCAAAAGCACCATTATGTACAAGCTTTACTAGTAAGGTATTGACTATAGGAGCAGGTTCATCAGGAAGCATACAATGGCAAAGGTTTGTTTCAGCTGTATCCCTAACAACAACCCAATTAAATTCGGTTGCTTGGTCAAATATAACTAATGCTACAGGAATAAGTTATACCATAATTAGTCCACAAATCGGCTTTAACTACTTCAGAGCAAGATTTAGCGATGGTTGTGGAACAGTCGTTTATAATGCAGCATTAGTAGTAGTATTTAAAACATGTGTAACAAAATTAGACATTTCTTCATTACCATCAGTTTTTGAAGTAATTGTTGTTCCTAACCCTAGTACATATAATTTTAATTTAAGTGTAAATAGTTCAAGTGAAGAAAGAGTAAATATTTCAGTTTATGATATTACAGGAAGACTCATTGATAAAGCAGATATAAATCCTCGAGCAGTTTCAAATTTGCAACTTGGAGAAGCATATCCCAGTGGTGTATTCACTGTTATTGTTTCTCAACAGGATTATGGTAAGACAATAAGAATTGTAAAGAAGTAGGTATAAAATAAATAGTAGCGGAGAGTTTAAAGCTGTAAGAAGTAAATATTTAACTCAAATTAATTCAGAAGCTTAAATGATTATCTACAATGTAATGTAAAAATGTTGGATTAATACTTTTTTATATATCACATATTTTTTAAGGCAATATGTAATATTTAAAATTTTTATTTATCAATATCTAAAAATATTATTTATATTTGAAACTTTTCGTGCGCGAACACGAACAATCAAAATTTATAGAACATAAAATTTAAATGTATTAATGTAATAATATAGAAATGAGCAAAAAAGTGGTTACCCTTGGTGAAATTATGTTGCGTTTATCAACGCCGGATTTTAAAAGATTTGTTCAAGCCGATACATTCGATATTACTTACGGTGGTGGAGAAGCAAATGTGGCTGCTGCCTTATCCAATTATGGATTAAACGGAACTTTTGTTTCAAAAGTGCCAGATAATGCAATTGGACAGTCTGCAGTTAATCACTTAAGAAGATACGGTGTTGATACGCAATTTATTGTGCGAGGAGGAGATCGCTTGGGTATTTACTTTTTAGAAACGGGGGCATCCATGCGCGCTTCCCAAGTTATTTACGACAGGTCAGATGCATCAATTGCTAAATTAAATGCCAAAGAATTAGATTTTGATTTAATTTTTAAAGATGCTGATTGGTTTCATACTACAGGTATCACACCAGCATTAAGTACTGAAGCAGCGGAATTGACTTTAGCAGCTTTAAAAGCAGCAAAACAAAGAGGCATTACAACTAGTATTGATTTGAACTTCCGAAAAAAATTATGGACTAAAGAAAAAGCTCGTGAAGTAATGACAGAATTGTGTCAATTTGTTGATGTATGTATTGGAAACGAAGAAGATGCTGATTTATGCTTAGGTTTTAAAGCTGCTAATACAGATGTAACTAAAGGCGAATTAAACTTAGATGGCTTTAAAGATGTTTTTAAACAAATGAAGGCTAAGTTTGGATTTAAGTTTATAGCTTCTTCATTGCGCGAAAGCCATAGTGCTAGTGATAATGGCTGGAGTGCACTAGTTTATGATGGAACAGATTTTTATCATACAAAACAATATAATGTTAGAATTGTAGATAGAGTTGGTAGTGGAGACTCTTTTGCCAGTGGATTGATTTATGGTTTGGTAACAGGAATGCCAATGAATGAAGCAGCAGAGTTTGGGGTGGCTGCAAGTGCGATAAAGCATACTATTCCAGGAGATTTAAATCACGCTACGATTAATGATGTAAGAGAGTTGATGAAAGGTGATGGTAGTGGAAGAGTTCAACGTTAAAAAATGCACAATGATAATTGACAATATAGAAAATGCCCAAAATTATTTTAATTTACATCCTTCATTTAAAGATGCTTTTCAGTACATAGCTTCAAATGATTTTAGTACGATCAATGATGCCATAATAGAATTTCCGAATGAAATTAAAGCATTTATTACTACAGGACAAGGGAAATTAAAAGCAACAAGTTTAGAAAAATTTGAGTGTCATGATAAATACATTGATATTCAGTTTTGTGTTAGTGGAGTTGAAACTTTTGGTTGGAAACCTAGAGAAAAATGTTATTTACAAAAAGGAGCATATAATCCTGAAAAAGATGTGCGTTTTTTTAATGAACAACCGGATATGTTTTTTCAGTTAACCAATAATCAATTTGCGATTTTCTTTCCTAATGACGTTCATGCGCCCATGATTGGTGATTCAGAAATAAAGAAATTAGTAGTAAAAATAAAAATATAATTTAATGATGACTACCCAACAAGTAACGAATTCCATTAAGCAGCAAGGTATGCTCCCTTTGTATTTTAATGCTGATGAAAAAATCAGTATCGATGTTTTAAAAGCAATTTACAAAGCAGAAATTAAAGCTGTTGAATACACTAATCGTGGTGAATCTGCGTTCAATAATTTTAAAGCAATGATAAAATTGAGAAACGCCGAAATGCCTGGGTTGCTTATCGGAATAGGTACTATAAAAAATTTAGTGCAGGCCAAGGAATATATTCAAGCAGGTGCTGATTTTTTAGTAAGCCCAGGGTTTGTACATGAAATTGCAGAATATTCAGTTACTAATGATATATTTTATAGTCCAGGATGTATGACTCCGTCTGATATTATAGCGGCAGAAAATGCAGGTATCAAATTTATAAAGTTATTCCCTGGGAATATTCTTGGAATTGAATTTATGACAACTATCAAAGATGTTTTTCCAAATCTATTATTTATGCCAACTGGTGGAGTTGATACTACTAAAGAAAATATTGAAGCTTGGTTTAAAGCTGGAGTTTGCGCAGTTGGAATGGGTAGTAAATTAATCAGTAAAGTATTGATGGAACAAAAAGACTACCAAACTATTGAAGTTGTAACTTCATCAGTTTTGAGTTTGATTCAGTCAATTAAAAACAAAGAATAGTTTATGAATAATATGTTTAATTTAGATGGGAAGGTAGCATTAATTACTGGTGGTGCGGGAGTTTTAGGAGGTCAAATGGGTGAGGTTTTAGCTGCATTTGGCGTTAATGTAGGAATTATGGGTCTATCTATGTCCGAAGCAGACCTTGTTACCAATAAAATTGTTGCTAATGGCGGCAAAGCTTTTTCAGTGGTGGCTAATGTTTTAGATAAAGATTCTCTTGAAATATTAAGAGATGAGATTATAGAAAAATATGGTAAACTTGATATTTTAATCAATGCTGCTGGTGGAAATATGCCAGGTGCAACTATTGCTCCTGATAAAGCAATATATGACATGTTAACCGACGATTTGCAAAAGGTATTGAACCTTAATATTATAGGAACAATGTTGCCTTCCCAAGTTTTTTCGGAAATTTTTGCCAAACAAAAACAAGGTATTATCATAAACATTTCCTCTGCATCAGCAACTCGTCCTTTAACAAGAGTAGTCGGGTATTCCGCTTCAAAAGCAGCTGTAGATAATTTCACAAAGTGGATGGCCGTTGAAATGGCGTCTAAATTTGGAGAGGGAATTAGAGTAAATGCAATAGCTCCAGGTTTTTTTATTGGAGAGCAAAACAGAGCCTTATTGTTAAATCCAGATGGAAGTTTGACGCCCAGAGGAGAAAAAATATTGAGTCAAACACCAATGGGTCGTTTTGGTATACCTGAAGATTTAAGCGGGACTTTAATTTGGTTGTGTAGCGACGCTTCAAAATTTGTTACCGGGATAAGCGTAAATGTTGATGGTGGTTTTGGGGTTTCAAGTATATAACAAATAAATTAAAAAATATAAGTTAATGGAACAAACATGGAGATGGTTCGGTCCTAATGATTCAGTAAAATTGTCTGATGTTAAACAAGCTGGAGCAACCGGAATTGTTAATGCTTTGCACCACATTCCCAATGGGGAAGTTTGGGGAGTTGATGAAATAATGATCAGAAAAAATACAATTGAAGCTGCTGGATTATCCTGGTCAGTTGTTGAAAGTATACCAGTACATGAAGATATAAAAAAACAAACAGGTGATTATTTGCTTTTTATAGAAAACTATAAACAAAGCATTAAAAACTTAGCAGCTTGTGGGATTAGTATTGTTTGTTATAATTTTATGCCAGTTCTTGATTGGTCTAGAACTGATTTAGCTTATGAAATGACCGATGGATCTAAAGCCTTGCGTTATGATGTCAATGAATTTAGGGCTTTCGATTTATATATTCTAAAACGTCCTGGAGCGGAAAATGATTTCACTTCAAAACAGATTCAGGCAGCTAAAACTTGTTTCGATTCTTTATCAGATGAACAAAAAATAAAATTACAACAAAACATTTTAGCAGGCTTACCTGGTTCAGAAGAAACATATTCAGTGGGAGCTTTTTTAAAAGTACTGGAAGGATATAATGATATTGATCGTAAAAAATTAAAAGAAAATTTATTTTACTTTTTGAGAGAAATAATACCTGTAGCAGAAAGTGTAGGTGTAAAAATGGCCATGCATCCTGATGATCCACCTTATTCTATTTTAGGTTTACCAAGGATAGTAAGTACTGAACAAGATTTAAAGGAAATGTTAGAAGCAATTGACTCGCCATCTAACGGATTTACTATGTGCACTGGTTCATATGGTGTAATTGAAGAAAATGACCTTGCTGGAATGGTATATCGGCATGGTGAAAAAATGAACTTCATTCACTTAAGAAGTACAAAAAGAGATGCTGAAGGAAGTTTTTTTGAAGCTGACCATTTAACAGGTGATGTAGATATGTATGAAGTCATTAAAGCTATTTTAACGATTCAAAAGAAAACGAATAGGATAATTCCAATGCGACCAGATCACGGTCATCAAATGTTGGATGATTTAAATAAAAAAACAAACCCAGGATATTCGGCAATCGGAAGATTAAGAGGTTTGGCAGAATTAAGAGGATTAGAAATGGGAATTGAAAAAAGTCTATTTTAATAGGTACCATATGTCAAAAAAAACATTTTTAACCGATGATTTTTTGTTGCATAATGATGAAGCAAGGCAATTGTTCCATCACTACGCAAAAACACAACCAATAATAGACTATCATTGCCATTTATCTCCAAAAGATATTGCCGAAGATCGTCAATTTGAAAATATAACCCAAATTTGGATTTATGAAGATCATTACAAATGGAGGGCTATGAGAGCTAATGGTGTTGAAGAAAAATACATAACTGGTAACGCATCAGATTTTGAAAAATTCCAAAAATGGGCATATACTGTTCCTTTTACTTTGAGAAATCCTTTATATCATTGGACGCATTTAGAACTAAAAAATTATTTTGGAATTACTACTTTACTTAACTCAGAAACTGCAGAAGATATATATATTAAAACTTCATCTTTTCTTCAGCAGCCAGAATATAGTGTGAAAAATTTATTACGAAAAATGAATGTTCAAATGGTTGGAACTACAGATGATCCAACGGATGATTTGCGGTATCACAAACAAATTCAAGAACAAGATTTTGAAATTTTAGTATTACCAACTTTTAGAACAGATAAATCACTTAATATTGAAAATTTAGTAGAATTTAATAATTGGATAACTGCCTTAGAAAATTGTTGTGGGTCAAAAATTATAAGTTTCAATGATTTTATAAAATCGATACAATCACGTCATGATTTTTTTCACGGAATGGGTTGTAGAATTTCAGATCATGGGTTAAGTACATTTTATGCTGAGGATTTTAATGAAGATGAAATAGTTTTGATTTTTAATAAAGCAAGAAAAAATATAGAATTAACCATTCCTGAAATCAATAAATTCAAATCTGCAATGCTATTTAAATTAGCCATTATGGATAGTGAAAAATCATGGGTACAACAGTTTCATGTAGGTGCTATCAGAAATAATAATTCTAAAATGATGGAGACCATTGGTCCAGATAAAGGTTTTGATTCTATTGGTGACGAAAATTCGTCAAGTCAAATGTCAAGTTTTTTTGATAAATTAAATGTCTGTTCCTCTCTTACAAAAACGATTGTGTACAATTTAAATCCAAAAGATAACGAGATGTTTGCATCGATGATGGCAAATTTTAATGAAAGTCCAACTACAGGAAAAATGCAATATGGTGCTGCTTGGTGGTTTTTAGATCAAAAAGATGGCATTCAAAAACAATTAGATGTAATTTCTAATTTTGGATTATTATCCAATTTTATCGGAATGTTAACCGACTCAAGGAGTTTTATGTCTTTTCCTCGTCATGAATATTTTAGAAGAATTTTGTGTAATATTTTAGGAAAAGAAATGAGAAATGGTGAATTGCCAAATGATTTAGAATTAGTCGGAAATACAGTAAAAAATATATGTTACATGAATGCCTTAATTTATTTCAATCTGCCCATTCATGAATATAAAGTATAAGAATTATCGTTGGACAATTTGTGGCTTGCTTTTCTTTGCGACAACTGTCAATTATTTAGATAGGCAGGTGTTGAGTTTATTAGCTCCAAGATTATCTGAAGAATTTCATTGGTCAAATACTGACTATGCCAATATCACTGCAGTATTTCAATTTATATATGCCATCTCTATGCTTTTTGCGGGTAGAATCATAGATAAATTAGGAACAAAATGGGGCTATCTTTCTGCTATTTTCGTTTGGTCTTTAGGTGCGATAATGCACGCTTATTCTCTTGTAGTTGGAGAAGTTTTCTCGAACGTTTTGGCTTGGGTAGGAATTGGTGCGGTGCCAATTTCAATTGCAGGATTTATGATTTCAAGAGCAGTTCTTGGTTTCGGTGAGTCTGGTAATTTTCCTGCAGCGATTAAAGCTACAGCAGAATATTTCCCAAAGAAAGAGCGATCATTAGCTACAGGAATTTTCAACTCAGGTTCAAATGTAGGAGCAATATTAGCTCCTTTAACCGTTCCTTTGATAGCATTAAAATGGGGATGGGAAACCGCCTTTATTTTAGTGGGTGCAATTGGTTTTCTTTGGATGTTTTTTTGGTTTATTTTTTATGAAAAGCCAGAAAACCAAAAAAGATTGTCAAAAGAGGAATTTAAATATATAAATGATGATGAAATTTCAAAGGCAGACGTTCCATTCCAATCCAATAGTTCAAAAGTAGTCTGGTTAAAACTTTTAGGTTACAAACAAACTTGGGCTTTTGCAGCAGGTAAATTCTTGACTGATGGTATTTGGTGGTTCTTTTTATTCTGGTTGCCTAAATACCTTGAAGCTCAGTTTAATTTGAAAGGTGCAGATATCGTACTTCCTTTAGCAGTTTTATATAGCATGACTATGTTTGGAAGTATATTAGGAGGCTGGTTTCCAATGTATTTTATTAAAAAAGGATATAATTCCTATGATGCTAGATTGAAGGCTATGTTTATTATTGCACTTTTCCCTTTGGTTGTTTTGTTAGCACAGCCATTAGGACACATTAGCTATTGGATGCCTGTTTTACTTATTGGAATTGGAGCATCAGCTCATCAAGCATGGTCTGCTAATATTTTCACAACAGTTTCTGATATGTTTCCAAAAAAAGCAATTGCATCTGTAATTGGAATCGGAGGAATGGCGGGAGGAATCGGGGGTGTGTTGGTTACAAAATTAGGCGGGGGACTTTTCGATTATTATGCTGCACTAGGTCATATTCAGACTGGATATACAATTATGTTTGTAATTTGTGCTTTAGCTTATTTAGTGGCTTGGTTTTTTATAAAAAGTCTTGTGCCAAAATATAATCCCATAAATGACTTATAATATTAAATACATCTTAACTTTTTTAAATAATATATACTAGTAATGAAAAATATAATATACCTAATTTTTCTTTTATTCACAGCATTTTCGAATGCTCAAATTGGCAAAATAAAAATAACAGGCAAAGTTGTTGGTTCCAAAAATGAAATTTTAGTCGGAGTTTCAGTTAGCTCTGGGGCAAATAGTTCTAGCACCGATTTTGACGGTAATTACACAATTTATGTCACAGATACTAAATCTTCGATATCGTATAGTTATGTTGGTTTTCAAAAACAAACTATAGTTGTGGGTAATGCCACAAATATAGATATTTCCTTAGCTGAGGGAAAAAATGAATTAGAAGAAGTTATTGTAGTTGGATATGGTACGCAAAGAAAAAAAGATGTTACAGGAGCCATTTCTTCAGTAAACACAAAAGAAATGTTAACTGTTCCAACAACAAACGTAAATGAAATGCTTAGAGGGAGAGTAGCTGGAGTTAGTGTTACAGTAAATTCCTCTAGACCAGGCGGAAGTTCGTCGGTTTTAATTCGTGGTCAGCGATCGTTATCTGGTAGTAATTCCCCTCTTTATGTTGTTGATGGTTCACCCGTGAGTGATATTAATGATTTAAATGCCAATGATATAAAAAGCGTAGAAGTATTGAAGGATGCTTCTTCTCAGGCTATTTATGGGGCAAGAGCTTCTGCAGGTGTGATACTTGTTACTACCAAAAGAGGGACTTCTGGTAAAATGCAGATCGACTTGAGTACAAGCACTTCTATTCAAACATTAAAACAAAATTTTGAATTAATGAACGGAACAGATTGGACTCAAAAATTATTAGCACAAACAGGTGAATTTCGAACTGTCAGTGAATTAGAAAACTCTAGTGATCCAGTTGATCAAGCAATAATTTTAAATACAATTGGAGATAATTTTTTGATAAATAACTACCAGGCTGGTAAAACAACTAATTGGCTGAAAACCTTAATCAGGCCATCAGTTTTAAATAGTTCAAATATCAGTATTAGAGGAGGAAATGATAACACTAAAATTGCTACAAGTTTAAACTACTTTAATCAGGATGGTATGATTACTAAATCAAATTTTAAAAGACTTAATGGGAGAGTTAATATAGATCAAAAAATTTCTAGGACTTTAAAAATTGGAACCAATTTATCTTATACCAATTCAGTAACTAAAAGTGAAGATGGAACTAATAACTCAACCACTTCCAACAATATGTTCCAAAAAGCAATTACTTTATCACCTTATTCTTCACCTTATGATGAAAATGGTGATTTGGCGAGATTTGTTACAACGGACAATAAATATAATCCACTATGGAATAGTCGTGAATATACTAATGTTACAATGACAAATAGATTTTTAGCAAATTTGTTCGCCGAACTGGATATCGCTAAAGGGTTAAAATACAGATTTAATAGCAAGTATGACATTAAGAGTGAAGACCAGGAAAGTTATCAAACTAGTTTACATGAATTTGGGGCATCAACTCAAGGATGGGGCGAAATTAGTTTTAAAAAAAATACGGAATGGCTAACCGAAAACATACTAACTTATGATAAGGTAATTAATAGTAAAAATCGTTTTGATGTTACATTATTGCAAAGTGCTAACGTTATCAGAGATGAATCTTATTCCCAGAATGCGACAGGCTTTTTAAGTGATTTTTTTGGTGTAAACGGAATAAGTAATGCTACTACCCTAAATAAACCTGTTAGAAACATTAGTAACAGACAGCTGTTGTCCTACTTAGGAAGAATACGATACACTTTATTGGATAGATATATTTTTTCAGCTTCGCTAAGAAAAGATGGTTCGTCAGTTTTTGGCGAACAAAACAAATGGGGGTTATTTCCATCCTATTCATTTGCATGGCGAGTAAATGAAGAATCCTTTCTACGGAATATAGAGTCAATTACCAATCTTAAATTAAGATTTAGTTACGGAGTTGTAGGAAATCAAGGAATTAGCCCTTACCAATCTACTTCTACAGTAAATGAATATGATTTCTTATTTGGGGGTTCAAACACATATTCTGTTGGGCTTCTTTCAGAAAATTCATTGCCAAATCCTTTTTTAAAGTGGGAACAGACCACTTCTACTAATATTGGGTTAGATTTTGGTTTCATAAATGATAGAATAACTGGAAGTCTCGAATGGTATGATACCAGAACAACTGATTTATTAATTTATAAAAAACTACCTGCCAATTCGGGTTATAACAACCAGTTAACAAATATTGGTGAAGTACAGAATACTGGTTTAGAAGCAACAATTAATTCTACAATTATTAAAAATAAAAACTTCTCCTGGGGTGTTAACATAAATTATAGCCAAAATAAAAACAAATTATTACAAATTGACGGTCAAACGGATGCAAATGGAAATCCGTTAGACCAACCTAATAATGGTTGGTTTATCGGTCACAATATAGATTCTTATTTTCAATATATTTTTGACGGAATTTTTAATACTGATGAAGAAGTGGCAAATTCAGCACAAGCGAATACTGGAGCATTTCCAGGATCAATTCGTGTCAAGGATATTAATGGAGACGGAGTAATTACAATAGATGATAAAAAAATTATCGACGCAGCACCTAAATGGATTGGCTCTTTAAGTACTACTTTTAATTACAAAGGGATTGAGTTATTTTTAGATTTCTATACGGTACAAGGGGTTACTAAAAATAATTCATATTTATACGATTTTAATAATGGAGGATCTAATTTTGGCAGGAATAACGGTATAAAAGTGAACTATTGGACTCCAGGTGGATTAGGTCAAGAAGCACCTTTGCCAAATAGTGTGGCCGACACATATTTAAGGGCTCTAGGATTACAGGATGCATCTTATATTCGTTTAAGAACTGTTTCACTGGGTTATACTTTTCGAGATAATAATTGGTTATCCAGAAATGGTATTGCCAAGCTAAATATTTACACTTCAATTACGAATTTTTTCACTTGGTCCAAGTATAAATCTTTTGGACCAGAGACAAGCCCCTCTAGTTATCCTGAACCAAAAACTATTAATATGGGAATAAATGTTTCCTTATAATTATAAATTTTAAATTCTTTATTATGAAAATTAAATTATTCATTTCGTTAATTGTCGTTTTATTCATTGTTGGCTGTGCTGACTTTCTTAATGAAAAAAATGAAACTGATTTAAACACAGATTTTGTTTATAACACACCAGAAGGTATTGGACTAGCTGTTGTTGCTTTATACAGTAAAGAAAGAGATTTGTCAGGTTCTGGAAATTCTGAGAACAGCCTTGCGGCTTCAACGCTTTTAAGTGGTGATGATATTACTTTTACAAGGGCAGGTGAGAGTTCAGGAGAATGGCAAGGACCAGCATGGTATGAACCATCTAAACTGAATTCTGATAATGGTGATGTAGAAGGTTTTTGGAAATACAATTATAATATTATTGGTAAAGCCAATGAAATTATTTATTATGCATTAAAATTAGACCAATCTAATCCATTAGTAATTCAAGCTTTGAGTGAAACCTATTGTTTCAGAGCCCACGCTTATTTTAATTTACTTAGAAGATTTGATAATATTTATTTCACAACAACAGCAATTACTCCTTATAATGTTAATAGTCCTGTAAATTATCAAGTAGCAACTCAAGTTGAAGTTATGACACAAATTAAACAAGACTTAGACTTTGCAATAGAACATCTCGCATGGACAACACTGCAAAAAGGAAGGTTCACTAAAGGATTTGCTTGTCATGTAAA
The DNA here is from genome assembly GCF_029945805.1 of Flavobacterium sp. Taxonomy (GTDB): domain Bacteria; phylum Bacteroidota; class Bacteroidia; order Flavobacteriales; family Flavobacteriaceae; genus Flavobacterium. The sequence goes on from NZ_JAQSDH010000029.1 coordinate 15,400, forward strand.
AGCTTTAGCAGATATGTGGCCTGTTAATGGTGAAAGTTCGTCAATGGATTTAGATGACGCTATTGTTCAAATTGAAAATATAAAAAATTCAGGAACTTATACATTAATGCCTGAACCTAAAGATGTATTCACTCCAATGTCCACCTCTGCAACGAGTGCTAAATTAAATAATTCAGAATCTATTTTTGTTCATCAATGGAGTAATGAAATTGGAGGTGCAGCCTTAAATTATCAAGGAACATTGTCTGGCCATAGATTTGCATCAGCAACATTAACAAGATATGATAGGTCAACAATACTAAACGGATCAACAGGAGCGTCACTCATTACTGATATGCTTCAAGGTGGTGTTTCTTGGGGGAGAGTTTATCCAAACGATTATTTATTAGGATTGTATGATAAAATAAATGACAAACGATATAATCAATATTACAAACATACTTTTACATTTAATAACATTCCAGTGGGAACCCCATTAGTTCGAAAATTAATAATCCAATCACATGATATAAAATACCTTTATATTAACGGTTTACCAAATCAAAATTTAGGATTACCTGCTAACATAGTTGCTCAATTGCAAACCTATTTGCCAAATTTCGCCTCTGTTGCAATCAATAAAACACTAAATTTTAGTTTTGTTAATGGTGACGTAGTACCTAAGTTTATGGTTTCGAGCGGCACAAACAATTTTGCTTATAGTCTACATTCTTGTTCTACTAAATACTTCGATAAATGGACAAGAGATGTTACTCAAAATCCTTCTTTTAAAGATATTATTATATACAGATATGCTGAAACATGTCTATTGGGTGCTGAAGCTTATCTTAGAAAAGGTAATTTGGGTGCAGCATTAGAATATTTTAACTTAGTATGGACACGTGCAGGTAATGCTCCCAAAACGGGAACTCTAACGTTACAAGATATACTTGATGAAGATGCTAGAGAATTTGGGCAAGAAAGTTATGGACATAGATGGTATGTGCTTAAAAGATTTGGTGCAATTACAATGGAAGCACAAATTAAATCACATTCAGGCTGTTATTATAATAGTAATATTAATAACTATGTATATAGTACTAATTTAGATTTTTACAGTTATTTAAATAGAATCAATTACAATCCACTTACATTTAAAACTGATATAATAGCAAATCAACAATCAGCGACAAATTATAGTATAGTCAGAAATAACTTTAATGTTTCGACACACACAAGATGGCCCATTCCAATTAGTCAAATAAACGCAATGGGCGGGAATTATCCGCAAAATCCCGGATACAATTAAAAAAAATAGTTTGTAATGAAAAATCTATTTGTAGCGATTTGCATTAGTTTTCAATTTATAAATGCTCAGCCACAAGCTAATTCAAATATTAAATTGAATGGTATGGTTGGAATTTATTATAAGTCTATTTTAACTGAAGCAAAACCATGGGTAAAAGGTAAGGATATGCCTTGGGCTGCATATGAAACTTGTATTGTTAAAAATTTAAACGGCTATAAATGTAAATCGAATAGTATTTCAATTTATGGGAGCGATGTTTCAAAAAAATATGAGGCAAAAGGGTTTTTTAGAGTTGAAAAACAAGGAAATCGTTGGTGGATTATTGATCCATTTGGCTATAGAAATATACAAGTGGCTATTAATTCACTCCGACCAGGAAAATCAGAAACTAATAAATTAGAATTTGACAATCAATTTAGAACTAAAGAAAATTGGATTATAAATACAATTGACTCTTTAGAAAAATTTGGATTTTCAGGTTCAGGTTCATGGAGCGAGGATGAATTAACAAGAGAATTTAATAAAACTGCTAAATTTCCATGGACGTATTCTCCCAATCTAAGCTTTATGAACGGTTATGGTAAAAAGCATGGAGGAACATATCAATTGGCAGGAAACACTGGATATCCAAATCAATGTATTTTTGTTTTTGATCCAGAATTTGAAGTTTTTTGTGATGAGAAAGCAAAAAATTTAGAAAAAAATGCCAATGACAAAAATCTATTTGGATATTTTTCTGATAACGAATTACCATTTGGAATTGATAATCTAGAAGGATATCTAAAATTAGATAATAAAGCAGATGCTGGTTATTTAGCGGCAACAAAATGGTTAGATCAAAAAGGAATTTCAACAGATAAAATCACTGATAAAATTAGAGAAGAATTTGCAGGATATGTTGCCGATAAATATTATTCAATAGTCTCTAAAGCTATAAAAAAATACGATCCTAACCACCTTTATCTTGGGAGTCGTTTACATGGTGAAGCTAAAAAGTCGGAATCAATAATTACTGCAGCCGGAAAATATTGTGATATTCTATCTATCAATTATTATGGCGATTGGTCACCAGATCCAGTGTTAATTGACTTATGGGATAAAAATGCTAAAAAGCCATTTATGATTACTGAATTCTATACAAAAGCAATGGATTCAGGATTGCCAAATACTTCTGGTGCTGGTTTTACCGTAAATACACAAACAGACAAAGGAAATGCCTACCAACATTTTTGCTTGAATTTATTAAATAGCAAGTCTTGTGTTGGGTGGCACTTTTTCAAGTACCAAGATAATGACCCAAAAGCAAAAGATGTTGATCCATCTAATACAGATGCAAATAAGGGTATAGTAAATAATGCATTTCAATTTTATCCTGCTTTAATGAAATTGATGAAAGAACTAAATGATAACAAATACGAACTTATTTCCTATTTAGAATCAGAATCATCTTTGGTAAAAAAGAAAGAACCACTAGACATTATTCTGGCAATTGGACAATCAAATATGTCAGGAAGAGGCGAAATTCCAACTGAAGATGCAGGCATTATGAATGATGTTTTTTTATTAAATAGAGATGGTAATTTTGAACCGGCTTCTCAACCGTTAAATAAATATTCAAATATTAGAAAAGAGTTAAAAATCCAAGGAGTAAGTCCTTCTTATAAGTGCATGTTAAATTTGCAAAAAACGTTAAAAAAACCTCTTGGATTGGTAATGAATCCTCAAGGTGGTTCTTCAATAAAATTATGGTTTAAACCAGGAAAGGTAAACTATGACGCAACAATTGAAAGAGCCAAAGAAGCTCAAAAACATGGAAAATTAAAAGCGATAATTTGGAATCAAGGTTCATCTGATAATAAAGATGCAAAAGCAGATAATTTTGAAACCTACAAAGCCAATTTAAAAGAAATGGTAGAAAATTTAAGAAAAGATTTAAACGAACCAAATTTACCATTTATTGTTGGTGAACTATCAGAAAGAGCTGATTTTATAGATTTTAATACAATAGTAGTTAGAAAAATTAAAGATTATATTTCAAATAGTGATTTCGTAACTGCTGAAGGGACCAAGTTACTTGAAGATAATATCCATTTTGATGCTATGAGTGCTAATATGTTAGGCGAAAGATATGCTCTTAAAGTGTTAGAATTTTTGCAAAAGAAAAAATAAACAATAACCTTTTAAAAAAATAATTTCAATTGAAAATTCTATTAAAAATAGTTTTTTTATTACTCTGTAATTATATGCACGGTACAATTACTTTGCCTTTGCTTTTTTCAGATAATATGGTATTACAACAAAATTCTAAAGTGAATTTTTGGGGAAAATCTTCACCAAATGAAAAAATAGTGATAACCGTTGACTGGCAAAATAATTCGTTCACTACAAAAGCTGATAATCTTGGATCGTGGAAAATTGAAATCACAACAGATAAGGCAAGTTTTAAAGAGCATACCATTTCAATTAAAGGAAATAACGAAATAATATTAAAAAATGTTTTGCTTGGCGAAGTTTGGTTTTCTTCAGGACAATCCAATATGGAATTAGTAATGCGGAAAGTAAAAGAATCTGACAAAGAAATTAGCGAATCTATTTATCCAAATATTCGATTGTTTAATGTTAAGAAGAAAAAAGCAGATGAACCCCAAAGTGAAATTTCAGAAGGATCAAAATGGTTGCCATGTTCTCCCGAAAGTGTAAAAGAATTTTCTGCAATGAGCTACTATTTTGCTAGAAAAATGCAAAAAGAACTTTCTGTTCCTATTGGTATTATTACAGCAAATTGGGGTGGAACAGGTGCGGAATGTTGGACACCTTCAGAAAATATGAAAGAAAATCCTGTTTTAAAAAATATATACAAACGTTGGGGTCAATGGGAAATAGACAAAGTTAAAGATAGCATTGCATTTGTCGAAACAAAAAACCAAAATCCTAAAGCAGAAGAGCCTCGTTCTATTTACATGACTAAACGTCAACATCGACGACCATCTGTTTTGTATAACGCTATGATTGCGCCATTAATGCCCTATACTATCAAAGGGGTTATTTGGTATCAAGGAACTTCAAATCGTGAATGGGCGAATGAATATTTGGAACAGATGAAAGCTTTAATTTATGGATGGAGAAAAAATTGGAAAATTGGAGATTTTCCATTCTATTTTTTGCAACTAACAGCCTATAAATATAGCGATAGTAATTTGGCAGCAATTATTCGAGAAAATCAATTAAAAACATTAGAGGTTCCTTATACAGCTATGTGTCCTACTATGGATATTGGCGATTTAAACGAATTACATGTTAACTATAAATTACCGTATGGTGTTAGGTTGGCCAATATAGCTTTAGCCAATTCTTATAAAAAGAAAATTGATTTTTGTGGTCCTTTATTTCAACAATATAAAGTTAAAGGTGGTAAAGTTGAAATTACTTTTTTGTTCAATAAGAAATTGCATTATAATGGAGACAAACTAAATGATATATATATCGCTGGAAATGACAAAAAATTTGTAAAAGCAACTGCATTTATAGATAATAATAAATTGATTGTTTTTTCTACAGAAGTAAAAGAACCAGTTGCAGTTCGCTATGCCTGGAATAATACTGGGGAAGCTAATCTTTTTAACTATTCTAATTTGCCAGCTTCCCCATTCAGAACTGATGTATGGGAAAATATTATTATTGAATAAGTGCAATGATGAAAAAAATCCTAAATTATATTTTTTTTGGTTGGGCTTTACTTTTTAATATTGTTACAAGTAGTACTTTGTATTCGCAAAATTATAAGCAGGAAATTTCCATAAATTATACAATTAATGAGTCCTGGGAATTCTCGCAAATTGACTCAAAAGAAAACTACAAAAATAATTTAGATACTACTACATGGACCGAAGTTTCAATGCCTCACACTTGGAATGCTAAAGATGCCATTGACGATGTTCTTGGTTTTTTTCAAGGTCCATGTTGGTATCGTAAAGAATTATTAATTGGTGATGAAGCTTCAAAAAAAAATGTTGTACTTCATTTCGACGGTGCTAATCAAGTTACAGAACTTTATGTTAACGAAACTTATGTGGGGAAACATATTGGTGGGTACTCTGCTTTCGAATTCGATATAACGCCATTAATTCTTATTAATAAAAAAAACATTATTGCCATTAGAGTTGATAATTCTATAAATCCTTCAATACCACCGTTATCCGCAGATTATACTTTTTTTGGTGGAATTTACAGAGGAATTTCATTATTAATTTCCAATTTGAGTAATGTTTCTAACCCAGAATTTGCTTCGTCAGGAGTTTTAATTTCAACACCTAAAGTTTCAGATAAAGAAACTTTGGTAGAAGTAAAAACTACAATTAACAATTTTTCAACTAAAAAGGGAAAATATAAACTACAACACGAATTAATAACACCAGAAGGAGTTGTGATTTCTGTTGTATCAAAATTTTTTATAGTTGAAACTAATACAAAAATTTCAATTACTACCAATCCGTTTCAGGTTGAAAATCCAAAATTATGGTCTCCCGATAATCCTTTTTTGTATCGTATAAGAACTACTTTGATAGAAATAAAAACGAATACAATTCTTGATAAAAAAGACACTTCATTTGGAGTTCGTTGGTTTGAATTTACAGCGGATAAAGGTTTTTTTCTAAATGGAAAACCTCTCAAATTAATTGGAACTAACAGACATCAGTGTTACCAAGATATTGGCAATGCATTGCCTGACGAAATTCATGTTAGAGATGTCGAATTAATTAAAAATATGGGAGGAAACTTTTTGAGAGTTTCCCATTATCCACAAGATCCCTTGGTTCTTAATCTTTGCGATAAATTAGGAATTTTAACTATGGTAGAAATTCCTATTGTAAATGCCATTACCGAATCAGAGGATTTTTTAAATAATTCAATGTTAATGATTAATGAAATGGTATTTCAAAATTATAATCACCCTTCTATAGTTTGTTGGGGTTATATGAATGAAGTGTTGTTAAGATTACCATTTAAAGATAATCCTGAAAGGAATAAAGTTTATTGCGCAGAAGTAAAACGACAAGCAAATGTTATTGAAAAGCTATTGAGAGACATAGATCCTAATCGCTATACAATTATTCCATGTCACGGCGCATATAATTTATATAAAGAAGCTGGATTATTAGACATTCCCAAAATAATTGGTTGGAATTTATACCAAGGGTGGTACAGTCCAAAGCTAGAAGGATTTGATGAATTTATTGATATTTTTCACAAAGAGTGCCCAAAAAAACCTGTGTTTATTGCAGAATATGGAGCAGATGTAGATGAAAAATTACACTCTTTGGAACCTGAACGCTTTGACTATACTGTTGAATATGGTTCTGTTTATCAAGAATATTATTTAAAATCTATAATGAAGAGAGACTTTATTTCGGGAGCAACATTATGGAATTTAAATGATTTTCATTCAGAATATAGAGGAGCAGCAGTTCCTCATATTAATAAAAAAGGGATAGTTAGCCAAACAAGAGAATTAAAAGATACTTATTTACTTTATCAAGCAAATTTTTTAAAAACTCCGTTTATTGCTTTTGGTTCAAAGTCTTGGACAATTCGAGCAGGTGTTTCTAATGATACTTTACTCAAACAACCCATCACTATTTATACCAATTTACCGAAAATAACTTTGGTTTTTGATGGAAAAGAATTAGGAGAATTTAGTGCAGTTGATAATATTGTAAGAGCAGAAGTTTATTGTAAATCAGGTGAAAATACGCTACACGCATTTGACAAAAATAACAATCAGACGGAAGATTTTTATAGTTTCAACTGTCATATTGTCCCAAAGTACTTTACTAATAATGACTTTACTGATTTAAATGTAATGTTAGGATCAAAACGATATTTTGAAGATAAGGATGCCGCCCTTTGTTGGATTCCAGAAAAAGAATATACCGAAGGAAGTTGGGGTTATGTAGGCGGTGAAACTTTAAGAGTCAAAACTAAAAATGGCTCAATTCCAGCATCCGATTTAAATATTTTAAATACAGAGAATGATCCTATTTTTCAGACGCAAAGAATTGGAATTAATGAATTTAAAGCTGATTTAACCAACGCAACCTATTATGTATATTTATATTTCGCACATCTTTTTCCAGTAAAAGAAAAACAAACTTTAGCAAATAATTTGGATACTATTAAAGTGGATCAAGCTGTGCAAGATTTTGTTTTTGATATTTCAATCAACGGACAATTATGGATAAAAGATTTTGATGTTCTAAAACAAATCGGAAGTGAACGAGCAGTAATTAAAAAAGTAATAGTAACAATTACTAATGGTAAAGGGCTGAGCATTGGCTTTCCTACCAAATTGGGAAATAAATCATTTTTAAACGCAATACGAATTGAGAAAATAAATTAAATATACTATGGAAGTAAATCAATCTTTATCAGTTGTACAACAAAAAGTAGCACTTTTTTGCGCTTGTTTTATCGGCTTTTCTTTTTCAGCAAATTATACCAATCATGCGCCACTTAAAGAATGGCTAATGGATAGTTTTAATACTCCAGAAGCACCTTTTACAAAAGCTATGTTTGGTTTTTTAACTACTGCTATTTTTTTAACGCATGCTTTTATGCAAATTCCCGCTGGACATTTAGCTGACAAATTTGGACCAAAAAAAGTTTTGTTTTTTGCTCTTTCAATTGTATTTCTTGGAAATTTAGGAATGTCCTTTTCCAATAGTTATGATGAATTATTGCTTTGGAAATTTCTAATCGGTTTTGGAACTGGTTCTAGTTTTGTTTCTGGCGCCCGATATATTTACCAATCTACTTCAACTGAAAAATTAGCCTTGTATCAAGGATATTATGGTGCTAGTGTTTTGCTAGGTTCTGGCTTTGTAATTTTTGCAGTACCTCAAATTGCCAATTTATTTAATGGTTGGTCAGCAGCATTTATTTCTACTGCGTTTATTGCTTTCTTAGCATTTATCGTGGTTTTATTTATTGCGCCAACCCCATTTGTAAAACAACACCCGCACAGTTCTTTGCTAAAAATGCTTTCCAATAGTCAGTTGTATTTGTTAGGAATTATTCAAATGGCCTCTTTTGGATTGGTCATTGTAATTGGATCGTGGATAACAGAAATGCTCAAAGAAAATTTTGAATTTTCAAATAAATTAGTAATACCTTTTGTTGCCTCACTAATCTTGCTTCTGGGAATATTTTCAAGACCATTGGGGGGTAAATTAGTATTAAAAATTGGGGTTAGAAAACTTATAATTTTTAGCTTACTATTAAATGCCACGGCTTGTTTTATACTTTCTTATTTCAGCAAAATATTAGTATTAGATATAATTGCAATTCTATTACTAGGCATAGGTTGTGGATTGCCTTATGCAGGATTGTTTAATAGAGCTGCCGCAATGTTTCCTGGCAGAGCTGGAGCAGCCATGGGATTAGTGAATATGTTAGGTATAATTTTTATTTTGATTGGCGCTCCATTAGTAGGTAAAATTGCTGATTTCAGCGGAAGTTTTTCAGCTGCTTTCGTAACTTTAGGTTGTTTTGCTTTTGTAGCAAGTTTAATTTCACTAAAAATTAATAACGAATATTAAGTAATTTAAAATTTTGATAAATGAATTTAATTAATCTATTTGATTTATCCTTAAAAGGCAGAAAAGATAAAGCAGCTCTTGAATTTAAAGGTAAAAATTTCACTTTTGGCGATATTGATTGCCGCAGCAATCAGATGGCCAATTTTTTTGTAAGCCAGGGATTGGTAACTGGTGACCGTATCTGTGTATATGTAGAAAATTGTGTGGAAATGATCGATTTGTTTTTGGCATCTGCAAAAACAGGTGTAATCTTTATACCAATAAATATTTTATACAAAGAAAGAGAAGTGTCCCATATTATTTCAGATGCTGAACCTAAAATAGTTATTAGTGATGGCGAATTACCAGGTGGTTTTGAATCTATAAAATTATCAGATTTAATTGCAAAAGTAAGAACTTTGAATACTGATTTTGTTCCAGTTGTAACTAATGGTGACACTCCAGCATCTTTGGTTTATACAAGTGGTACAACGGGTTTGTCTAAAGGCGCAATCTTAACTCATAATAATTTTATTTCTAACGGAATTAATTTGGTTACTTGTTGGCAAATTATCGAAAATGACCGGTTTTTGTTGGCGCTACCATTATTCCATGTACATGCTTTAGCAAATGGTATCCATTGCTGGTTAATTAGCGGTTGTACTATGAAATTGCTTGCTCGATTTGAACATCAAAAAGCTGAAAATGAGTTTTTAACTTTTCGCCCATCCTTATTTTTTGGTGTGCCAACGATGTATATTCGAATGCTTGATTTAGCATCTGATTCAGCTCAAAAAATTGGAAAATTCATGCGTTTGTTTGTATGTGGTTCAGCACCCTTATCATCGCAAACCATGACCGATTTCAAGAAAAAATTTGGACACGATATTTTAGAACGATATGGCATGACTGAAACCTTAATGAATATTAGCAATCCATATATTGGTGAAAGAAGACCTGGGACTATTGGTTTTTCCTTACCTGGAATCTCAGTAAAAATTATGTTGCCAAATGGAAATCTGGCTTCAATTGATGAAGAAGGTGAAGTTTATATTAAGGGTCCAAATGTATTTTCAGGATATTGGAAAAGAGAACAAGCAACAATCGATTCTTTTGTAAAAGGATATTTCAAAACAGGCGATATGGGAATATGTTCTGACGATGGTTATATAACTCTAAAAGGTCGTAAAAGCGATTTAATCATTAGCGGTGGTTTCAATATTTATCCTAGAGAAATTGAAGAATTTCTGACAGAACAAACTGGAGTTGTTGAAGCAGCTGTCGTTGGAATTCCACATGAAACAAGAGGTGAAATGCCAGTTGCGTATATTGTTGCAAATGAAAACTATAACGCTGAATTACTAGAAGAAAGTTGTAAAAAAACATTTGCTTCATTTAAAATACCAAGAAATTTTATAGTAGTTGATTCTCTTCCTAGAACTGCTTTAGGCAAAGTTCAAAAACATTTATTGCCTAAATCCTAAACTTAACCTCTAAATTAATATAAAGTGATACTTCAGTATGGTCAAGATGGTTTTGACAATAAGTGGATAGAATTTTTAAAACATGACCCAGTACATCCGTTAATCCCTTTTGAAAAAAAAATTACAGGAAACAGAACAGTTTTTGTTTTTACAGATAACAACATACCGCAATTTATGGTTTGTGCAAGAATTGGAAATAAGTTAACGCATAACATGGAAGATGTATTGTCTGATGATGGTTATTCTAGTAAATTTGATGTGACATATGCCATTTTTTATTCTATTTTCAGGGTGCCAGAGGCTACATTGAAAGGAGCTGGTAAAATAACTATAAAGGAAATTCTAGTAATATGCAAAAGTAGAGGGGTCAATAGGTTTTTTACACTAAGTCCAATCCCTTCATTGACACAATTTTTTAAAAAAATTCCTAATGAATCTCAAATCAGAGCTCATTTAGAATCCTTTGATGGTCCTGTTTCAAAATTTCATTTAAGTAATGGTGCAAAAATTCAAAGCATCAATTATAATGCCGACTCAAGTGATATTCGATTAAATGAAAGTTGGGGGATTATGGTAAATTATGACTACAATTTTATTTAATCAGCCATTAATATAATCATTGTACCAATAAAAAAGTGTTTTTTTTGGTATTGAAAAATTATTAACTTTTTCAACATTTTTAACTCTCCCGGAAAGTTAAACTACAGTCGTAAATTATAGTAGATGCAAAATTAAACTTTCAAAAAAAGATAATTCTTGTTTTGAAAAAAAATCTAAGTCACACTTTCATACTAGTGAATATTAAATTACTTTAGAGGTAATCTTTTTCAGGATTAATGTCGAATTAAATTTTCAAGGAAACTTATAATTTGGTTTGAAAATAAGTCTATAGAGTTCACACAATGGGACAACTCTAATTTTTTAGATTTGTCCCATTTTTTATACCTCCGTAAGTCCTATTTATACTGGTAATTTTGTTTAAAATTGGGTTTACATCCGCGGTTCGAACTTTTTTATTTTCAAAATGGATTTTATTTGGAAATATCGAACCAATTAGCATTCGTTTTCCTTCTATATCCGCCTCAGTGTATTGTTTTTCAATGACATCTAATTTATTAAGTCCTTTTTGATATAGTTGAATAACATCTTTTTTATCAATAGTGTCATTCTCTTTGTCTTTTAGTTCCAAGTAGATATTCTCATATCGCGTTTTAGTAATTTGATAATCATTTTTATCAATCTCACCGTCCACAAACATATCTTGAAGACGTTCTATTTTTTGTTCTATTTTATCTACTTGTTCAAAATGTTTTGGCCCAAGCTGTTTTGATTCAGTTTGTTTGGCGAGTTGTTCTTTGACAATTTCCTCAAATAGAATCTTGACTTGTCCTTTCAGAGTAATACTCTTAAGATAATCGTTTAGCCATATATTTACATCATCAAGCTGATATCGTCCATTACAAGGGCTAATACAATGATAATACGAATAATATTTCGAACGGCCTTTGGAAGTGCTGGCTGTTAAAGGATTATTACATACCGGACATAATAAAAAACCTTTTAATGGAAAGTTTTCATTTAATTTTTTATGATTTGTATGGTGCTTTTTTCTTCTGTTATTTAAAACATCTTGTACTTTGTCAAATAAAGATTTAGTAATAATAGGTTCGTGCAATCCATTTACATAACATTCCTTTTCATCTTTGTAAGCTTTGATAAAAATAGCTCCATAATAGACAGGATTTCTTAAAAGCGCTGCAAAAGGAGTTCTGGATATGCAAATAAAAATTACAGTTTAAGTTAAGCGACATTTTTGTAAATGTTG